>NZ_JBFAWH010000021.1:0-136395 GCF_040680235.1 Streptomyces sp. NPDC052101
ATCGCCCCAACTACCCCTTGAGCAGCACCAACACACCTACACGCCAGTGACACACAAAGCCGAACATCCCAGTGACATCACGACCGAACCTCACAGGTGGGGACGTTGCCGGAAATCATTGGTGGCGGTGCAGGTGAAGAGTTCGGTGCGGGTCCACCCCCCGGCGCAGGCTCCGGTTCCTAGGGACTGTCCGGCGGATCATGCTTAGTGGGCCCTGTAGGTTGCCCGTATGTCTTCTGCACTTGTCGTTGGATACGACCCGCAAGGGATACCCGGCGTCGACGGGGCGGCTCTTCGCGCGGCTCTCGATGCGGAGCTCGTCCGGTTCGGCGAGCATGGCATCGACGCGGCCATGACGCTGGTCGTGTTCGATGAATCGGCCGAGTCCACCCTCGTCGCGTCGCTGACCAAGCACCCGTGGGATGTCGTGGTCGTCGGCGGCGGGATCCGCAAGACCGAGCAGTTGCTTCCGCTCTTCGAACAAATCGTTAACCTGATCCGCCGCCATGCGCCCCAGGCCGCTGTCGCGTTCAACACCAATGGCGGGGACAGCGTCGAGGCGGCAAAGCGGTGGCTCTGAAGCCCGCCCGCCCGATCACGTCCTGAGCCACAGTCGGATCGCGGCAACGGTGCCGTGGAAGACGTACGCGCGCTGGTTCGTACTTCGTGGCCACGGCCCGAAAGCCCTAGTCGTAGATATGTCGCTTATGCCAACCCCGTGTTGGGTGCGGCGATCCTTGTAGGAGCGGGGGTGATCGGCCTCCTGCTCCACCTCCTCAAGAGGTAAAGCCCCAGTGTGCCCCCTGCCCAACAGGGGGCACACTGAATGCCTTATTGGGGCTGCTCGTGCCGGGTGAACGCGGTGATCAGGGCGTGGGCTGTGCTGTTGTCGGGGTCGGTCCCGTGGGCCTCGGCGCCTTCAAAGGTGGCGGCCTCGGTGCTGCGGAGAAACATGGCCTGCTCGTATGCGGTGAGCGCGGCCTCGATGTCGTCGGGCTGCGCGGCGAGGGCCTGGCCGAGTTCGGCGCCGTCGAGCATGGCTAGGTTGGCGCCTTCGCCGTTCGGGGCCGAGAGGTGGGCGGCGTCTCCGAGCAGGGTCACCCCCGGCACCCGGTCCCACCAGTGCCCGGTCGGCAGAGCGTAGAGGGGGCGCAGGACCGGCGCGATGTCGCCGTCGGTGATCAGCGCGGTGAGCTCCGGCGCCCAGCCATCGAACTCCTGCGCGATCCGCGCGGTGGCCACGGCGGCATCGGCGAAATCGATGGCGGCGAACCAGTCCTGCGGCTCGGACAGCCCCACGTAGGCGTGCAGAGTGTCGTCCCTTTCCCGGTGAGCGAAGATCTCCCTGCCCGGCGTAGGCGCGATCATCGACCCACCGCCGACCGCTTTTGCGGCGGCTGGGTGGAGAGTGTCGGCATCGAACAGGTAGGTCTCGACGACCGACTTGCCGATGTATTCGGGTGTGGCGGTGGAGAGCAGCGGCCGGACCCGTGACCAGGCGCCGTCCGCGCCGACCAGCAGGCGGGTGACGACGGTGCTGCCGTCATCGAACGTCACCTCGTGGCAACCCTCGCCGAGGGTACGGGTGCTGCTGACCTTGTGCCCCCACTGGACGGTGCCGTCCGGGAGTGACTCGAGCAGGATCTGTCGCAGCTCGCCCCGCTGTACCTCCGGGCGTCCCCCCGTGCCGTCGTCTGCTTTCTCGAACAGGACGGTCCCGTCCGGCTCGAGGACCCGCATTGCCTGGCGGCCCTCCAGGATGAGGCCACGGAACTCGTCCATCAAGTCGGCTGCCTCGAGGGCGAGTTGTCCGTTGTAGTCGTGGATGTCGAGCATCCCGCCCTGCGAACGCGCAGTTGGGGAGGGCTCCGCCTCGTAGACCGTGGCCGGTATTCCGTGCACGTACAGGACGCGGGCGAGCGTGAGGCCGCCGAGCCCGGCGCCGATGATCGTGATGTCAGTGGTCATGGGGGCTTCCTTCCTGGTCGTGGACCGCTGGGCGGGCACGCGGCAGGTCACGCCGGGAGCGCCGTTCCAGCAAGTCGGGACGATGCTGGTGGATGGCGCCGTTGATGGCCGGCGCCAAGTAGCTCCAATGTCCCGGCAGCCGTCGACAGATCACCGACAGATCACCGGCCACCGCCCGACAACCACCCGATACCGGCCCACTGGCGGGCTCACGTGTTCCAGATGCGTTGCAGCCCGGCCCGTACGCTGCGGTCGCGTCAGCCGAGCACCAGGACGATCTTCCCGCGTACACGGCCGGCCTCGCCGAAGCGGTGCGCCTCCGCGATGCCGTCGAGGGGGAAGGTCCGCACGACGGGAAGCGAGAAGCGTCCGTCGTCGATCAGCTCGCCGATCCCGGCGAGCGCGTGGACAGCGCGGCCGTCGTCGCCGCGGCTGAACGTCACCCCGTGCCTCCTGGCTCCCGTGAAGTCGGCGATCGTGATGACGTGCTCCGGGTCGCCGGCGAGCCCGATGAGGTCGGGCAGCACCCCGCTCCCGGCGACGTCGAGTGCCAGGTCGACCCCGTCGGGAGCGAGCGTGTGAACCCGCTCGGCAAGGCTCTCACCGTAGGCGACGGGCTCGGCCCCCAGTGAGCGCAGGTACGCGTGGTTCGCCGGGCCGGCCGTGCCGATCAGCACGCCAGTAACCCGCAGAGGCTTTCCATGGCCGCCTTGCCGGCCTTGGAATGGGCCCTTGTCAGCCAATGCCGCGTGCCGCTGCTCCGGCACCCCCGGACTTGTCGTCCAGGGACAGCAGCATGACTTCCTCGGCCAGCGTGACCGTCATCCTCAGTCACTCAGTGCGTTTCGTGATCGTTGCAGGCAACTCGTCAGACGCCCGGAGCTGCGGGCAGGTTCCGCAGATTCCCATGGCGCCGCCCTCACCTGGGCTGGCCGGTCCATGTGGAAGTGCGGTCACGGGACTGACGGGACTGAAGGTCGGACATACGGGTCGATCAGGACGGAGACGTCCCTCGGGCAACTCGTCGTCATCTTGATGCGTCGATCCCGTCAGTCCCGTGTCACGAGGTCGCGCTGACGTCGCTTACGGGCCGACCGGTGCTATCTCCGCAGCTTGGCTCCGCTGCGAGCGCGGTGTCTTGGCGCCGACTCTGCCCGGCTGGATGGTGCGCGGGTCGACGGCTTCGCCCGGGGCGCCTACCGAGTACGGCCCGTGAGGCTGCTTGTCGCGGTCGTGGGGCAGGAGGAAGAACGCTCGCCGGGGGAAGAGTCCGGAGTCGGGATCGCTGGCGGCGCCCGGCTGGAGGTTGGTGTAGCCGACGAGCCGGCCGTCTCGCGAGTAGCGGGGCTTGCCCCTGCGGGTGGGTACCTTGTCCAGGGCCTGCCGGACGTAGTCGAGGCTTTCCGGGTCCTCGAGCCAGACCACTTCAGCTTCGTCGGTGAGCTGGCTGTCTTGCAGCATCGAGCTCATGGCCGCAGCCCCTCCTGTCCCGTGGGCCGGCCTCTGGCCGGATCGTGCGGCACGCTCACCGCTGGTCGTCTGGTTCTGGCAAGTATCGCAAGAGTCCTGGGCGCGTGGCTGTCGGACTCCGTCCGGAGCATCATGTGCCGGGCTCTGCCCCGGCGTCGGCGAGGAGGGCCAGGCCGGGGTAGAGCTTGCGGTCGTTGTTCTTGATCATCTCTGCTGGGGAGGCCAGGCCGAGGTCCTGACGGATGCGGCTGGCGAACGCGCGGCTCGTGGCCGGGCGGATCCCCTCGTCGGAGCACCAGCGACCGTAGGTCTCGTAGAGCAGTTTCTGCTCTACGCGCAGCTCGGGATTGGGTTGTCCGCCTTCCCCTTTGGTGCACCGCTCGGCGATGAACCGTCCGATGTGGTCCTCGGTCTTTTCGTAGGCCTCGGTGGCCAGTCGTACGGAGGCCGGTCCGTGGAGCGGGTCCCTGGTGGCGAGGTAGGTCTGGGCGCCCTGGATGAGCCAGTTCAGGATGCCGGGGCCTTCGTCGCGGACCAGCTCCTGAGCAAGGTTGTCGATCTTGAGTTCGTCGGGGACCTTCCGCTCGAAGGGGATGATCCTCATGCGACGCCAGAACGCATAGCCGCCGGTGCCGACTTCGGGCCGGTGGTTTCCCAGGAGCCACAGCTTGTGCGTGGGCCGGAAGGTGAAGAAGTCCTGGCGCATGCGGCGGGCGGTGATGGTGTCGCCGCCAGTGAGGAGCTTGACCCTGGCCTCGTTGAACTTGTCGTTCGGCTTGAGTTCGGAACACACGACGATGCGTCGGCCGTGCAGCTCCGTCAGCTCGGTGCTGTGTTCCGTGAACTTCCCCTTCTCCATCAGGAAGCCGGGTGGCGCCGCGTTGGCGTAGTCGCCGAGGATCTGCATCATCACCTCGAGCAGCACGGACTTGCCGTTGGCACCGGAGCCGTAGAGGAACGGCAGGATCTGGGCGCCCACGTCACCGGTGACGGAGTAACCGAGCAGCAGGTGCAGGAACCCGATGGTCTCCCGGCCTTTGGCGTCGTCGCCGAAGGTGTCGCGCAGGAAACTGCGCCACCGAGGCAGAGGCATTTCCTCCGGGCCGACCGTGGTGGCGCGTGAGTGCATGTCCACCAGCGGGTCGGGCTTGCGCAGATCCCCCGTCCGCAGGTCGACGACGCCGCCCGGGGTGCACAGGGCGTACATGTCCCCGTCCATGGAGTCCGGGTCGAGACTGAGGCCCGGGGCAGCCTGCGCCTGCTGAAGCAGGGCCTTGACCCCCGAAGTCGACTGGGTTCGGCGCCGGTGCGCCGCTACTTCACGATCGCTGAAGAATCCGTGCGGGTCGGTGCGCGGCATCTGCTCGGCCATGTCGCCTGCCGCCCACATGGCACCCTTCTCACCGCCTGTACGCCTCCACCGGTACTGGTCCCACGAGTACCAGCCCAGGCCCTCGACATGCCGGAAACGGTCGCTGTGCAGGCGCGCGAACAGCTTGGCGTTGCCCCGGTCGGTCAGCTCGTCCGGCAGGAGGCCCGCCGGGGCAACACGTCGGCCTCCCTCGCTCCCTGCCTGCGCGGGCAGAATCACCTGATCTCCAGGCAGGCCGAGGTCAAGGCTCGTCTGGCGGATCTGTTCGGCGGCGGCCACGGCGTCGAAGCGTGTCGGCTCAGCGCTGCTCATGAGCGTCCCTTACGAAGGCCCTGGTGGAAAAGGCCGGTAGAACGAGCGAGACCGCAACGCATGGTGCTGCAGGGCTCGTGCATACCCCGACCGCAGCGGACACCTCGGCGTCCTGACGAGCCTGCCGCAACCTGGCCGGGCACTAGAGAGTCCTTGTCCTAGCTGATCTTCTTCGTCTGCGGCATCAACCCCACTGACACCGTGTCCGTTGTGTCGTGACCCGTCTCAGGGGCGGGATCAACGGGACTGACGGGACTGAAGTTTCCGCTCGTGATCAGAGGCTAGCGCACACCTCGCTGTGGCAGTACACGCGGTGTCCGCGTGTCGAATATTCAGTCCCGTCAGCCCCGCGCAACCTTCACTCTGCGGGAGCGTCAGGACCGGCCGGGACTGGGCGTGGCTTCGGTCCCGTTTCAGTCCCGCACACAAAAGAGCTGGTCAGAGGCCTGGATCCGCGCGCCACGGGACTGACGGGACTCAAGGTTCTATATATGAGCTGTACAGAGTAGGTAGTACTACAGACATACGTACGCGCGCATACGCGCGCGCCTGATCGGCATAACTTGCACACTCAGTCCCGTCAGTCCCGTTCGCAGGCACTGCAGGCCCCTGACCAGCGGTTTTCCCCACGGGACTGAACGGGACTGACGCAACGAAGAGTCCCGGAAGTCCCGGAACAGTCCCGTAAGCGGGGTCCAGCGGCCTTCGCCGGCGAAGGCAGTTGCTTTGGACCGGACCTATAGCACTCTCCCGCCCGTTCGACCTGCACCACCGAACGTCAACAACGACGATGCGGTCCCGCGACGGAGCAGGCGCGCGTATGTTGCAGCAACCCCGACCCGGCCCCAGCCACGCTTGCCGCTTTGAAAGGCCCGACGGACCCGTCGGCCGCCTATGGCGAAACGCCACCCCGTCGGGGCACCGCAAGCCCGCCAGGGCTGAGGAGCTACCGACCCGAGGCCAGTGCCCGTCTGCGCGGGGTCCTCAGGCCAGAGGTAACTGGCCGAGCGGCCGCCGCCCACGGTCGGTCTGCGGCTCCGGCATCGCGGCCACGTCCGGGGCCGTCGTGAAGACGGGGCCGTGCCAGGACGCCGGGACCGGCGCGGGCATGAGGTTCACCTCTGTGCCGTAGACCCGCGCGGTATCGAAGAGGGTCTGCAGCGTCTGCAGTCCCACCATGTCGAGCGCGCCTAGGCGGGCATGCCAGGTCCGGGTCTGAGGGTCGTACAAGGCGATCGTGCGGAGGCTGGCGAGTTGCTCCGGGGATGGAGGATCGGAGGTTTGCGTTGTGCGGATGGTGGCCTCCAACACCCAGGCGTTGTCAGAGGAGTTCGACGTAGTGGTCATGCAGGGATGGTTGACATCGGTACTGACAGCTAACGCGCCCAGTCAGGTGAATGGGGGGCCTGAACAGAGGCTCGGGAGTGGACGCGCACACATTCGTGCTGACAGGACAGCGCCGACTTCTCCACGGTGGTGACCCGTATGTGCGTGTTCGCGCTGTGCCTGGCCCCTACGCTGGAGGCCAAGTGATCTTCACTTCCGACTGCCTGTGGCGCGACGCTATTACGGCGTAATAGCCGGGCGGGGTGCTCGTGTGGCCCCTGAAGTCCTCTCAAGAGCAAGTAACTAACGTGTCGATGCTTCCAAAGATCTTGAACGTTAGTAAGGTGTCATCCATGAGTTCGCCAGCCACTTCCAGCGACCGCGAGAAGGTCGTCTCCAAACTGCCGGGATGGCTCCGGCAGAACCTCAAAGTCAGAGCTGCTCAGCGCGGCATCGAGATCCAGGCAGCCGTCGAGCAAGGCATGCGGGACTGGTGCACCCTCGCCTCCACGCCTGCGGCCATCGACACCTCAGGTGCCGAGTCGTTCTCCACGTTCCTGCCGCACGGTCAGTGGGACGACTTCCGCCAAGTCGCCACCGAGCGTCGTGTCTCCCTCATTCAGGGACTGGCGCAGTCCGTTCAGCTGTGGCTCGACTCCAACCCTGCGCCTGGCGTCGAGCGACCTGAGATCACCCGTCGCATCATCGTGTGCAACCAGAAGGGCGGCGTCGGCAAGACGGCGATCACCGCAGGCGTGGGCGAAGCACTTGCCGAAGATGCCAACCGTCTGCACGCCGTCCGGGTGGCCAAGGCGCTCGCCGAGGCCTTGCGTGCGAGCGAGACTCAGTCCGGGGAGGTGTCGGGCAGCGACGACCCCCTGGATGTCGAGAACCTGCCGGGCCTCGGGCTGCGTGTTCTGCTCGTCGATTTCGACCCGCAGTGTCACCTCACCAACCAGCTCGGTGCGGGGCCCCTGCCCATGAACGGCGACAGCCTCACCAACCACATGGCAGGCGATCCCAAGGGCGATCTCCGCGACCTCATCGTCTCCATCGATGACGAGACGTTCGGCGGCCGTCTCCACCTTCTGCCCGCCTGCAACGACGCCTTCCTGCTGGATGTCCGCCTCTCCGCCGTGCGCGCCAGGGAAGCCGCGCTGGAACGCGCACTCGCGCCGCTTGAGACCGATTACGACGTGATCCTTGTGGACTGCCCGCCGAGCCTCGGTCTGAGCATGGATGCCGCGGCGTACTACGGCCGCCGTCGCGACGGCGAGAAGCCCGGCCAGTCCGGGGCGTTGATCGTGGTGCAGGCCGAGGACAGCTCCGCCGACGCCTACGAGCTGCTCACGACGCAGATCGAGGATCTGCGGAACGACCTGCAGGTCGACATCGACTACCTCGGCATCGTCGTCAACCTCTACGACTCGCGCCGCGGGTTCATTGCCACCTCCTCGCTCCAGGGGTGGATCGACATAAAGGATCCACGGGTCGTCGGGCTCATCGGGGATCTCAAGGAACAGAAAGAAGCAGTCCGGATGAAGCGGCCGCTGCTGGCCTACGCCGCCAAGTCACAGCAGGCGATCGGTATGCGCGCGTTGGCCCGGGAGATCGTATGAGCAAGGCCGACCAGCTGGGAGCCGGCCGTTTCGGTGGGGGAGTGCGGACCGTCAGCGCACGGCGCCAGGCCGTGGCCGCCGCTACCGGTGTGCCCACCGAGGGTGTCGCCCCGCCCACCGAACTCCCCACGGACCGCATCAGCCTCAACCCCGACAATCCGCGTTCCGATCTCGGTGACCTCACCGACCTCGCAGGCAGCCTGAAGACCCACGGCCAGAAGCAGGCGATCACGGTCATGAACCGCGACGCCTACATCAGGGCCAATCCCGAGCGCGAGGCCGACCTCGAACCCGACACCACCCACGTCGTCATCGATGGCAGCAGCCGCCTCGCCGCCGCCCGTGAAGCGCGACTGTCCGCCGTGAAGGTGATGGTCAGCGACGATCAGGGGACCAGCTCCGAAGAGCTCCTCGAGTCCGCCCTCGTCGCCAACATCCACCGACACGACCTGGGAGAGCTTGACGAAGCCCGTGCTCTCCGGCGCCTGCTGGCGATCCACGGCAGCCAGACCGCGCTGTCCAAGCGGCTCCACCGCTCCCAGGGCTGGGTGTCACAACGCCTCGCACTGCTCAACCTCACCCCCGAACTCCAGAGCCGGGTCGGTGAAGAGCCCATCGACCTGCTGCGCGCCGTGGCCAACAAGCCGGCTGCGGAGCAGGCGACAGCCCTTGAGGAACTCAAGGACGAGCGGGCCCGGAAGGAGGAAGAGAAGCGCAGTCGGAAGAACCTGCCGAGGAGTGAGGCGTTGACCACGGCCTCACGCGAGGCGAGCGAGCCTGAGAGCTATTACGGCGTAATAGGGGATGGTGAGCCGAGCGGGACGGTAGCCACCTCGCGTACGGAACAGGCTGCCGGTGCTGATGCCAGTGCCGGTGCCGGTGTCGGCGCTGGCGAGTCGGTTGCGACGGGCGATGGCTATTACGGCGTAATAGGGGATGGCGAGTCGGGAGCGTCGTCCTCGGACGCACCGGCAGTAGCGGACACCGGTGAGCGCGCCGCTCAGCAGCCGGTACCAGAGCCGCGGACGGAGTCGTCGACTCCGGGCTCGCACCAGGGTGTCGAGAGCGGCTCCAACCCACGCAGGGTTCCCTACAACGAGCCGGGCACCCTCGCCATGCTCCTGGACAGGAACATCGGAGACGACGACCTCTTCTTCGACTTGCTGCGGTTCCTGAGCAAGAAGGGACTGGAGCGGAACCCGGCCCGGCTTGCTGAGCTGGCGCAGTCCTTCGCCGAGCAAGCCACCGTGCAGGGCGACTGACATCACAGATCCTGTGAAGGGCCGACTCCCACGAAGGGGGTCGGCCCTTCGGCGTCTGCGAGGTACCGGCACGGCGGGAAGCCTCGTACCGCTATTACGCCGTAATAGGTTCCGAGGTGTGGGGGAGGGGCGGCGACGCCCATGGGGTCAGCCGGGGGGCTCTTCTTGATGACGGGAGAGCAAGGAAGGCGTCCTGCGGAACGCACCTCATGTACGTGACGTCAATGAGGTGCGTTCCCGGAGGCGTCAGGTTGCGCGGAGAAGGGGGATGACGACGTTCTCGCCCATGCGCTTCGGGTCGAGCCGGTAGTACTTGATGTGGCCGATCCGCTCGGTCTCCTCCAGCCAGCCGGCTTCGATGACCTGCTTGCGGGTCCGCGAGAACACGGGCGGAGCCATGCCGACGAGCTTGGCCAGGTTCGCGGCGGTCTCCAGGACGGCACCGGACCGGTCGGTCGGGTGCAGGGCATACAGCATGACAACGAGACGCTGGTTGGCAGTCATACCAGCCGTCTTCTCGAGCAGTTCGAGGTTCTTCTGCTTGTCGTCGCTGCTGATCACTGGACCTCCCACCGTGCAGGGACATTGTCGTTGAATCCGGGGATGTCCGGAGGATTGCACGTCTTCACCGCTTCACGCTGCTCAAGGCCTGTTCCATGGAAGGCGATGTACGGGCTGATGCGGTAGAAGTTGTAGTTGCCGATACGTCCTCGAACGACCAGGATGCGGTGTTTGGCCAGCTTCCTGTTGATCTTTCCGACGGCGTCGGTGGACATGCCCACTCGCTTGGCGATGTCCGCCCCGGTGGCCCTCAGTGGCTCCATGCCTTCAGGTGAGACCCCGATCCACCACAGAACGAGGAACTTCTGACTGGGCGTGAAGGCCTTGGACTCGGTGATCGCCTCGACGCGCGCCTTGTCGACCTGCGTGTGCCTGCCGGAGAAGGCGTACGGCGCATAGGGGACCGGCTCGCCTGTGTCGGCGTCGACCAGTCTGCGTAGTGCTCCCAACGGGCCCTCCGAGCAAGGGGGGGTGGTGCGTGGTTCATGAGAACGGCTGTGAGGCCGACCTCATGAACCTAACGTACATGAGCAGGAAGTCAATCAACTCCGCCTGTCGGCCGTGTCGACTGCCCTCTCGCTCAGGTTTCACGCCGTCAGATGCTGGCCGCTCTGGGCCGGATTCATGCCGGACTCATGTACGTCACGTCAATCTGCCACGGCTGCAGGAACTGGGTACCCAGTTCCTGCAGCCGTACTGGCAGTCCCCTCGATCGCTGTAGTACGTCCGAGGGAACCGGGCACTCAGACCTGAGGATCGTGCTCAGCGTTCGGCGGAACTGCCTGCCAGTTCCGCCGAACTGGGTTGTTCGAGGTGTTTATGCAGGTCAAAGGGCTTTTGGCGGGGGCGCTCTCTTGTCCTGGACAGGAGGCCCGCCGGTCGCCCTCGCCAGCCGACGCAGTTGCTTTGACCCGGACCTGTAGCACCCTCCTACCCGTTCGACCTGCACCACCGAACGCCAGCAACGACGATGCCGGCAGCCGAAGGAGCAGGCGCGCGTATGTTGCAGCAACCCTCTCCCGGTCTCAGCCACGCTTCCCGTTTGAATGTGAGCGCTTGAGCTGGCCGGCCCGCGATCAACGCCCCTGTGGGGAGGGTGGCTGTTCGGCGAACGAGGTGCGGTAGGCGCGCGGGCTGGTGGCCAGGCGGGTTGTGAAGTGCTGGCGCATGGTGACCTCGCTGCCGAAACCGGACCGGCGGGCGACCTCGGGCATGGGCAGGTCGGTGCGTTCGAGGAGTTTCTGGGCCGCCGCGATGCGGTGGTCCAGAAGCCAGCGCAGCGGGGTGGTTCCGGTGGCCGCTGCAAAGTGCCGGGCGAAGGAGCGCGGCGACATACCGGCACGGGCGGCGAGAGCGGAGACGGTGAGCGGCTGGTCGAGATGGGCCAGGGCGAAGGCGCGTACCTCGGCCAGCGCGTCTGCGTCGCGGTCGGCGTGCGGGGTCGGATGTTCGATGAACTGGGCCTGGGTGCCGGTCCGGAACGGTGCGGTGACCATGGATCGGGCGACCGTCGCGGCCACCTCCGCGCCGTGCATGGCGCGTACCAGGTGCAGACACAGGTCGATGCCGGCGGCGGTGCCGGCGGACGTCCACAGATTGCTGTCCTCGACGAACAGGGCGTCCGGTTCGACCCGCACCCGTGGGTGCCGGGCGCGTAGCTGATCGGCCAGTGCCCAGTGGGTCAGCGCCCGGCGGCCGTCCAGCAGGCCCGCCTGGGCGAGCGTGAACGCTCCGCCGCACAGCGCGGCGATGGTGGTGCCCCGGGCGTGGGCACGGCGCAGTGCCGCGAGGACCGGCTCGGGGGCCGGGGTGACATGGTCGTCCAGGCCCGGTACCAGGATCAGCTCGGCGCGGGGCAGCCAGTCGAGGGTGCGGTCCGGTGTGAGCGCGAGCCCGCCGCGCATGGGTACCGGTTCGGGGCCGGCGGCCACCCGGCGCAGCTCGAACGTGGGCACCCCGCGGTCGGTGCGGTCCGCGCCCCACACCTCGGTGATCACCGAGACGTCGAAGGCCCGGATGCCGGGGAAGGCGAGCAGGGCGATGCGGTGGGCCTCGGCCGGTTGGGTCATCTTGGCAGTAAACCATCGATCGCTGGCTTTCTGCCTTCTGTGAGCGAGCGCGGGCGGGCGGCAGGATCGTGGGCATGGAGATCACACAGAACGCGGCGCTGGTAGTGGTGGACGTACAGAAGGGCTTCGACGAGTCGGAGTTCTGGGGTCCGCGCAACAACGCAGCCGCCGACGAGAACATCGCTTCCCTGATCGAGGCCTGGCAGGACACGGACCGGCCGGTCGTCTTCGTACGGCACGACTCCGAGAAGCCTGGCTCGCCGCTGCGGAGCGGGTACGAGGGCAACGACTTCAAGGAGTACGTCGAGGAGCGGCGCGGCAAGGGCGCCGGGCCGGAGCTGCTCGTCACCAAGTCCGTGAACTCGGCGTTCTACGGCACCCCCGACTTGGACAGCTGGTTCAAGGCGGCGGGCATCACCCAGGTCGTACTGTCCGGTATTCAGACGAACATGTGCGTGGAGACCACCGCCCGCATGGGCGGCAACCTCGGCTACGACGTGCTGGTCGCCCTCGACGCCACCCACACCTTCGACTTGACCGGCCCGAACGGCTGGCGTCTGACGGCCGATGAACTGGCCCGGGCGAGTGCCGTCTCGCTGCACGGCGGGGGCTTCGCCCGGGTGGTGACGACCGCCGAGCTGGTGGCCGCCGTCCGCCCCTGACACCCCGGACTGCTGAGCTTCGCTACAGCTCGAAGTCGATTTCTTCCACGTCGGTGAACTCGACGCCCAGGCCCTGCGCGCGGGTGTTGTCGGCCCGGAAGTACATCTCCGCCAGGCCTTCGGCGGCGATGCGCTGCAGCTGCTGCTCGGTGGCGCCCTCGTCCCGGGCGGTGAACAGGCGGTCCGCCCAGCGGGGAGGGAGCGCCTGGGTGATGTCGCGGACGCGGGCGTCGTCGGTGGTGCCCGGGGCGGCGGTGAAGCCGAACCTGGCCCTGGTGGCGAAGACCAGGCCGTCGGTGGTGGCGGCCCGCTCCTTGGCCCTCGCCCGGACCTGGG
This sequence comes from Streptomyces sp. NPDC052101, assembly GCF_040680235.1. Lineage (NCBI taxonomy): Bacteria > Bacillati > Actinomycetota > Actinomycetes > Kitasatosporales > Streptomycetaceae > Streptomyces > Streptomyces sp. NPDC052101. Next base: position 12,958 of record NZ_JBFAWH010000021.1, read on the forward strand.
GCTGCCAGCGGCGCCGTACCTCGCGCTCCATGCGGGCGGCGAGGTCTCGGCGCGGTCGCTTCAGCTGGCCGACCACATACCGCTCCACGGTGCGCTGGGACACCCCGAGCAACTCGGCGGTCGCCCTGGTGCCCTTGAGCTGCTTGACCAGGTACTTCATCTGCGCCTGGGCGCTCTTGGGGATCGGGCGGGTGAACGCCCCTTCCAGCGCGCGGTCCAGGCCGTCCCCGACCGAGTCCACCATGGTCTACTCCCCGTCGCCCGCGGCGCGGTCGTCCTTGATGTGGTTGGCGATGTTGAAGACGCCGCCGTGCTCCTCGAACTGCTGCTCGGCCCAGAGCACGGTCCGGGTGCCCTGATGCTTGACCATCCCCGGCGAGACGCCGAGTCGCAGCGTACCCGGCGCGGGCTTGCCGTCGGCGGTGTGCGGCAGGAAGTCGAGCGGGCTCGGAGCGGCGGAGGGGTAGACGACGGCGTCGGTGCCGATCGCGACCGGATAGAGGTCGGCCGTCGCGGCCGTCTTCATCAACTTGCGGTGCAGGCCGATCCGGACGGCGGACAGCACGGCGGCCCGGATGTCGGGGCGCCAGGTCTCCCGGGCGAGCGCGGGCCATGGCTCGTAGTAGGGCACCTGGCCCCGGTTGCGCTGACGCAGCTTGCCGATGCCGCCCTTCGCCGTCGCCTTGATCGCGCCCACCAGCAGTGCCATCGTCGGGTCCACCTGCTTGGCGCGGGCCATCGCCTCCAAGAACTCCTGGCCGCGCAGGTCGGTGGTGACGCCGAGGTCGGCCATCGTCGTCACGTACGCGTCCCGCAGCCGCTTGTACCAGGGGTCCAGGTAGCGGCCGGTCCGGGTGCGCACGTACGCCTCGATCGGTGTGACCTCGAAGCCCAGCTCCTGCGCATAGGCCACGGTCGGCGTCGCGTACCAGGCGGGGCCCTCGGGCCGGTCGCCCTTCGGCGTGAACGGCGACGGCAGCCGGTCGCCGTCGACCGTACGGCCGTTGATCTCCACTCGGGAGAGGTCGACATGGGAGAGGTCGACGAGCCATGAGCCGGGCAGCGTGGGATCGAAGCGCGGGCTGCGGGTGAGATGGGTCGGTCCGTTCAGCCCGACCGTGAGACCGTTGGCGGCCGCCGCGAACGCCATGTTGACGTCGATCGCGACCAGGTACGGCTTCATGCACTCGTCGTCGGTGAGTTCCCGGCACCAGTCGTACGGCTCCTCCATCAGCATCTCGGCCGGAGTACGCAGATGGTGCCGGGCGTACCTGCCCTTGAGGACCGGGTGCTCGTCCGGCACCTCGCACTCCACTACCTCGTACACCGCTGTCAGCGCGTCCGCGTTGAACGCCTGCCGGAACTCGCCGGTGGCCTCGTCCTTCTCCGCACGGGTCGGCGGCCGCAGAGCGGTCATCAGCTCCAGCCCGGTGACCGCCGTGGTGCCACGGGGCGTCATCACCCGCTCCGCGTATGCGCCCAGGTACCGGGCCAGGTCCGCCGGGTGCATCGTCGGCAGCCGAGGGTCGTCCTTCCTGTCCCACTCGCGCGCGTCCAGCGCGTGCCAGGCCGGGACGCACAGTTGTACGCAGTTGCGCTTCGCCCCTTCGGCCGGGCGGTAGATCCGCGCCCAGGGGCCGAGGCCGCGCTGGGTCAGCTTCCAGTCCGCGCGTGCCAGTTGCCTGACCGCCTTGTGGCTGTCGGGGAGCCGTCCGGCACGCCGTTCCTCCTCCGACAGGGCGGGCGGCAGGCCGTAGCGCTCCAGCGCGGCCGGGGTGAGGACGAGGACCGGGTCCGCGTCGCGGCCGTTGCGATGCAGACGGGCCTGACCGAGCCTGGCTTCCGTCAGCGTCCACTCGATCAGCGCGGGCAGGGACTTGGCGGGCACGTCCAGGACCAGGCCGCCGACGCAGTACGCCAGTACCTGGCGCTCGTCGTCGACATCGACCACGGCCAGCGGACCGTTCTCGAAGCGTGGATCGGCGGTGGCGGTGGCGGTGGCGGCTGGTGGGGCGGCCGGCTTCTTCGCCGCCGGGCGGTGCGACGAGGCCCGGGCGCCGGGCGCCGGGCGGGGAAGGGGCTTGGCGGGCGGTGCCTCGGGAGCCGTGGGCGCGGCTTCAGGAGTCGTGCGCGTGGTTTCGGGAGCGGAAGCCAGCTGTTCCCGGACGGGCTCGGCGGCAGCGGGCTCGGTGTGCGTATCGGGCGCGTGGGGGGCCTCGGGCGTCTCAGATACCTCGGGGGTCCCCTCCGGGGCCGGGAAGCGTTCTGTGAGCTTCTCCAGGAGCCGGGCGTAGGCGGCCCGCTGGGGCGGCCGGGGGTCGGTTCTGCCCAGCTCCCAGTTCGCCACGGTCTCGCGGCGCGTCTCCAGGGCGGCCGCGATCTGGGTCTGGGTCAAGCCGGCGGCCTCGCGCAGCCGTTTGCGTTCGGCGGGCGACGGCAGGTCGTCCTGGGAGACCCGTTCAAGCAGCGCATCGACGGCGCTGAACAGCTCGTTCTGCGTGGGCACCGGCTCACCTCCAATGACCCACCCTAGCCGAGACCACTCCTGCTTTTTATGCTGGATCGCTCGTTGGATTGCATATGAACCGCTCATTTCCCGACGAGGGGGCCTGGGGGGCGTCGTAGCGACTGAAGGGGCAGCGACCAAAGGGCAGCGACCGGGCGGAGTTGGGTCGCTGCTGAGTCGCTTGGTGAAAAGGCCAGTTCAGAGGTGGTTTCGAGGAAGTGGCAGCGACCCAAGCGACTCAAGGTCCGTATATGCAAGGACATTCGCGCGTGTGCGCGTGTGTGTGCGCCTGCGCGTGTGGGCGTCATATATAGAGGGCTTGAGTCGCTTCAGTCGCTGTTCCGTCGCTCGAAAGGCTGTGACCTGCGGTTTTGTTGAGCTACCGAAGCAGCGACTGAACAGGGCTTGGTCGCTGGGGTTCCGTGGACAGTCGCTCCCGGCCTCAACAGCGCACATGTGACACAGGTGTCCCTTCCTTTTCACCTATGCTTCGCTACTCTGTGTCTGTTGTTGAGTCGCTTCGGTCGCTGACGGGGGAAATCATGACCGATGAGCTGCGGGTTTTACGCAGTGACTCACCCCGGCCCGCTCCTGCCCAGGCAGGCGTCCAGCAGTCGCTGGCCGTCGCCCGGTGGTGCGCCGGCCGTGGGTGGCCGGTTCATCCGCTGGCACCGGGACGCAAGACGCCTGCGGGCAATTGCGCGGACTGCCGCGCGCCCGGGCACACCTACCAGGGTTGCCGCTGTCCCACGCTCGGGCGCTGGTGCCACGGATTCCGCGCCGCCACACTGGACTTCGGCCGGATCGAACAGTGGTGGGGCGGGCGGCCCGACTTCGGCGTCGGCATCGCCTGCGGCGCCGCGGGTCTGGTCGTCATCGACATCGACGCGCACGCACGCCAGTTGCCGGGGCGCGACAGCCTGCTCCCGGGCATAGGCATCGCCGACACCGTCGACCTGACCGGGCTCGCCAACGGCTTCCACACCATCGGGGTGCTGGCCGCGCTGCGCGGCGTCATGTCTCCCGCGGACGACGAGACCACTTTGCGGGTCCGTACGCCCTCGGGTGGTCTGCATGTCTGGTACCGGGGCCAGCACGGGCACCGGTGGCAGTGTTCCTCCGGCTCCGGCGGCGGGCGGGCACTGGCCTGGCAGGTCGACGTACGGGCGCACGGCGGGTACATCGTCGCCCCTGGCACCGTGACTGAAGCGGGGGTGTACGAGGTGATGGGGGAGGTGCGCGAGCCCGGGCCGCTGCCAGGCTGGCTCGCACGGGAGTTGGAGCGCACCGGGCATCTGCCGCCCGCGCACGTGCCCGCGCCCCGGCCGGTACCCCCGCGTGCCCGCCAGGCCGTCCTGACGCGCAAAGGCGGCCTGGGCGGCCTCGGTGGCGTCGGCCGGGTCCTGACCGGGCTGCTGGCCGAGGTGGTCGCCTGCGCGGCCGTACCCGAGGGAGCGGCGTTCACCGAGAAGCTCAACCGGGCGGCCTACACCGCCGGCGGACTCGTCGCCGCCGGTCTGCTGACCGAGCAGGAGGCGGAGCGGGCCCTGAACGAGGCGGCCGCGCAGGCCCGGCCCGGACAGGAACGGCGCTACGGCACAGTCATACGCGGCGGGCTGAACGCGGGCCGCACCCGTCCGCTGTCCCCAGGAGGCCGCCGATGACCAACGGCCACAGCAACACCCTCTTCGACGCCCAGGCGGTCGCCGCGCAGATCCTGGCCCAGACCGTCCCCACGTCCCCTGCGGAGGATCAGGGCGCTCTCCCGCCCGGTGGTGAGGCCACCGCCGACGGACTGCTGCCCGACAGCCTCAGCGACCGCGGCAACGCCAAACTGTTCGTCAAGCTCTACGCCGACGACTACCGGCACGTTCCGGGCCTTGGCTGGTACCGCTGGGACAGCACCCGCTGGCAGGTGGACGAGGACGACACCGTGCTGTGGGCCGCCGGGGATCTGGCGGAGTCCATCGCCACCAACGACCCGCGTGGCATCTACAGCACGGCAGCGCTCCAGCGGCACCGCCGCCGTGCGCTGAGCACCAGCGGGATGAACGCGATGCTCACCCAGGCCAAGTCCGCGCCCGGCATGGTGCTGAACGCGGCACTGCTGGACGCCGATCCGTACGCCCTGTGCACTCCCGCCGGGATCGTGGACCTGCGCACCGGGCGGATCCGTACACCGGACCCGAACAAGGACTTCCACTCCTGCTCCACCACCGCGGCTCCGGAGCCGGTGCCCACGCCCCGGTGGGAGAGGTTCCTCACCGACACGTTCGGCGACGGACCCGAGGGCGCGGAGATGATCGACTTCCTGCACCTGCTGCTCGGCTACTCCATCACCGGTGACGTCGGCGCGCAGGTCATGCCGTTCCTGTTCGGCTCCGGCAAGAACGGCAAGTCGGTGCTGCTGGACGTGCTGATGAAGCTTCTCGGCGACTACGCCGACGCCGCGCCGCCCGGCTTCCTGATGGCCCGCCCGTACGAGGGACACCCCACGGATCTGGCCGAACTGCACGGCCGCCGGGTCATCGTGTGCAGTGAGGTGAAGCCGGGGGACCGTTTCGACGAGGCCCGGGTGAAGCTGCTGACCGGCGGCGACCGCATCAAGGCACGCCGGATGCGGCAGGACTTCTTCAGCTTCCAGCCGACGCACAAGCTGTGGCTGCTGGGCAACCACCGGCCCGAGGTGGGGACCGGCGGGTTCGCGTTCTGGCGGCGTATGCGGCTCATCCCGTTCGAGCGGGTCGTCCCCGATCACCGCAAGGTCGACAACCTGGCGGACATCCTTGTCACCGAGGAGGGGCCGGGCATCCTGAACTGGCTCATCGTGGGCGCACGCCGCTATCTGGCGGGCGAGAAGGATCTCATCGGGCCCGAGCGGGTCCGGATCGCCACGACGGCCTATGCGGAGACGGAGGACCACACCGGACGGTTCCTGAGTGAATCCTGCCGTATCGAGCCATCCCTGAGGGCGGAACAAGCCGCGCTCTACGCGGCCTACAAATCATGGTGTCAGAATGAGGGAGCCCCGGCCGTCTCGTCCCGGGGCTTCGCGGCCCGGGTCCGTGAGGTGGTGGGACTGGCGTCGCCCAAGGAAATGATCCTGTCCAACCAGCGGAAGTACTACCCGGGCATCGGACTGGTCGCCGACGAGGAGACAGCATGAGCGCCCTCATCGCAGAGGACGAGATCAGCCACGAGGTCGAACTCATCTGGCTGGAGGACACAGGCGCGCTCGACTATGTGCGCCAGAGTCTCGACCGGCTTCCGACACGGCGCGGCAGGCCTCCCTACTACCGCGACGGACGCATGGTCGGATACGCGCTGCTCGGCCCGGAGGCCAAGCCCTCCCGCTCGTCGGGCACCTTCCGCCGGCGTGTGTTCTGGCTGCTCCCGCACGACCGTGACACCGCCCCCGACGGGCTCTACGCCACCGGGGCGCCCGCCGAGGCCGTCGACCCGCGCACGCTCGCACCGGGCAGCAAAGGCCGTAAGACCGAGCGCTCGGAGGGCGGGCCGCAGTCGCCCCAGTCGCCGCAGATGCACGAGCCGGGCACCACGCTGCCGCTGTGAGCGAGGGCATCGGCGGCCCGGGCGGACCGTTTCCCCCGGCGGGTCGCCCTCGGTGTGCCGTGTGCTGGGTGCCGTGTGCCCGGAGTTGGACCGGACTCGGCTCGTGAGTCGCTTCGGTCGCTGACCGGGGTCAGTGCCGGTGATGGGCGCGGTCGTTCGCGGGGCGCGGGCCGGCCTTGCCGTCGTCGGCCGCGCTTGGGACTACCCACGTTGGTGATGGTCCCGGTCGGTGGTGCGGGTGAGACTGATCAGGCTGTGGACCTGTGGGGGGTCGGTGGCGACAGGCGCAGCGACGGTCCCCGTGGCTGGGCTCGCCTGTGCAGACGATCACTAGGGAAGAAGAGCTTGGGGATGCCATGCGGCAGCTTGAGATAGCACTGATCGGCGCAGGGCTGATCGCACGGATGCATCTGGAGGCGTGGGTCGCCGCCGGGGCGTCCGTGCGTATCCACTCCCTGGACGGCCGTGCCGCGGACCTGGCCGACGAGTTCGGGGCCAAGGCCGTGGACTCCCTGGCCGACGCGCTGGACGGCGCGGACGCCGTGGACATCTGCTCGCCGACGGGCACCCACCGGGACATCGCCCTGGCCGCCATCGCCAGGGGCGTGGCGGTGGTGTGCGAGAAGCCCCTCGCGGCCGACGTCGCCGAGGCCGAGGAGATCGTCGGCGCGGCGGAGCGGGCCGGCGTGCCGGTCTATCCGGCGCATGACATCCGCTTCGCCCCCGCCTTCGCCCGGCTCCACGAGCTGGTGGCCGACGGCCGTCTGGGAGCGGGTACGGTCGCCCGGTTCACCGTGGCCGGATACCACCCTCGGGCCTGGGCCGGTCATGCCTCGGCGGAGTCGGGCGGAATCCTGACCGACCAGATGCTGCACGGCGTGGACATCGCCTACTGGCTGTTCGGGGACGTCGTACGCGTACACGCGCACTACCAGGGGGAGATCGCCGCACCGGCCCCACAGGGCACCGCCGCCACCGGAACGGCCGTCCTCACCCACGCCAGTGGCGCGCTCAGCCAGGTCGTCGCCCGGTGGACTCCGACCCCGCAGCCGCCCATCCGCGTCGCCTACCACGTCTGCGGCACCGGCGGCACGATCGTCCACGACTCCGAGTGGCCCCAGGAGATCACGGTGTCCGGCGGCCCGGCCGGCGCCTTCGCCTACTACGGGGAGTCCCCGTTCTTCGCCGAGATCCGTGAATTCGCCGATGCGCTCAGAGGCGGGCCCCAGCCGCGTCTGGTGTCCCACGACGCCCTGGCCGCCGTCCGCATCACCCAAGCCGCGGCACGCTCCGCCTGGACGGGGCGCGCCGTCGAACTGCCCGTGAAGGGAACCGCCGCATGAGGGTCGCCGTCCTGTCCTTCGCCCACGAGCGCGCCGAGACGTACGCCCGTCTGCTGCACGCCCTGCCGGACGTGGAGCTGGTCGTCGCCGACCCCGAGGGCGCGGCCCGGGGGAGGGACACCGGGTGGGCGTACGCGGAGAGCTTGGACGAGGTCTTCGCGCAGCGTCCGGACGCCGTGATCGTCACCGCCGAGACCGGCCGCCGCCGCGAGCTGGTCGAGCGGGCGGCCGCGGCCGGGGCGCACGTGCTGTGCGAACACCCCCTGGCGGCCGACGAGTCGGACGCCGCGGCCATGGTGCGGGCCTGCGCGGACGCCGGTGTACGGCTGAGCCTCGCCTCCCCGGCCTGCTACGCCCCGGCCTTCGCCGCCGTACGCAAGCAGATCGCGGACGGTGCGGTCCTCGGCGCTCTGACGACCGTGCACGGGGCCTGCACCGGCCCGCGACCGGCACAGGGCGGAGCCCTGGACACCCACGCGCCCGCCCTGCTCGACATGGTGGACCTGCTGCTCGGCGGCACACCCGCCCAGCAGGTCTACGCCCAGACCAACAGCGTCCTCAGCACCGCCCCGGACGTCGAGAGCGCCGCCCTCGTCACCGTGCGCTACGCCGACGGAACCGTCGTGTCACTCGACTGCAGCTGGGGCGCGGACGGCGACCTGTCGGCCACGGCCGGACCGACCCTGAGCGTCATCGGGGACAAGGCGAGCGTGGAGTTCACCGCCTGGCCGCGACTGCTCGGCGGATACGACGCCGCGGGCTCCCGGGAACGCTGGGTGACGCGCGGGGACGATCCGTACGCCGTCATGCTCGGCGCGTTCCTCGCCGCGGTCCGCGACGGGAACGCGGTCGGACCGGACGGGGCGACAGGACTGCGCACGCTGCGGGTCATCCGGGCGGCCCGGGAGTCGGCGCGCACCGGGCAGCCGGTCGAGGTGCCGGTGCCAGTGCCGTAGCCAGGTGGAATGAGCGGAGCGGGCCCGTCGCCTTACCGGCGACGGGCCCGCGTCTTCGCGTGCGCCAGGTCGGCGCATCGGCTAGTCGATGCGTTCGGCGGTGAGCTGCCAGACCTGCGACAGGATCTGGCCCTGCGCGTCGAGTTCCAGGTCGTCGGCCGGCGCCTTGCCGGTCAGCTGGCGGAGGATCTCGGGGGTGAGGGAGGTGTCGTACAGGGCCGGCTTGATCGAGGTGATGTTCCACAGCTTGCCGACGGTCTCGCGGAGGTTCTGTTCGCTGATCCGCTGCAGGACGGGGAAGGCCGAGCGCAGTTCCTTGGCGAAGCAGAAGAGGTGCAGTCGCGCGCCGGGCTTGGTCGCACGGTGCAGCGCGGCGACGTACTTCTGCTGGTTCTCCTCGTTCAGGCAGTGGTAGAGCGCGCTGTCGACGACGGTGTCGAAACGGTTCTCGAAGCCGTCGAGGGTGGCCGCATCGGTGACGGCGAACTCGACGTCGAGGCTCTGGGCGCGGGCGCGCTTGCGGCACTCGTCGATGGCGTTGGCCGACCCGTCGACGCCGGTGACGCGGTAGCCGCGCGAGGCGAGGAAGATGGCGTTGTCGCCGAGTCCGCAGCCGACGTCGATGACCTCGCCCTCGATCTGGCCGGCGTCCTCCAGCGCCACCAGGGCCGACTGGGCCCGGCCGATGTCCCACGGGGTGGGCAGGGCGTCCGGGGTGTCCTCGCGGTAGCCCTCGTACACGGCTTCGAGGTTGAGGTTCTCCAGGGTGACGTTGCGCAGCGTGTACTTCTGTTCGGTCACGTGAGTCTCCAGCGAATGATGTGTTGGGCGTCGTGGGACGGGCTGTGTCGGCGGGGCGGCCTCGGTCTGGCAGGCCGATGCGCGACTCGACGGTTCTCAGCCGAGGTTCAGCGGGATCCGCTCGGCCCGGGTGAAGCCGGGGCGCAGCGTCCACGGGATCTGGTCGCGGGCCACAGCGAGGGACACGTCCGGGAACCGGGTGAACAGCGCGTTCAGCGCCACCTCGGCCTCCAGGAGGGCCAGCGGGGCGCCGAGGCAGTAGTGCGCCCCCTGTCCGAACCCGAGGTGGGCGTGGCCGGTGTCGCGGCCGACGTCCAGGCGCCGGGGGTCCTCGTACTTGCGCGGGTCGGTGTTCGCGGACAGGAGCAGCGGAATGATCGGCTCCCCCTTCGGGATGGTCACGCCGCCCAGCTCGACGTCCTGGACCGGATAGCGGGGCTGCCCGAACTGGGCCGGGCCCAGGCGCATGAGCTCGTTGACCGCCTGCGGCCAGCGGGACGGGTCCTCGCGCAGCAGCGCGAGCTGGTCCTGGTTCTCCAGCAGGGCGAGCACGGAGTTGCCCAGCAGGTACGTCGTGGTCTCGTGCCCGGCGATCACCATGGTGAAGACGAGGGAGACCATCTCCCGGTCGGAGAGGCGGTCGCCGTCGTCCTCCTGGGCCTGGATGAACGCACTGATCAGGTCGTCACGGGGTTCGGCGCGGCGGCGCGCGATGATGTCGAGCAGCTGGCCGACGCTGTCGCGGAAGACGGTGGGGAGCCGTTCGACGTGCGCCATGGGGGTGGACAGGACGCTGCCCCAGTCGTGCCACTGCGGGCGGTCGTCCTCGTCGATGCCGATCAGCTCGCAGATGACGGTGATCGGCAGCGGGTAGGAGAACGCCTCCATGAGGTCGACCGGGGCACCGTCGCGTCCTGCCTCCGCCATCCGGTCGAGCAGGGAGGTGGTGATCTCCTCGATCCGGGGGCGCAGCCGGGCCACGCGGCGCGCGGTGAAGGCGCGGGAGGCGAGGCGCCGCAGGCGGCGGTGGTCGGCGCCGTCGATCTCGAAGATCTTGTCGGCGAGGTAGTCGACCAGATCGGTCGGGATGTTGAGCTTCTTCATGATCGTGAACCGGTCGCGCGGCGCGGCCCCCGGCACCGATGCCGGGTTGTTGACGAACACGGGATCGGTCACGAGCCGGCGCACGTCGGCGTAGCGGCTGACCAGCCACATCGGTGGCCCGCCCATCAACGTGCCGGTCAGGATCGGGGCCTGCTCGCGCAACTTGGCGTACTCGCCGAACGGATCGGCCGTCAGCTCCGGCGAGAGCAGCTCGACCGCAGCGGTCGGGTTCCCGATGGTGGTGGTCATGGATGTTCCCCTTCTGCGTCAAAGAAAAGGCGGACCGAATGAAACGGCGTACCCGTGTTTCCCAGTGCGCCGTTCACCACAACCGACCCGGCTCTTCGGCAGGTTGGGAACGGAATGGCCGACGCGGCAGGCACGGTCCTCCGCTGTGGTGATCAGCGAGTTCGACACTCTGCGATCACCGGAAGCCGTACCTGCCGCGCTCGTGACCAGTGGCGATCCAGCGGATGTGTCCGTCGGGAATGATGGGGCCGCGCCCACGGTTCCTCGAAGGAAATTGCGTCACCCGTGGAGTTCTTCTCCATCGGGACAGGGGATGGCCGGGGCTACTGGGCCAGCTTCTCCAGGGTTTCGTGCGCGTTCGCCAGGGAGGCTTCGGCCAGCGGCTTGAACTGCGCCATCTGCGGCGCCACGGTGGCCATCGTCAGCTCGGCGGTCACGAACGTCAGGTCGTCGCCGAGGCCGATCGCCTCGAGGATCGCCTTCAGATACGTCTGCTGGTAGTCGAAGGCCTCGCGCGGCGTGCCGGGGGCGTAGGAGCCGCCCCGCGTCAGCACGGCGACGACCTTCTTTCCGCTGAGCGGACTCGGAACCGCCATGTGGCCGGGGTGGACGATGCGGTCCAGCCACGCCTTGAGCGTCGACGGGATCGTGAAGTTGTGCATGGGGACGCCGAGGACGATCACGGACGCGTGGAGCACTTCCCGCGTGATCGCCGCGGTCAGCTCGCGCTCCTGCGCACTCTGGCCGTGGTCGGTGTCCGGGTAGATGAGCGACTGGTGCACGGGCTCGGTGATGTGCGGGATCGGCTGAGCCGCGACATCGCGGTAGACGTACCCACCGTCCGGGTGCTGTTTGCGCCACTCTTCGGCGAAATAGGCCGACAGTCGCCTCGATACGGATTCAGTACCGAGACTCGAATCGACATGCAGAAGGTGCGACATGCGGACATCCCCTTAACGGTCGCGAAATGCGCGTGTGATCGACCCGCGGCGGCTTTCAATTCGCCGCGACAGCATGGTCTTGATCTCTGCGGCCAGACTATGTGGGTCGTTGACGGCGCAACATCCCTCAAGCTGGTAGGGGCCGGTCCGTCGCCCTCGGACCGAGCGAGGGAACTGGAGTTGTCCTCAAGCGGATCTGGATCAGAATTCAAGGACACCGCCCGCACTCGAAGTGCGTTTCAGGACCGCTCGAGATCCATGCCCCCCTACCAGGCCGAGGGGTGACCGCCCGTGGCCGCTCGCCTAATCTGGCTGCGGAGACGCCGGAATGGCGGGCATGAAAAACCGGGGAAGGATTCCATGAGCGACGCAATATCCTTCGAGGAACCATGGGCGCGCACCCACCAGTTCGACCCTCCCGCGATATTCGACGCGCTGCGGAAAGAACGACCGCTCGCGAAAATGGTGTATCCCGATGGACATGTCGGCTGGATCGTCTCCAGCTATGAACTGGCGCGGAAGGTCCTCAGCGACCTGAGGTTCAGCCACAGCACGGAGATCGGCCACTTCCCGGTGACGCACCGCGGACAGGTGATGCCCAACCATCCGCGGATTCCCGGGATGTTCATTCACATGGACCCGCCCGACCACACCCGCTACCGGCGGCTGCTCACCGGCGAGTTCACCGCCCGTCGGGCCGGTCAGCTCATGGCGCGGGCGGAGACCGTGGCCGCCGAGCAGATCGGCGTCATGCGGGAACACGGCTCGCCCGCCGACCTCGTGGCGAACTTCGCCAAGCCGCTGTCCCTGCGGATCCTGTCCGAGTTCGTCGGCCTGCCCTACGGCGAAGCCGACCGCTACGGCCACGCACCGACGCTCCTGCACGACTCGGACGCCGACCCGCAGGAGGCCGCGGCCGCCATGCAGCAGGCGGTCGCCTTCTTCGCCGAGGTGATCGAGCGCCGGCGCAAGGAGCCCGAGGACGACCTCATCAGCCGCCTCATCGCCGGCGGGCAGCTCACCACCGAAGAGCTGTGCAACATGGTCACGCTGCTCCTCTTCGCGGGCTACGAGACCACCGAGAGCGCACTCGCCGTCGGCGTGTTCGCGCTCCTGCACCACGCCGACCAGCTGGCGGCGCTGCGCGCGGACCCGTCGAAGCTCGACGCCGCCGTCGAGGAACTCCTGCGCTACCTCACCGTCAACCAGTACGACACGTACCGCACCGCCCTCGAGGACATCGAACTTGCCGGTGAGACGGTCAAGAAGGGCGACAGCGTCACGGTCTCCCTGCCCGCCGCCAACCGCGACCCGGCGAAATTCGGGTGCCCCGCCGAGCTGGACATCGACCGCGAGACCTCCGGTCACATGGCGTTCGGCTTCGGGATCCACCAGTGCCTGGGCCAGAACCTGGCACGCGTCGAACTGCGCGCCGGCTTCTCCGCTCTCCTCCGCGCATTTCCCGACCTCAGCCTTGCCGTTGATTTCGAAGAGGTGCCGCTCCGGCTCAAGGGATCCGTCTTCGCGGTGAAGAGCCTGCCCGTCTCCTGGTGAACTCCCTTTTCCCCGAAAGGACCTGCGGCACCGTGCGCACCGACCTCATCAAGCCCCTGCCCGTCGTACTCCAAGAGCACGCGACCCGTTTCCCCGACAAGGTCGCATTCGCGGACGACCGGCGAGCGGTCACCTACGGGGACCTCGAGGCACGGACGCGCCGCCTGGCCGGGCATCTGGCGCACCTCGGCGTCGAGCGCGGCGACCGCGTGGCCATCTGCCTCGGCAACACGGTGTCCACCGTGGAGAGCTACCTGGCGATCGTGCGCGCCGGGGCCATCGGGGTGCCGCTCAACCCCGCCTCGGCACCGGCCGAGCTGGAGTACCTCCTCGCCGACAGCGGCGCCACGCTGGTCGTCACCGACGCCGCGCGGGCGGAGCGCTTCACGGGCGCGCCGGGGGAGACGTCCAAGACCGTGATCCTCGTGACCGGCGGGGTTCCGGAGGGTCTCCTCGGCGGGTCGGGAGTCCACGCGTACGACGAACTCGCCGAGCGCGAGCCGTCCGTGCCAGCCCGGGACGATCTCGCCCTGGACGACGTGGCCTGGATGTTCTACACGTCGGGGACGACCGGCCGGCCCAAGGGCGTGCTGTCGACGCAGGCCAACTGCCTGTGGTCCGTCGCCTCCTGCTACATACCGATCCCGGGGCTCACGGACCAGGACCGGGTGCTGTGGCCGCTGCCGCTCTTCCACAGCCTCTCGCACATCGCGTGCGTGCTGTCCGTCACCGTCGCCGGTGCCACCGCACGCCTCATGGACGGCAGCTCCGCCGAGGACGTCATACGGGTGCTGCGCGAGGACGGCACGACCTTCCTGGCCGGTGTCCCCACCACCTACCACCACCTGGTGACGGCCGCCCGCCACAGCGGCTTCCGCGCGCCGGACCTGCGCATCGGGCTGGTCGGCGGCGCGGTCACCGGATCCGGCCTGCGCCGCGACTTCGAGGAGACCTTCGGGGTCCCGCTGGTCGACGCCTACGGCAGCACCGAGACCTGCGGCGCCATCACCATCAACCCGCCGGACGGCGCCCGGGTCGACGGCTCCTGCGGCCTGCCCGTGCCGGGCGTCGACGTCCGCATCGTCGACCCCACCACGGGAGCCGACGTCCCCGCGGGGCACGAGGGCGAGGTCTGGGTCAGCGGGCCGAACGTTATGGCCGGCTACCACAACAGCCCCGAGGCGACCGCCGAGGCGCTGCAGGACGGCTGGTTCCGGACCGGAGACCTGGCCCGGCGCGACGAGGCCGGCTACTTCACCATCTGCGGCCGGATCAAGGAACTCGTCATCCGCGGCGGCGAGAACATCCACCCCGAGGAGGTCGAGGCGGTCCTGCGCGGCGTCGAGGGCGTCGCGGACGCGGCGGTCGCCGGCGCATCGCACGAGACGCTCGGTGAAGTACCGGTCGCGTACGTGATCCCCGGCCCCACCGGCTTCGACCCCGCTTCCCTGATCGCCCGCTGCCGCGAGCAGCTCTCCGCCTACAAGGTGCCGGAGCGGATCCACGAGGTCACGGACATCCCCCGCACCGCCTCGGGGAAGATCAAGCGACGTCTCCTGGCCGAGCAGCCGGGCCGCCTGCGCTACGCGGCGAGCGGGCACCACGACACGCTGATGGGCGTCGAGTGGGTTCCGGCGCCGCGGCCGCACAACGCCGGTACGTTGGCGCGGAGTTGGGCGCTCGCCGGTCCCGGGGCGGGCCGGCTCGCCGGTGCGCTGGAAGCAGCGGGCGGCGTGGTGCGCCACTACCCGGACCTGGCGGCGGTGCGCGCCGCCGTGGCCGACGGCGAGCCGGTTGCGGACGTGACCCTCCTGGTGCCGCCGACCCGAGCGGAGGACGGGCAGGACGCGGCCACGACCACGGCCACGACGACGACCACGGCCACGGCCACGGCCACGGAGGCGGATGCGGACGCGATCGGCGTGGGGCGTGGCCGGGCCCGGCTGCTGGCCGAGGACGTGGACGCCTGGCTGGCGCGACCGGAACTGGCGGCCGCCAGGCTGGTGATCCTCACGCGCGGAGCCGTCGCCGTGGAAGCGGCGGACGCGGCGGACGGCGCCCAGCAGCTCGCCGAGGCCCCCCTCTGGGCTGTCGCGCGCTCCCGCCAGGAGGGCCGGCCGGAGTCGTTGACCTTCGTGGACGTTCTGGACGAAGGCCAGGCCGCTACGGACTCCTTGGACTCCCCGGACTCCCCGGACTTCCCGGACTTCCCGGACTTCCCGGACGTCCTGGTGGCGGCGCTAGCCTCTGACGAGCCCCAGATCGCCGTACGTTCGGGCGCCCTGCTGGTTCCCCGGCTGATGCGCCTGCCTGTCGCCGACCGCCCGCAGCCGGACCCCTGGCCCGGAGCCACCGGCACCGTGGTGGTCACCGGAGCGGACACCGAGCGCGGCGCGGCGCTGGCACACCGTCTGGCCACCGTCCACCGAGCGCGGAACCTGCTCCTCGTCAACGCCCCCGGCGCCCCCGGCACCACCCCCGGCGACGAACTGGCCTTCGCCGGGACGAGCGTCGTCCGGATCACCGCTGACGCAGCCCGTCCCCAGTCGCTGCGGGACGCCCTGGCCGACCTGCGCCATCCGGTCACCGCGGTGGTGCACGCCGCCGACGACCCCGAACTGGCCCTGCAACTCGACCACATGACGGCGGGGGAGGAGCACCTCTGCGCCTTCGTCATCGTGTCGTCCGGTGCCGCCGGGCTGCTGGGCTCTCCCGACGACCCGGCCGCGGCCGTAGACGCGCTGCTGTGCGACGCGGTGATACGCAACCGCCGACTGCGGCACCTGCCCGGCTCGTACCTCGCCTGGGGCGGACGCCCCGGCGAGACCGACGCATCCGGCCCGACCAGCGAGGACGCGGGCCGACTGCCTCAGGATCTGCTCTCCGCTTTCGATATCGCGCTGACGACGAACCCCCGGTCGCCGCTGGCGGTGCTGCCCGGCGCACCGGCAGGTGACACTCGAATGCCCGCGATCCTGCGTTCCCTGGTCGAGGAGCCCGCTCGACCGGGCGAGCCGGACGAGGCCCTCGCGGCAGCCCTGCGCGACCGGCTCTCCGGACTCCAGGAGCGCGCGCAGCTCGCACACGTCGAAGACCTGGTCCGCACGCAGGCTGCCGAGGTGCTCCAGCAGGCAGGTCCCGAACGGGTACCGGCCGACCGCGCCTTCCGCGACCTGGGCTTCACCTCGATGGCCGTCGTCGCACTGCGCAACCGGCTGACGGAGAGGACCGGACTGCGCCTGCCCACCACGGCCGCCTTCGACCACCCCACCCCGGCGGCCCTCGCGGCCTTCCTGCGGTCCGAGATCCTCGGAGACCCGGGGCCCGCACCGGTGACCGGGACGGTCCTGGCGGCCGACCCGAACGAACCGCTCGCCATCGTCGGCATGGCCTGCCGGCTGCCGGGCGGTGTCTCCTCGCCCGAGGAGTTGTGGAAGCTGGTCGTCGACGGCATCGACGCCGTCTCCGACTTCCCCGAGGACCGTGGCTGGGACCTGGAGGGCCTGTTCCATCCGGACCCTGCTCACCCGGGCACCTCGTACGCGAACCAGGGCGGCTTCCTCCACGACGCGGGCCTCTTCGACGCGGGGTTCTTCGGGATCTCGCCGCGTGAGGCGCTGGCGATGGACCCGCAGCAGCGGCTGCTGCTGGAGACCTCCTGGGAGGCCCTGGAGCGGGCGGGCATCGACCCGGTCTCGCTGAAGGGCGCCGATGTCGGCGTGTTCTCCGGGCTGTTCGGCCAGGGGTACGGGACCGGCGTACCCACACCTGAGCTGGAGGGCTTCGCGACCACAGGGCTGGCGTCGAGCGTGGCGTCGGGCCGGGTCTCGTACGTCTTCGGCTTCGAGGGCCCGGCGGTGTCGGTGGACACGGCCTGCTCGTCGTCGCTGGTGGCGATGCATCTGGCCGCGCAGGCGCTGCGGCAGGGCGAGTGCTCCATGGCACTCGCCGGCGGCGTCGCGGTGATGGCGACCCCCGACCACTTCGTGGAGTTCTCCCGGCAGCGAGCGCTGGCCGCCGACGGTCGGTGCAAGGCGTTCTCGTCCACGGCCGACGGTACGGGCTGGGCCGAGGGTGTCGGCGTGGTCGTGCTGGAGCGCCTGTCGGTGGCGCGGGAGCGCGGGCACAGGGTTCTCGCGGTGCTGCGGGGGAGCGCCGTCAATCAGGACGGCGCGTCGAATGGCCTTACGGCTCCGAACGGGCCCTCGCAGCAGCGGGTGATCCGCAGGGCGCTGGCCAGCGCGGGGCTCGCCCCGGCGGACGTGGACGTCGTGGAGGCGCACGGCACGGGTACGGCTCTGGGTGACCCGATCGAGGCGCAGGCGTTGCTGGCGACGTACGGCAAGGGCCGGAACCCGGAGAAGCCGCTGTGGCTGGGCTCGCTGAAGTCCAACATCGGTCACACGCAGGCCGCCGCGGGTGTGGCCGGTGTGATCAAGATGGTGCAGGCGCTGCGGCACGGGACGCTTCCGGCGACCCTGCACGTGGATGAGCCCACGTCCCAGGTGGACTGGTCCGCGGGTGGGGTGGAGCTGCTGACCGAGGCCAGGGAGTGGCCGCGCGACGGTCGTCCGCGTCGTGCGGGCGTGTCCGCGTTCGGCGTCAGCGGGACCAATGCGCATTTGATCCTGGAAGAGGCGCCTGCCGAGGAGACGGCTGCTACGAAGGCGGCGCCCGGTGGTGTGGTGCCGCTGGTGGTGTCGGCGCGAAGTGAGGCCTCGCTGTCGGGGCAGGCCGAGCGGCTCGCGGCGTTCATCGAGGGCGGCGACGGGGTGTCGCTGGCGTCGGTGGCCGGGGCGCTGGTCGCCGGCCGTGCGGTGCTGGGCGAGCGTGCGGTGGTCGTGGCCGAGTCGGATGCGGAGGCGCTTGCCGGGCTGCGTGCGCTGGCGCGCGGTGAGAGTGCGGCGGGTGTCGTCTCCGGTTCGGGTGGGCCGGGCAAGGTTGTGTGGGTGTTCCCGGGTCAGGGCTCGCAGTGGGTCGGTATGGGCCGGGAGTTGCTGGAGTCGTCTCCGGTGTTCGCGGAGCGGATCGCCGAGTGCGCTGCCGCGCTGGAGCGGTGGGTGGACTGGTCTCTCGTCGATGTGCTGCGTGGCGAGGCCGAGCCCGAACTGCTGGAGCGGGTCGATGTGGTGCAGCCCGCCAGCTTCGCGGTGATGGTCGGTCTGGCGGCTGTGTGGTCGTCGGTGGGTGTTCGTCCCGATGCGGTGCTGGGGCACTCGCAGGGTGAGATTGCGGCCGCGTGTGTGTCGGGTGCGCTGTCGCTGGCGGATGCCGCGAAGGTGGTTGCGCTGCGCAGCCAGGCGATCGGTGAGCGGTTGGCGGGGCGTGGTGGCATGGCCTCGGTCGCGCTGACCGAGGACGAGGCTGTCGCGCGTCTTGAGCGTTGGTCGGACCGGGTCGAGGTCGCGGCCGTCAACGGCCCGTCCTCCGTGGTGATCGCGGGTGACGCGCAGGCGCTGGACGAGGCGCTTCAGGCCCTTTCGGACGACGGTGTCCGGGTGCGTCGGGTCGCGGTGGACTACGCCTCGCACACCCGCCACGTGGAGGACATCCGCGACGCCCTCGCCGAGACGCTGGACGGCATCGAGGCTCAGGCACCGGCGATCCCCTTCTACTCCACGGTCACCGGCACCTGGGTCGACCAGGCCGGTGTCCTCGACGGGGACTACTGGTACCGCAACCTGCGCGGCCAGGTCGGCTTCGGACCGGCCGTAGCGGATCTTCTGGGCCAGGGCCACAACGCCTTCATCGAGGTCAGTGCCCACCCGGTCCTCGTCCAGCCGATCACCGAAACCGCCTACGACGCCGATGCCGGCACCTACACGGTGGTGACCGGCTCGCTGCGCCGGGAGGACGGCGGACTGCGGCGCCTGTTCGCCTCGATGGCCGAGGTGTTCGTGCGCGGCGTCCCCGTGGACTGGGCCGGGGTGCTGCCGGACGGAGCCATGTCGGCGGGCGTGGACCTGCCGACGTACGCCTTCGAGCACAAGCACTACTGGCTCCAGCCGGCCGGGACCGCGACCGATGCGACCTCTCTCGGGCTCGCCGGGGCCGATCACCCGCTGCTCGGTGCGGTCGTCAGCATGCCGAACTCGGGTGGTCTCATGGCCACGTCGAGGTGGTCCCTCAAGACGCACCCCTGGCTCGCCGATCACCTCCTGGCCGATTCGGTCGTCGTGCCGAACGCCGCCCTGGTCGAACTGGCCATCCGGCTCGGTGACCTGGCCTCGGCCCCCGTCATCGACGAACTGACCGTCGGCACGCCCGTCGTGCTGCCGCAGCACGGCAGTCGTAGCGTCCAGGTCGTCGTCGGCGAGGCCGACGAGACGCGGCGGCGGCCGGTGGAGGTGTACTCCCGCGCCGGGGACGCCCCGTTGGACGCGGAGTGGACGCGGCACGCGCACGGCACGCTGGTGCCCGCGGCCACCGGCGAGGTGCTCGCGCCCGCCGGGCCGGACACCGAGGTCAGCGAGGTCACCGAAGTCGCCCTGGACGGTGCCGCGCTGCGTGACGCGGGCCGCTACGGGGTACACCCGGCGCTGCTCGACGCCGCCGTTCGCACGGTCGTCCCGAGCGGCATGCTGCCGTCCGTGTGGACCGGTGTGTCCCTCCTCGCGTCGGGCGCCGCCGCACTGCGGGTGCGCCAGGGCGGTACGTCGGCGCAGGGTACGCCGCTGCTGCTGACCGACCCCACGGGGCAGCCCGTCATGACGGTCGAGGGCGTGCGCGGAGTGCCGTTCTCGCCCGAACAGGCCGGAATCGGCGGGGTGTTGCCGCCCGACTCACTGTTCCGTGTCGACTGGACGCGGGTGCCGCTGCCCGCCGTGGACCGGGCCCTGGCCGTGGTGCCTGTCGCGAGTGGCGAGGACGTCGCCGCGTCGGCCGGCGGGGACGGGATCGCTCCCGAGATCCTGCTGTACGACGCCCGGGCCGCGCTCGTGGAGGGTGACCCTCGTGCGGCGGTCGGCGCGGCCCTCGCCGTCCTTCAGGCATGGCTCGCGCAGCCCGCCCTGGAGGAGACCCGGCTGGCCGTGGTCACCGGGGACTGCGACGGGCTCGCGGCGGCCGCGGTGTGGGGGCTGGTGCGCTCGGCGCAGTCGGAGCACCCGGACCGGATCGTCCTGGCGGACCTCGACGAGGACTCCCGCTCGGCTCTGCCGGCCGTGGTCCTGAGCGGCGAACCGCAGGTGAGGGTGCGCGGCGGTGTCGCCGAGGTGCCCCGCCTCGTACGGGTGCCGGGCGTGGCCGGCGAAGCCGGGGCGCTCGCGCGCCCGCTCGATGCCGAGGGCACCGTACTGATCACCGGCGGCACCGGAACGCTCGGTGCGCTGACGGCGCGGCACCTGGTCACCGCGTACGGCATCCGCCACCTGGTGCTGGCCAGCCGCCGTGGCGACGCCCCGCGGCTGCGCGAGGAGCTGACCGCGCTGGGCGCGACGGTCACCGTCGTCGCCTGCGACACCTCGGACCGGTCCCAACTCGAAGCCCTCATACGGGAGATACCGGCCGAGCATCCGCTGACGGCCGTCGTGCACTCCGCCGGGACACTGGACGACGGGGTGCTCACCGAGCTGACCCCGCAACGCGTCGACACCGTGCTGCGGCCCAAGCTGGACGCGGCCCTGCACCTGCACGAACTGACCCGGGACCTGGACCTCGCCGCGTTCGTGCTGTTCTCCTCGGCGGCGGGCGTCCTCGGCAACCCCGGACAGGGCAACTACGCCGCCGCGAACGCCTGCCTGGACGCCCTGGCGCGGCAGCGGCACCGGCTCGGCCTGCCGGCCGTGTCCCTCGCCTGGGGCTACTGGTCGACGGTCAGCGCCATGACCGAGCACCTGGGCGCCGCGGACCTGCGGCGCAACCAGCGCATCGGCATGGCCGGGCTGACCGCCGCCGAGGGCATGGCCCTCCTGGACGCCGCCCTGAGCAGCGGGACGGGCACGGACGGCACGCTGGTGGCGGCCAAGTTCGATGTGCCGGCGCTGCGGCGCGCGGCGGCCGACGGTCCCGTGCCGGCGCTGCTGCGCGGTCTCGCGCCCGCACCGCGGCCGGCGGCCCGGGCGGCGGCCCCGTCCGCGGCCGGGTCCCTGGCGGAGCGCCTCGCCCCGCTGAGCGGTACCGAGCAGACCGAGGCCCTGGTCGGTCTGGTGCGGCGGCACGCCGCCGAGGTCCTCGGACACAGCTCCGTCGACGCCGTACGCGCCGACCGGTCGTTCAAGGACGCCGGGTTCGACTCGCTGACCGCGGTGGAGCTGCGCAACCGGCTCGTCGCCGCGACCGGCGGCGCCCTCTCCCCGGCGGTCGTCTTCGACTATCCGAAGCCGACGCTGCTCGCCGAGCACCTGCGCACCAAGCTCTTCGGCGGTACGCCCGAGCCGACGGCCGAGACCGCCGCCGCCCCGGTCACGGGTGACGAGCCGATCGCGATCGTGGCGATGGCGTGCCGCTTCCCCGCCGGGGTGCACAGCCCGGAGGACCTGTGGCGGATGGTGGCCGACGGCGTCGACGCCGTCACCGAGTTCCCCGACGACCGCGGCTGGGACACCGACCGGGTCTTCGACCCCGACCCCGACCACGCCGGCACCACCTATGTGCGCCACGGCGCCTTCCTCGACGACGCCGCCGGATTCGACGCCGCCTTCTTCGGTATCTCGCCGAACGAGGCGCTGGCGATGGACCCGCAGCAGCGACTGCTGCTGGAGACGTCGTGGGAGGCCTTCGAGCGGGCCGCGATCGACCCGACGACCCTGGCCGGGCAGGACGTCGGCGTGTTCGTCGGCGTCAACAGCCACGACTACAGCGTGCGCATGCACCAGGCGTCCGGTGTCGAGGGATTCCGCCTCACCGGCAGCTCGGGGAGTGTCCTGTCCGGCCGTATCGCGTACCACCTCGGCTTCGAGGGCCCCGCCATCACCGTCGACACGGCCTGCTCCTCCTCGCTGGTGGCCCTGCACATGGCGGCGCAGGCCCTCAACCGTGGCGAGTGCACCATGGCGCTGGCCGGCGGTGTGATGGTGATGGGCACCGTGGAGACGTTCGTCGAGTTCTCCCGGCAGCGCGGTCTCGCACCCGACGGCCGGTGCAAGGCGTTCGCCGACGGCGCGGACGGCACCGGCTGGTCCGAGGGCGCCGGGCTGCTCCTGGTGGAGCGGCTCTCGGACGCCCGCCGGCACGGGCACCAGGTGCTGGCGGTGCTGCGCGGCAGCGCCGTGAACCAGGACGGCGCGTCGAACGGTCTTACGGCTCCGAACGGGCCCTCGCAGCAGCGGGTGATCCGCAAGGCCCTGGCCCACGCCGGTCTGTCGACGACGGACGTGGACACCGTGGAGGCGCACGGCACGGGCACCACGCTCGGCGACCCGATCGAGGCGGAGGCGCTGCTCGCGACGTACGGGCAGGGCCGCGATCCGCAGCGGCCCCTGTGGCTGGGATCGGTGAAGTCGAACCTCGGCCACACCCAGGCCGCGGCGGGCGCCGCCGGCGTGATCAAGATGGTCATGGCGATGCGGCACGGCGTCCTGCCCCGGACACTGCACGTGGACCGGCCCTCGACCAGCGTCGACTGGTCGTCCGGAGCCGTGGAACTGCTGACCGAGGCACGGGAGTGGCCGCGCGACGGCCGCCCGCGCCGCGCCGGAGTGTCCTCCTTCGGCATCGGCGGAACGAACGCGCACGTCATCCTCGAAGAGGCCCCCGACGAGCCGGCGCCCACCGCGCCGCGGCCCGCGCCGTACCCGGCCGACGCCCCCGTGCCCGTACCGGTGGCCGCGCGGACGGCGGCCGGACTGCGCGGCCAGGCCGACCGGCTCGCCCGCTTCCTCGACGAGCGGCCCGATGTACGGCTGCCCGACGCCGCGTACGCCCTCGCCACCGCCCGCGCCCAACTCGACCACCGCGCCGTCGTCCTGGCCTTTGACCGGGACCGGCTGCGCGCCGACCTCACCGCCCTCGGGCAGGGCGCGGCGAGCCCCACGGTCGTCACCGGCACCCCCGCCGCCGGCAAGCTGGCCGTCCTCTTCACCGGCCAGGGCAGCCAGTGGGCGGGCATGGGCCGCGAACTCGCCGACACCTTCCCGGTCTTCCGGGACGCCTTCGCCGCCGCGTGCTCCGCCGTGGACGCACACCTGCGCGGGCACGCTAAACGCCCGCTGCGCGATGTCGTCCTCGCCGCGCCGGGATCGCCCGACAGCGAGCTGCTCGACCGCACCATGTACACCCAGGGTGCCCTGTTCGCCCTGGAGACCGCGCTGTTCCGGCTCTTCGAGTCCTGGGGTGTGCGACCGGACCTGCTCGCCGGGCACTCGATCGGCGAGATCACCGCCGCGCACGTCTCCGGAGTCCTCGACCTGGACCAGGCCGGCGAACTCGTCGCCGCGCGCGGCCGGTTGATGCAGGCCCTGCCCGAAGGCGGCGCGATGGTCGCCGTCCAGGTCACCGAGGCCGAACTCGCGCCCCTGCTCGACCGGGCGCCGGGAGTGGTCTGCGTCGCGGCGGTCAACGGCCCCGACGCTCTGGTGCTCTCCGGCGCAGAGGACGCCGTGCTCGCCGTCGCCGGTGAACTGGCCGAGCGGGGCCGCAAGACGCGCAGGCTGACCGTCAGCCACGCCTTCCACTCCCCGCTGATGGAGCCCATGCTCGACGCGTTCCGCACGGTCGCGGAGGGCCTGTCGTACCAGCCGGGTACCGTTCCCGTCGTCTCCACCCTGACCGGTGAACTCGCCCGGGACGGACAGCTCGCCGCCCCCGGCTACTGGGCCGACCAGGTACGGAACGCGGTGCGGTTCGGCGACGCCCTCACCGCGCTCGTCGAGCAGGGCGTGACGACCTTCCTCGAAGTGGGCCCCGGCGGCGTCCTCGCCGCGATGGCGCTCGGCACGCCCGGCGTCCAGGAGAACGGCTGTGTCCCCACCCTCCGCAAGGACGGCACCGAGCCCGCCGACGTCCTGACGGCGCTCGCGCACCTGCACGTACGCGGAGTGGACCTGGACTGGTCGGCCGTCCTCGGACACCCGGCCACCGAGACCGGGACCGGGACCGCGGCCGGGACCGAACTGCCCACCTACGCCTTCCAGCACCAGCGGTACTGGGTCGAGACCGACGCCGCCACGGCGGGCGGAGCCGAGGCCCTCGGCACCGCCAGCGCCCGGCACCCGCTGCTCGGCACCGTCGTCGAGGTACCCGGCGACGACGGCACCGGTGGCGACGGCACCGGCAGCGACGGCACCGGCGGCGACGGCACTGGCCACGACGGCATCGGCGGCGTCGTCCTCACCGGACGCCTGTCGCCGCGCAGCCGGGGCCTGCTCGGCGCGCCCACCGCGACGGACGGCACCACCAGGGTCCCGGCCGCCGCCCTCCTGGAGATGATCCTCAGGGCCGGCGACGAGGTGGAGTGCGGAGACCTCGGACAGATCGCCGTTGAGGCGCCGCTGACCATCCCGGCGCACGGCCACACCCAGATACGGGTCACGGTCGACGGCCCCGGCCCGGACGGGCGCCGCCGCGCCGCCGTCCACGGCCGCCCCCTCGGCCCGGACCAGGGAACCTGGACCTGCCACGCCCGTGCCGTCCTCGCCCCCGGAATGCCGCAGCCCGCCTTCGACCTGCGAACCTGGGCGCCGCCCGCGGACAGCGCCGCACCCCTGCCCGGCGCGCACCGCGTCTGGCAGCAGCAGGACGGCACGATCTTCGCGGAGATCGCGCTTGCGGACGAACTGGCCGACGAGGCAGCCGAGTTCACCCTGCACCCGGTACTCCTCGACACCGCGCTGCGCGTCCTGGAGGCCCGTACGGCAGCGGAGGCGAGCGGCACCGGGCAGCCCGCCCGCGACCTGTCCGACTGCGCCGCTGTGGCGGTGTACGCGCAGGGCGCCGCGGCGCTGCGGCTGCGGATCACCCCGGTGGTGGACGGCGAGCGGTACCTCGTCGAACTGGCGGACTCCGCCGGCGAACCCGTCGCCGCGCTGGGCCCGCTGACCCTGGACACCGTCGCCCGGGAGGCCGCGGAGGAGCACGCACCGCCGGCGTACGCGCACGACGACGCCCCCGACGCCTCCGACACCCCCCGCACCGCGCCCGCCGGCCTGACCCGGCGCGTGGTCGACCGCGGCGAAGGCGCGGGCGAGGCGTACGCCGCACGGCTGGCCGTACTCGCGGCCGAGGAACAGCACCGGGTGCTGATGGCACTCGTCAAGGAGAGCGTCGCGGTCGTGCTCGGCCACCGCGAGGCGGACGCGTTCGACTTCGACGCGGAACAGCCCTTCAAGAGCCTCGGCTTCGACTCGCTCGGCGCGGTCAAGCTGCGCAACCGGCTGCACGACTTCACCGGCGTCGAGCTGCCCGCCACGCTCGTCTTCGACTACCCCACCCCGGCGGCGCTGGTCCGCTACCTGCGCGCCGAACTGCTCGGCGAGCACGAGGAGGTGCCCGTCACGGCCCCGGCCGCGGTGGCCTCCGACGAGCCGATCGCGATCGTCGCCATGAGCACGCGGCTGCCGGGCGGCGCGGACAGCCCCGAGGAGCTGTGGAACCTCGTGCTGGAGTGCCGGGACGCGGTGTCCGGCTTCCCGGTCGACCGCGACTGGGACCTGGAGGGCCTGTACCACCCGGACCCGGCCCACGCGGGCACCAGCTACACCCGCTCGGGCGGATTCCTGCACGAGGCCGCGCAGTTCGACGCCGCCCTGTTCGGGATCTCGCCGCGCGAGGCGCTGGCGATGGACCCGCAGCAGCGGCTCCTCCTGGAGACCTCCTGGGAGGCGCTGGAACGGGCGGGCATCGACCCGCTGTCCACCCGCGGCAGCGACATCGGCGTCTTCACCGGCATCGTCCACCACGACTACGTGACCCGGCTCCACCAGGTGCCCGAAGACGTCCAGGGCTACCTCATGACCGGTACGGCGGCGAGTGTGGCGTCCGGCCGGGTCTCGTACGTCTTCGGCTTCGAGGGACCCGCGGTCACTGTGGACACGGCCTGCTCCTCCTCCCTGGTGGCCATTCACCTGGCCGCGCAGGCGCTGCGGCAGGGCGAGTGCTCCATGGCGCTGGCCGGCGGCGCGACGGTCATGGCCAGCCCGGACGCCTTCCTGGAGTTCTCCCGCCAGCGCGGCCTGTCCGCCGACGGCCGGTGCAAGGCGTTCTCTTCCACGGCCGACGGCACGGGCTGGGCCGAGGGTGTCGGCGTGGTCGTGCTGGAGCGTCTGTCGGTGGCGCGGGAGCGCGGGCACAGGGTTCTCGCGGTGCTGCGGGGGAGCGCCGTCAATCAGGACGGCGCGTCGAATGGCCTTACGGCTCCGAACGGGCCCTCGCAGCAGCGGGTGATCCGCAGGGCGCTGGCCAGCGCGGGGCTCGCCCCGGCGGACGTGGATGTCGTGGAGGCGCACGGCACGGGTACGGCTCTGGGCGACCCGATCGAGGCGCAGGCGCTGCTGGCGACGTATGGGCAGGGCCGGGACCCGGAGAAGCCTTTGTGGCTGGGGTCGTTGAAGTCGAACATCGGGCATACGCAGGCGGCCGCGGGTGTGGCCGGTGTGATCAAGATGGTGCAGGCGCTGCGGCACGAGATGCTTCCGGCGACTCTGCACGTGGATGAGCCGACGACGCAGGTGGACTGGTCCGCGGGTGCGGTGGAGCTGCTGACCGAGGCGCGGGAGTGGCCGCGTGGTGGCCGACCGCGGCGGGCCGGTGTCTCCTCGTTCGGTGCGAGCGGGACCAACGCGCATCTGATCCTGGAGGAGGCGCCCGCCGAGGAGGCACGGCAGGCGCTGGAGTCTGCGGGTGTGGTCCCGCTGGTGGTGTCGGCGCGCGGTGCCGGTGCGCTGGCGGGGCAGGCCGGGCGGCTCGCGGCGTTCATCGAGGACGCCGGTCGGGCGCCGCTCGCGAGTGTCGCCGAGGCGCTGGTGTCGAACCGGGCGCTGCTGGGCGAGCGTGCGGTGGTCGTGGCGGGGTCGGACGAGGACGCGGTCGCCGGGCTCCAGGCGCTGGCGCGCGGCGAGAGTGCGGCCAACCTGGTGGTCGGCGCCGCCGGTTCGGGTGGGCCGGGCAAGGTCGTGTGGGTGTTCCCGGGTCAGGGCTCGCAGTGGGTCGGTATGGGCCGGGAGTTGCTGGAGTCGTCTCCGGTGTTCGCCGAGCGGATCGCCGAGTGCGCTGCCGCGCTGGAGCCGTGGATCGACTGGTCGCTCGTGGGCGTGCTGCGGGGTGAGGATCCCGAGCTGCTGGAGCGGGTCGATGTGGTGCAGCCCGCGAGCTTCGCGGTGATGGTCGGTCTGGCTGCTGTCTGGTCGTCGGTGGGTGTTCGTCCTGATGCTGTGCTGGGTCATTCGCAGGGTGAGATCGCGGCCGCGTGTGTGTCGGGTGCGCTGTCGCTGGTAGATGCGGCGAAGGTGGTTGCGCTGCGGAGCCAGGCGATCGGTGAGCGGCTGGCCGGGCGTGGTGGCATGGCCTCGGTCGCGCTGACCGAGAGCGAGGCCGTTCAGCGGCTGGAGCGTTGGTCGGATCGTGTCGAGGTCGCGGCCGTCAACGGCCCGTCCTCCGTGGTGATCGCGGGTGACGCGCAGGCGCTGGACGAGGCACTTCAGGCTCTCTCGGACGACGGTGTCCGGGTGCGCCGGGTCGCGGTGGACTACGCCTCGCACACCCGCCACGTGGAGGACATCCGCGACGCCCTCGCCGAGACGCTGGACGGCATCGACGCCCAGGCACCGGCGATCCCCTTCTACTCCACCGCCACCGGCGCGTGGATCGACCAGGCCGGTGTCCTCGACGGGGACTACTGGTACCGCAACCTGCGCGGCCAGGTCGGCTTCGGACCGGCCGTGGCCGAGCTGATCCGTCAGGGTCATGGCGTCTTCGTCGAGGTCAGTGCCCACCCGGTGCTGGTCCAGCCGATCACCGAGACCGCCGACGAGAGCGACGCCGACACGGTGGTGACCGGCTCGCTGCGCCGCGAGGACGGCGGGCTGTCACGCCTGCTGGCCTCGATGGCCGAGCTGTTCGTCCGTGGTGTGCGTCTGGACTGGGCCGGAGTGCTGCCGGACGGAGCCACGGCGGCGGGCGTGGACCTGCCGACGTACGCCTTCGACCGGCAGCGTTACTGGCTCCGGGAGGCGGACGTGGCCGATGCCGCCGCCGATGTCTCCGAAGGCGCGGACTCCGACTTCTGGCAGGCGGTCGAGCACACCGATCTGGACTCGCTCACCGAGCTGCTGGAGATGGCGTCGGCCGACGAGCGCACCGCGCTCGGCACGGTCATACCCGTCCTCGCTCAGTGGCGCGGCAAGCGGCGTGAGCAGTCGACCGCGGAGAAGCTGCGCTACCACGTGACCTGGCAGCCGCTGGAGCGCGAGGCCGCCGGTGTGCCGAGCGGGCGCTGGCTGGTCGTCGTACCGTCCGAGCGTCCGGACGACACCGCGATCGACGCACTGCTGGAGGAGCTGAGCGGCCAGGGGCTCGGCATGGTCCTGCTGGAGGTCGGTGAGCGCGACCGTACGCGGGAGCGGCTGGCCGGGCGGCTGGCCGGTGCGCTGGCCGGACACGACGTGACCGGGGTGCTGTCGCTGCTCGCTCTGGAGGCGGCGGGCGGTCCGCAGGATCCGCTCGCGGTCACGGCGTCGACGCTCGCGCTGGTCCAGGCCCTGGCGGACGCCGATGTCAGCCAGCCCCTGTGGTGCCTGACCAAGGGCGCGGTGAACATCGGCATCCACGACACCCTCACCTCGCCCGCCCAGGCGGCGCTGTGGGGCCTCGGCCGGGCCGCCGCGCTCGAACGCCCCGACCGGTGGGGCGGGTTGGTCGACCTGCCCGCCAGGACGGACGCGCGTACGGCCCAGTACCTGCTCGGCGTGCTGAACGGCGCCGGGGGCGACGACCAGCTCGCGGTACGCCGCTCGGGCGTCTACAGCCGCCGGCTGGCCCGCAAGCCCGTGCCGGAGGCGACGGCCGCCGACGCCCGCTGGCAGCCCCGGGGCACCGTCCTGGTGACTGGTGGCGCCGAGGGACTCGGCAGGCACGCGGCGGTGTGGCTCGCGCTCGCCGGCGCCGACCGGCTCGTCATCACCACCACCGCGCACGCGCCCGACCAGGCCGTGCCGGAGCTGCGGGCCGAACTGGCCGCGCTCGGCGCCGCCACGATGGTGGAGTCCTGCGCGGACGCGGACCGGGACGCCCTGGCGCGTCTGGTGTCCGCGGGCGGGCAGCCGCTCACCGCGGTGGTGCACGCCGCCGACATCACGCGGACCAGCTCCCTCGACGACACCGAAGCGGCCGACCTCGCCGAGGTGTTCGCGGCCAAGGTGGACACCGCCCTGTGGCTGGACGAGCAGTTCGGGGACACGCCGCTCGACGCGTTCGTGGTGTTCTCCTCGATCGCCGGTGTGTGGGGCGGCGGCGGACAGGGCCCGTCCGGAGCGGCCAACTCCGTCCTGGACGCCCTGGTCGAGTGGCGCCGCGCCCGGGGGCTGCGGGCGACGTCGCTCGCCTGGGGCGCGCTGGACCAGATCGGCGTGGGCATGGACGAGGCGGCCCTCGCCCAGCTGCGCCGACGGGGCATCCTGCCCATGGCGCCGCAGCTCGCGGTGACCGCGATGGTGCAGGCGGTGCGGGGCAACGAGAAGTTCGTGGCGGTGGCCGACATGGACTGGGGGGCGTTCGTCCCCGCGTTCACCTCGGTCCGCCCCAGCCCCCTGCTCGCCGACCTGCCCGAGGCGAAGGCGGTACTCCAGGCGGCGCAGGGCGACAGCGACAACAGCGACGCGGCCTCGTCCCTCGCGGACTCCCTGCGGGCGGTCCCCGAGGCCGAGCAGAACCGCATCCTGCTGCGCCTGGTGCGCAGCCACGCCTCGACGGTCCTCGGCCACGGCGGCGCGGAGGGCATCGGTCCGCGCCAGGCCTTCCAGGACGTCGGCTTCGACTCGCTGGCCGCGGTGAACCTGCGCAACAGCCTGCACGCGGCCACCGGACTGCGGCTGCCCGCGACGCTGATCTTCGACTACCCCACCCCGGAGGCACTGGTCGGCCTGTTGCGCGCCGAGCTGCTGCGGGAGGGCGACGACGGTCCGGAGGCGCGTGAGGACGACCTCAGGAGGGTCCTGGCCTCCGTTCCGCTGGCCCGGTTCAAGGAGGCCGGCGTCCTGGAGACCCTGCTGGGCCTCGCCGACGAGAGCGACGGCCGAGGCGGCGACGACGAGAACCCGGACGCGGACGCGTCGGCTGCCGGGGCGTCGGCGACCGCCGGCGACGAGGAACTGATCGACGCGATGGATCTGGCCGGCCTGGTGCAACGGGCCCTGGGCAAGACGAGCTGACCACTGATGGCGAAGGAGTCGTGGAGGATGGGTATGTCCGCGCCGGACGAGCAGGTTGTTGAGGCACTGCGGGCCTCGTTGAAGGAGAACGCCCGGCTCCAGCAGGAGAACAGCGATCTCGCGGCCGCGGCCACCGAGCCCATCGCGATCGTCTCCATGGCCTGCCGGTACGCCGGCGGGATCCGCAGCCCCGAGGACCTGTGGCGGGTGGTGTCCGAGGGCGCCGACGTCTACACCCCCTTCCCCGAGGACCGGGGCTGGGACCTTGAGGGCCTCTACCACCCGGACCCCGACAACCCCGGTACGACGTATGTGCGCGAGGGCGCCTTCCTGCACGACGCGGGCCGGTTCGACGCCGCGTTCTTCGGGATCTCGCCGCGTGAGGCGCTGGCGATGGACCCGCAGCAGCGGCAGCTGCTCGAAGTGTCCTGGGAGGCCCTCGAACGGGCCGGTATCGACCCGCACTCGGTGCGGGGCAGCGACATCGGCGTGTTCGCCGGCATGGTGCACCAGGACTACGCCCCCGACCTGAGCGGCCACGAGGACTTCCTCAGCCTGGAACGCGCCCTCGGCACCGCGGGCGGCGTCGCCTCCGGACGCGTCGCCTACACCCTCGGACTGGAGGGCCCCGCGGTCACCGTCGACACCATGTGCTCCTCCTCGCTGGTGGCGACACACCTCGCCGCGCAGGCGCTGCGCCGCGGCGAGTGCTCGATGGCCCTCGTGGGCGGCTCCACGGTGATGGCGACGCCGGGCGGGTTCGTCGGCTTCGCCCGGCAGCGGGCCCTCGCCTTCGACGGGCGCATCAAGTCGTACGCCGCCGGGGCCGACGGCTCCAGCTGGGCCGAGGGCGTCGGCGTCCTGCTCCTGGAGCGGCTGTCGGTGGCAAAGGAGCGCGGCCACCGCATCCTCGCGGTGATCCGTGGCAGCGCCGTCAACCAGGACGGCGCGTCCAACGGCCTGACCGCCCCGAACGGCCCCGCCCAGCAGGGCGTGATCCGCAAGGCCCTGGCCGGCGCCGGGCTCTCCCCGGCGGATGTCGACGCGGTCGAGGGACACGGCACCGGTACGGTCCTCGGCGACCCGATCGAGGCGCAGGCGCTGCTCGCGACCTACGGCAAGGGCCGGGACCCGCAGAAGCCGCTGTGGCTCGGCTCGGTGAAGTCCGTCATCGGGCACACACAGGCGGCGTCCGGTGTGGCCGGTGTGATCAAGACGGTGCTGGCGCTGCGGCACGGGGTGCTTCCGGCGACCCTGCACGTGGACGCGCCGACCCCGCAGGTGGACTGGTCCGCGGGTGCGGTGGAGCTGCTGACCGAGGCACGGGAGTGGCCGCACGAGGGCCGTCCGCGCCGGGCCGGTGTCTCCTCGTTCGGCGCGAGCGGGACCAACGCCCACCTGATCGTGGAGGAGGCGCCCGCCGAGGAGGCGCGGCAGCCGCTGGAGTCTGCGGGTGTGGTCCCGCTGGTGGTCTCGGCGGAGACCGCCACTTCCCTGGCGACCCAGGCGGAGCGGCTCGCGGACTTCGTCGAAGGCGCCGCGGGCACGTCGCTGACGGACGTCGCGGGCGCCCTGGCGACCGGCCGTGCGGTGCTGGGCGAGCGTGCGGTGGTCGTGGCCGGCTCGGATGCGGAGGCGCTTGCCGGGCTGCGTGCGCTGGCGCGCGGTGAGAGTGCGGCGGGTGTCGTCTCCGGTTCGGGGACGCCGGGCAAGGTTGTGTGGGTGTTCCCGGGTCAGGGCTCGCAGTGGGTCGGTATGGGCCGGGAGTTGCTGGAGTCGTCTCCGGTGTTCGCTGAGCGGATCGCGGAGTGCGCTGCCGCGCTGGAGCGGTGGGTGGACTGGTCTCTCGTCGATGTGCTGCGTGGCGAGGCCGAGCCCGAACTGCTGGACCGGGTCGATGTGGTGCAGCCTGCCAGCTTCGCGGTGATGGTCGGTCTGGCCGCCCTCTGGTCGTCCGTGGGAGTCGAGCCCGACGCGGTCGTCGGTCACTCGCAGGGCGAGATCGCCGCCGCGTGCGTGTCCGGTGCGCTGTCGCTTCAGGACGCGGCGCGCGTGGTGGCACTGCGCAGCCAGGCCATCGCCTCGCAGCTGGCCGGACGCGGCGGCATGGCCTCGGTCGCGCTGAGCGAGGAAGAGGCGGTCGCGCGGCTGGAGCGCTGGTCGGACCGGGTCGAGGTGGCGGCCGTCAACGGCCCGTCCTCCGTGGTGATCGCGGGTGACGCGCAGGCGCTGGACGAGGCGCTGGACACGCTGGAGGACCAGGGCGTACGGGTGCGCCGTATCGCCGTGGACTACGCCTCGCACTCCCGGCACGTGGAGCAGATCCGCGACACCCTCGCCGAGGCACTGGCCGGGATCAGCGCCCAGGCGCCGGCGATCCCCTTCTACTCGACCGTCACCGGCGCCTGGGTCGACCAGGCCGGTGTCCTGGACGGCGGGTACTGGTACCGCAACCTGCGGGGACAGGTCGGCTTCGGCCCGGCCGTGGCCGAGCTGATCCGCCAGGGCCACAACGCCTTCGTCGAGGTCAGTGCCCACCCGGTCCTCGTCCAGCCGATCACCGAGACCGCTGACGAGAGCGACGCCGCCACGGTCGTGACCGGTTCGCTGCGGCGCCAGGAGGGCGGCCTGCGCCGCCTGTTCGCCTCGATGGCGGAGCTGTTCGTGCGCGGCGTGCCCGTGCAGTGGGCCAAGGCGCTGCCCGCCGGGGCCGCGTCGGCCCGCGTGGACCTGCCGACGTACGCCTTCGACCGGCAGCACTACTGGCTGCAGATGGGCGGCTCGGCCACGGACTCGGCGTCGCTGGGACTGGCCGCGACCGACCACCCGCTGCTCGGCGCCGTGGTGCAGCTGCCGCAGTCCGACGGCCTGGTCTTCACCTCGCGCCTGTCGCTGCAGTCGCACCCCTGGCTCGCCGGGCACGCGATCGGCGGTGTCGTCATCGTCCCCGGCACGGCGTACGTCGACCTCGCCATTCGCGCCGGCGACGAGTTCGGCTACGGCGTCCTGGAAGAACTCGTGATCGAGGCGCCGCTGGTGCTGCCCGAGCGCGGCGGGGTGCGCGTACAGGTCGCGGTGAGCGGAGCGGGCGGGACCGGCACGCGCACCGTGGACGTCTACTCCCTGCGCGAGGACGACGCGGGCGAGGGCGGCACGGGCGAGTGGACGCGGCACGCCACCGGACTCCTGTCGGCCGCGCCGAAGACCCCTGAGGCCGACATCGACTTCGCCGCATGGCCGCCGCCGGGCGCGCAGCCGGTCGACATCGACAACTTCTACGGCGACCTGGTCGAGCGCGGTTACGCCTACGGGCCCGCGTTCCAGGGCATGCGGGCGGTGTGGCGGCGTGGCGAGGAGGTCTTCGCCGAGGTCGCCCTGCCCGGGGAACAGCGCGAGGAGGCGGGCAGGTTCGGCATCCACCCCGCGCTCCTCGACGCCGCCCTGCACACGAACGCCTTCGCCAACCCGGACGACGACCGCAAGGTGCTGCCGTTCGCGTGGAACGGCCTCGTGCTGCACGCCGCCGGTGCCTCGGCGCTGCGCGTGCGGGTCGCGCCGTGCGGCCCGGACGCGCTGTCGTTCCAGGCCGCCGACGAGTCCGGTGGCCTGGTCGTGACCATGGACTCGCTGGTGTCCCTGCCGGTCTCCGCCGACCAGCTCGACGCCGCGGCGGCGGACGAGAGCCGCGACGCGCTGTTCGGCGTCGAGTGGACCGAGCTGCCCCCGGCCCAGGGCGGAGTGCCCACGCCGGCATGGGCGCCGGTGACCACGGCCGAGGACGTGACGGCCCTGGCCGCTGCTGCCGAGGTTCCGGCGGTGGCGGTCCTCCAGGCCGTCGGCGGCGACGGCGGGGATGGCGGCGAGGACGCCGTACTGGCCCTGTCCGCACGGGTGCTGGGCGTGCTGCAGGCATGGCTGGCCGCGGACCGGCTGGAGCAGTCCCGCCTCGTCGTGGTGACCCGGGGCGCGGTGCCCGCCGGTGACGGCGTGGTGACCGACCCGGCGGGCGCGGCGGTGTGGGGTCTGGTGCGCGCCGCGCAGGCCGAGAACCCGGACCGGATCGTCCTCCTCGACACAGACACAGACACAGACACCGGCACCGACGGACCGGGCGCCGTCCTCGGCGCGGTCCTCGCCGGCGACGAGCCGCAGGTCGCGGTGCGCGGTACGGCACTGTCGGCGCCCCGGCTCGCCCGCGTGACCGGCCAAGTCCCGGACGCGCCGGGCGTGTTCGCACCCGAGGGCACGGTCCTGCTCACGGGCGGCACCGGCTCCCTGGGCGGCCTTGTCGCCCGGCACCTCGTCACCCGCTACGGCGTACGCCACCTCGTGCTGGCCAGCCGCCGGGGCCCGGACGCCGAGGGCGTGCGGGAACTGGTCGCCGAGCTGACCGAGCAGGGCGCGGCGGTCTCCGTGGTGGCCTGCGACGTCTCCGAGCGCCGCGACGTCGAGGCACTGCTGGCATCCGTACCGGACGAGCACCCGCTGACCGGCGTGGTGCACCTGGCCGGTGTGCTGGACGACGGAGTGATCGCCACGCTCACCCCGGAGCGCCTCGCCGCAGTGTTCGCGCCGAAGGTGGACGCCGTACGCCACCTCGACGAGCTGACCCGGGACCTGGACCTCGACGCGTTCGTCGTGTTCTCGTCAGCCGCCGCCCTCATGGGGTCGGCGGGCCAGGGCAACTACGCGGCCGCGAACGCCTTCCTCGACGGGCTGATGGCCGCGCGCCGCGCGGCGGGCCTGCCCGGCCTCTCCCTGGCCTGGGGCCTGTGGGAGCAGAGCGACGGCCTGACCGCGCACCTCAGCGCCGTCGACCAGGCCCGCATGAGCCGCGGCGGCGTCCTCGCCCTGACCCAGGCCGAGGGCCTGCGCATCCTCGACACCGGCCTGCACATGGGCCAGGCACTCCTCGTACCGATCAAGCTGGACCTGAAGACACTGCGCGGCCAGGCCACGGCCGGCGGGGGAGTACCGCACCTGCTGCGCGGCCTGGTCCGTGCCGGCCGGCGCACGGCGCGGGCGGCCGCCGGGGACAACGGCACGCTGGTCCGCCGGCTCGCCGGGCTGTCCCCGGACGAGCAGGAGACCGTCCTGCTGTCCGTCGTCCAGGCCGAGGCGGGAGCCGTGCTCGGCTTCACCAGCCCCGAACTGGCACAGGGCACCAAGGGGTTCAGCGACATCGGCTTCGACTCCCTGACCGCCGTCGAACTGCGCAACCGGCTGAGCGCGGCGACCGGAGTGAAGCTCCCCGCCACCCTGATCTTCGACTACCCGACCCCGCAGGCCCTCGCCCGCTATCTGCGCGAGGAACTCGGGGACACCGCGGCGGCCGGCACGCCCGCCCAGGCCATGGCCCCCGTCGCGGACCCCGACGAGCCGATCGCCATCGTGGGCATGTCCTGCCGACTGCCCGGCGGGGTGACGAGCCCCGATTCCCTGTGGCGCATGGTGCAGGAGGGCCGCGAGGGCATGTCCACCTTCCCGGACGACCGCGGCTGGGACCTGGAGAGCCTGTTCGACGACGACCCCGACCACGCGGGCACGTCGTACTCCACCAAGGGCGGATTCCTGGAAGGCGCCGGCCTCTTCGACGCGGGCTTCTTCGGGATCTCGCCGCGCGAGGCGCTGGCGATGGACCCGCAGCAGCGGCTCCTCCTCGAAGCCACCTGGGAGGCCCTGGAGCGGGCGGGCATCGACCCGACCGCGGCCCGGGGCGACAACATCGGCGTGTTCTCCGGTGTCTCCATCCACGACTACGTCGAGTCCCTGACCAGCATGCCCGCGGAACTCGAAGGCTTCGCCACGACCGCCACCGCCGGAAGCGTGGCCTCGGGCCGGGTGTCGTACGTCTTCGGCTTCGAGGGCCCGGCCGTCACGGTGGACACGGCGTGCTCGTCGTCGCTGGTGGCCATGCACCTGGCCGCGCAGGCGCTGCGGCAGGGTGAGTGCTCCATGGCACTCGCCGGCGGCGTCGCCGTGATGGGATCACCGATCGGCGTTCTCGGCATGTCGCGCCAGCGCGGTCTGGCCGCCGACGGCAGCTGCAAGGCGTACGCGGACGACGCCGACGGCACCGTGCTCTCCGAGGGCGTGGCCCTGGTCGTGCTGGAGCGCCTGTCGGTGGCGCGGCAGCGCGGGCACAAGATCCTGGCGGTGCTGCGCGGCAGCGCGGTGAACCAGGACGGCGCGTCGAACGGTCTCACGGCTCCGAACGGTCCCTCGCAGCAGAGGGTGATCCGCAAGGCGCTGTCCAACGCGGGGCTCGCCCCGGCGGACGTGGACGTCGTGGAGGGCCATGGCACGGGTACGGTCCTCGGCGATCCGATCGAGGCGCAGGCGTTGATCGCGACCTACGGAAAGGACCGCGATCCCCAACGGCCGCTGTGGCTCGGCTCGTTGAAGTCGAACATCGGTCACACGCAGGCCGCCGCCGGTGTGGCCGGTGTGATCAAGATGGTGCAGGCGCTGCGGCACGGCGTGCTGCCCCCGACGCTGCACGCACAGCAGCGCACGACGAAGGTGGACTGGGCGGACGGCACCGTCG
Source organism: Streptomyces sp. NPDC052101 (assembly GCF_040680235.1). Classification (NCBI taxonomy): domain Bacteria; kingdom Bacillati; phylum Actinomycetota; class Actinomycetes; order Kitasatosporales; family Streptomycetaceae; genus Streptomyces; species Streptomyces sp. NPDC052101. The sequence continues at coordinate 49,832 of NZ_JBFAWH010000021.1, forward strand.
AGCTGCTGAACGAGGCCAGGGAGTGGTCGCGCGACGGTCGTCCGCGCCGGGCGGGCGTGTCCTCGTTCGGTATCAGTGGGACGAACGCGCACCTGATCCTGGAGGAGGCGCCCGAGGAGGCGGCTGTTGCGGAGACGGCGCCCGGTGGTGTGGTGCCGCTGGTGGTGTCGGCGCGCAGTGCCGGTTCGCTGGCGGGGCAGGCCGAGCGGCTCGCGGCGTTCATCGAGGGCGCCGGTCTGGCGTCGTTGTCGGGTGTCGCCGGGGCGTTGGTCGCCGACCGGGCGCTGCTGAGTGAGCGTGCGGTGGTCGTGGCCGGCTCGGATGCGGAGGCGCTTGCCGGGCTGCGTGCGCTGGCGCGCGGTGAGAGTGCGGCGGGTGTCGTCTCCGGTTCGGGTGGGCCGGGCAAGGTTGTGTGGGTGTTCCCGGGGCAGGGCTCGCAGTGGGTCGGTATGGGCCGGGAGTTGCTGGAGTCGTCTCCGGTGTTCGCTGAGCGGATCGCGGAGTGTGCGGTCGCGCTGGAGCGGTGGGTGGACTGGTCTCTCGTCGATGTGCTGCGTGGCGAGGCCGAGCCCGAGCTGCTGGAGCGGGTCGATGTGGTGCAGCCCGCCAGCTTCGCGGTGATGGTCGGTCTGGCTGCCGTCTGGTCCTCGGTGGGTGTGCTGCCGGATGCCGTGGTCGGTCATTCGCAGGGTGAGATTGCGGCCGCGTGTGTGTCGGGTGCGCTGTCGCTGGCGGATGCCGCGAAGGTCGTCGCGCTGCGCAGCCAGGCGATCGGTGAGCGGTTGGCCGGGCGTGGTGGCATGGCCTCGGTCGCGCTGACCGAGGACGAGGCGGTCGCGCGTCTTGAGCGTTGGTCGGACCGGGTCGAGGTCGCGGCCGTCAACGGCCCGTCCTCCGTGGTGATCGCGGGTGACGCGCAGGCGCTGGACGAGGCCCTTCAGGCTCTCTCGGACGACGGTGTCCGGGTGCGCCGGGTCGCGGTGGACTACGCCTCGCACACCCGGCATGTGGAGGACATCCGCGACACGCTCGCCGAGACGCTTTCCGGTATCGATGCTCAGGTGCCGCTGGTGCCGTTCTACTCGACCGTCACAGGCGGTTGGGTGGAGGGTGCCGGGGTTCTGGACGGGGACTACTGGTACCGCAACCTGCGGGGACAGGTCGGCTTCGGTCCGGCCGTCGCCGAGCTGATCCGTCAGGGCCATGGCGTCTTCGTCGAGGTCAGTGCCCACCCGGTCCTCGTCCAGCCGGTCACCGAGACCGCCGACGAGAGCGACGCCGACACTGTGGTGACCGGTTCGCTGCGGCGTGAAGAGGGCGGCCTGCGTCGTCTCCTGGCCTCGATGGCCGAGGTGTTCGTGCGCGGCGTGCCGGTGGACTGGAGCGGCGTACTCCCGGGCGGCGCGGCCGAGTCGGCGCGGGTCGAGCTGCCGACGTACGCCTTCGACCACCAGCACTACTGGCTCCACACGGCACCGACCGCCACCGACGCGAAGTCGCTGGGACAGGCGGCGGTCGACCACCCGCTGCTCGGCGCCATGGTGCGGCTTCCCCGAACCGACGGGCTGTTGTTCACCTCGCGCCTGTCGCTCAAGTCCCACCCCTGGCTGGGCGATCACCTGGTCGGTGGAGTCGTCGTCCTCCCCGGCACGGGCCTGGCCGAGCTGGCCGTACGGGCCGGTGACGAGGCCGGCTGCGGTGTCCTGGACGAGTTGGTGACCGAGGTGCCCCTCGTGGTGCCCGAACAGGGTGGCGTACGGGTCCAGGTCGCCGTGAGCGGGCCGAGCGAGAGCGGTTCGCGCACCGTGGAGGTGTACTCGCAGCGCGAGGACGCGCCCGGTGACGGGGAGACGTGGACGCGGCACGTCACCGGCACGCTGTCGGACTCGGCCGCGAACCGGGGCGCGGAGTTCGACTTCGCGGCCTGGCCGCCGCCCGGCGCGGAGTCCGTCGAGGTCGGCCACTTCTACACCGGCCTGGTCGGGCAGGGTTACGAGTACGGTCCCGCGTTCCAGGGCGTGCGCGCCCTGTGGCGGCGTGGCGAGGAGCTGTTCGCCGAGGTCGCCCTGGCCGAGGAGCAGCGCAAGGACGCCGTGAAGTTCGGCATCCATCCCGCGCTGCTCGACGCCGCCCTGCACGCCCACACGCTCAGCGGTGCGTCGGCGGACGGCGACACGGTGCGTCAGCCGCTCGACTGGAACGGCCTGGTGCTGCACGCCTCGGGCGCCTCGGCGCTGCGGGTGCGGCTGCTGCTCGACGGGTCCGACGTCCTCTCGCTGGAGGCGGCGGACGAGACCGGTGGCCTGGTGGTGTCGGCGGACTCGCTGGTGATGCGGGCGCTGTCCGCCGAGCACCTGGCGGGTTCCGGTGACGCGGCGGTCGCCGACTCGCTGTTCCGAGTGGAGTGGACCGAGCTGCCCCCGGACCGGGGTGCCGAGCCCGCGCCGTCGTGGGCGCCGGTGGCCTCGGCCGATGACGTGGCGGATCTGGCAGGTGCTGAGGAGATTCCGGCGGTGGCGGTCCTCCAGGCCGTCGGCGGTGACGGCGAGGACTCTGTGCTCGCCCTGACCTCTCAGGTCCTGGAAGTGGTCCAGGTGTGGCTGAGCGCCGTCGGTCTGGAGGAGTCGCGCCTCGTCGTGGCCACGCGGGGCGCGGTCCCCGCCGGCAGCGAGGGTGCGGTGACGGACCCGGCCGGAGCTGCCGTGTGGGGTCTGGTGCGTGCCGCGCAGGCCGAGAACCCGGACCGGATCGTCCTGGTCGACACCGATCCGGCGGCTCCGGTCTCCGGCGACGCTGCGGTGCCCGTGCTGGGCGTGGCGCTGGCGAGCGGCGAGCCTCAGCTCGCGGTGCGCGGCGATGCTGTCTCCGTACCGCGGCTGGCCCGCGTCACCGCCCAAGTCGCGGACGCGCAACCGGTGTTCGGCCCTGAGGGGACGGTTCTGATCACGGGTGGTACCGGCTCGCTGGGCGCGCTGGCGGCCCGGCACCTGGTCTCCCGGTACGGCGTACGCCACCTGGTCCTCGCCAGCCGTCGCGGCCCGGACGCCGAGGGCGCGCGGGAGCTGGTGGCCGAGCTGACCGGGCAGGGCGCGGAGGTCTCCGTCGTGGCCTGTGACGTCTCCGACCGCGACCAGGCGCAGGCCCTGCTGGCCTCGGTGCCGGACGAGCACCGCCTGCGCGCAGTGGTGCACACGGCCGGTGTCCTGGACGCCGGTGTGATCGGGGCACTGACCCCCGAGCGCCTGGCGCGGGTGTTCGGGCCGAAGGTGGACGCCGTACGGCATCTGGATGAGCTGACGCGCGGTCTGGAGCTGGACGCGTTCGTCGTCTACTCCTCCGTCTCGGCGGTCTTCATGGGTGCGGGCAGTGGCAGTTACGCGGCGGCCAATGCCTTCCTGGACGGCCTGATGGCCCAGCGCCGGGCGGCCGGACTGCCCGGCCTCTCCCTGGCCTGGGGCCTGTGGGAGCAGACCAGCGGCATGGCCGCGGGCACCGACGACCTCACCCGGTCCCGGATGAGCCGCCGCGGCGGCCTCCAGATCATGACCCTGGCGCAGGGCATGGAGCTGTTCGACGCCGCCGTCGGATCCGAGGAGTCGCTCCTCGTGCCGGCCAAGCTGGATCTGCGGGCCGTACGCGCCGACGCGGCGACGAGCGGCGGCGTGCCGCACCTGCTGCGCGGCCTGGTCCGCGCCGGCCGGCAGCAGGCACGGACGGGGTCCGCCAGGGACGGCGAGCCGATGCGCCGCCTCGCCGGGCTCCCCGCCGCCGAACAGGAGAAGGCCCTCGTCGACCTGGTGCGTACCCAGGCCGCGGTCGTGCTCGGGCACGCCGGGCCGGACGGGGTCCGGCCGGACACGGCGTTCAAGGACACCGGGTTCGACTCGCTCACGGCCGTGGAACTGCGCAACCGGCTGCGCGAGGCCACGGGTCTGAAACTGCCCGCCACCTTGGTCTTCGACTACCCGAACCCGCAGACCCTGGCCCGCCATCTGCACACCGAACTGTTCCCGGACGGCGGCGCGGCCGACCCGGACGTGGACGAGGCACAGCTGCGGCGCGCACTCGCGTCGCTCCCGCTCGCCCGGTTCCGGGCAGCCGGAGTGCTGGACGCCCTGGTCGCGCTGGTCGCCCTCGGCGACGGCGAACCGGCGACCGGCGCGCTGGACGACGCCGATGACGAGACGGCGATCGCCGACCTGAACGTCGACGATCTCGTGCAGCTGGCGCTCGGCGACAACTAACCCTGCGACACCTGAATGATTGGGGATTTCAAGTGAGTGCGTCGTACGAAAAGGTCGTCGAGGCGCTCCGGGCATCGCTCGAAGAGGTCGGCTCGCTGAAGAAGCAGAACCGCCAGCTCATCGACGCTTCCCGGGAGCCGGTGGCCGTGGTGGGCATGGCGTGCCGGCTGCCCGGCGGGGTGGCGGGTCCGGAGGACCTGTGGCGACTGGTGCGAGACGGCCGCGACGCCGTCACGGAGTTCCCCGAGGACCGCGGCTGGGACCTGGAGGGCCTGTTCGACCCGGACCCGGAGCGCGCGGGCACCACGTACACCAGCAAGGGCGGCTTCCTCCACGAGGCGGGCCTCTTCGACGCGGGGTTCTTCGGGATCTCGCCGCGTGAGGCGCTGGCGATGGACCCGCAGCAGCGACTGCTCCTGGAGACCTCCTGGGAGGCCCTGGAGAGCGCCGGTGTCGACCCGGTCTCGCTGAAGGGCACCGATGTCGGCGTGTTCTCCGGCGTCTTCGGCCAGGGCTATGTCGCACCCGGCGCCAGCGTGGTCACTCCGGAACTGGAGGGCTTCGCGGGCACGGGCGGGTCGACGAGCGTCGCATCGGGCCGGGTGTCGTACGTATTCGGCTTCGAGGGCCCGGCCGTCACCATCGACTCGGCGTGTTCGTCGTCGCTGGTGGCGATGCATCTGGCCGCGCAGGCGCTGCGGCAGGGCGAGTGCACCATGGCGCTGGCCGGCGGCGCCACGGTCATGGCCAACCCCGGCGCCTTCGTGGAGTTCTCCCGCCAGCGCGGCCTGGCCACCGACGGCCGCTGCAAGGCGTACGCGGACGGCGCGGACGGCACGGGCTGGGCCGAGGGCGTGGGTGTCGTCGTGCTGGAGCGTCTGTCGGTGGCGCGGGAGCGCGGGCACAAGATCCTGGCGGTGTTGCGCGGCAGCGCCGTGAACCAGGACGGCGCGTCGAACGGCCTCACGGCTCCGAACGGGCCCGCGCAGCAGCGAGTCATCCGTGGTGCCCTGGCCAACGCGGGTCTGAGCCCGGCCGATGTGGACGTGGTCGAGGGCCATGGCACGGGTACGGTCCTCGGTGACCCGATCGAGGCGCAGGCGTTGCTCGCGACGTACGGCAAGGGCCGGAACCCGGAGAAGCCGCTGTGGCTGGGGTCGTTGAAGTCGAACATCGGGCATACGCAGGCTGCTGCGGGTGTGGCCGGTGTGATCAAGATGGTGCAGGCGCTGCGGCACGGGACGCTTCCGGCGACTCTGCACGTGGACGCGCCCACGTCCCAGGTGGACTGGTCCGCGGGTGCGGTGGAGCTTCTGACCGAGTCCCGGGAGTGGCCGCGCGACGGTCGTCCGCGTCGTGCGGGCGTGTCCGCGTTCGGCGTCAGCGGGACCAACGCGCACCTGATCCTGGAGGAGGCGCCCGAGGAGGCGGCGCAGCCGCTGGTGTCTGCGGGTGTGGTGCCGCTGGTGGTGTCGGCGCGCAGTGAGGCCTCGCTGTCGGGGCAGGCCGAGCGGCTCGCGGCGTTCATCGAGAGCGCCGGTCTGGCGTCGCTGTCGGGTGTCGCTGGGACGCTGGCCTCCGCCCGTGCGGTGCTGAGCGAGCGTGCGGTGGTCGTGGCCGGCTCGGATGCGGAGGCGCTTGCCGGGCTGCGTGCGCTGGCGCGCGGTGAGAGCGCGGCGGGTGTCGTATCCGGCTCGGGGACGCCGGGCAAGGTCGTGTGGGTGTTCCCGGGTCAGGGCTCGCAGTGGGTCGGAATGGGCCGGGAGTTGCTGGAGTCTTCTCCGGTGTTCGCCGAGCGGATCGCGGAGTGTGCGGTCGCGCTGGAGCGGTGGGTGGACTGGTCTCTCGTCGATGTGCTGCGTGGCGAGGCCGAGCCCGAACTGCTGGACCGGGTCGATGTGGTGCAGCCCGCCAGCTTCGCGGTGATGGTCGGTCTGGCGGCTGTGTGGTCGTCGGTGGGTGTTCGTCCTGATGCTGTGCTGGGTCATTCGCAGGGTGAGATCGCGGCCGCGTGTGTGTCGGGTGCGCTGTCGCTGGCGGATGCCGCGAAGGTGGTTGCGCTGCGCAGCCAGGCGATCGGTGAGCGGTTGGCGGGGCGTGGTGGCATGGCCTCGGTCGCGCTGACCGAGGACGAGGCCGCTAAGCGGCTGGAGCGTTGGTCGGACCGGGTCGAGGTCGCGGCCGTCAACGGCCCGTCCTCCGTGGTGATCGCGGGTGACGCGCAGGCGCTGGACGAGGCACTTCAGGCTCTCTCGGACGACGGTGTCCGGGTGCGCCGGGTCGCGGTGGACTATGCCTCGCACACCCGCCACGTGGAGGACATTCGCGACGCCCTCGCCGAGACGCTGGACGGCATCGACGCTCAGGCGCCGGCGATCCCCTTCTTCTCCACGGTCACCGGCACCTGGGTCGACGAGGCCGGTGTCCTCGACGGCGGCTACTGGTACCGCAACCTGCGCGGCCAGGTCGGCTTCGGACCGGCCGTCGCCGAGCTGATCCGCCAGGGCCACAACGCCTTCGTCGAGGTCAGTGCCCACCCGGTCCTCGTCCAGCCGATCACCGAGACCCTTGACGAGAACGACACCACCACGGTGGTGACCGGTTCGCTGCGCCGCGAGGACGGCGGCCTGCGTCGCCTCCTGGCCTCGATGGCCGAGGTGTTCGTGCGCGGCGTCCCGGTGGACTGGGCCGGGGTGCTGCCGGACGGAGCCATGTCGGCGGGCGTGGACCTGCCGACGTACGCCTTCGAGCACAAGCACTACTGGCTGCAGGAGACCGGCACGGCGACGGACGCGGCGTCCCTGGGGCAGGCGGCGGCCGACCACCCGTTGCTCGGTGCCGTGGTGCGGCTGCCGCAGTCCGACGGGCTGGTCTTCACCTCGCGCCTGTCGCTCAAGTCGCACGCCTGGCTGGCCGATCACGCTGTCGGCGGAGTCGTCATCCTGCCCGGAACGGGCCTGGTCGAGCTGGCCGTACGCGCTGGTGACGAGGCCGGCTGCGGTGTCCTGGACGAGCTGGTGATCGAGGCGCCGCTCGTGGTGCCGCAGCAGGGCGGTGTGCGCGTCCAGGTCGCCGTGGGCGCGCCGAGCGAGAGCGGTTCGCGCACCGTGGAGGTGTACTCGCAGCGCGAGGACGCTCCCGACGACGCGGAGACGTGGACGCGGCACGCCACCGGCACGCTGTCGGCCGAGCCGTCGGCGCAGGAGACCGAGGCCGACTTCGCCGCGTGGCCGCCGCAGGGTGCGGAGCCCGTCGAGGTCGGCGACTTCTACCGTGACCTGGTGGAGCGTGGCTACGGCTACGGCCCCGCGTTCCAGGGCGTACGGGCGGTGTGGCGGCGCGGCGAGGAGGTCTTCGCCGAGGTCGCCCTGCCCGGGGAACAGCGCAAGGAGGCCGGGCGGTTCGGTATCCATCCGGCGCTGCTCGATGCGGCGCTGCAGGCAGCCACGATCGGGAACGCGGCGGGCGCGGCGGCGGACGACTCCGCGGCACCGGTGCTGGCGTTCGCGTGGAACGGGCTGGTGCTGCACGCCTCGGGTGCCTCGGCACTGCGCGTGCGGATCGCGCCGAACGGCGCGGACGCGCTGACGGTCCAGGCGGCCGACGAAGCCGGCGGCCTGGTGGTGACGCTGGACTCGCTGGTGTCCCGGGCGGTGTCCGCCGAGCAGTTGGAGACGCCGGTCGACGCGACGGTCGCCAACGCGCTGTTCCGGCTGGAGTGGAGCGAACTTCCCCCGGTTCCGGGGTCGGAGCTTCCGCCGTCGTGGGTCCCGGTGACCACGGCCGACGATGTGGCGGCCGTGGCCGCGAGCGGTGCCGCACCGGCGGTGGTGGTCCTGGAGGCCGTCGGCGGCGACGCCGAGGACGCCGTACTGGCCCTGTCCGCACGGGTGTTGAGCGTGCTGCAGACGTGGGTGAGCGCGGACGGCCTCGAGGAATCGCAGCTGGTGGTTGCGACCCGGGGCGCGGTGCCCGCAGGTGCCGAGGGCGCGGTCACCGACCCGGCCGGAGCGGCGGTGTGGGGTCTGGTGCGCGCCGCCCAGTCCGAGAACCCGGACCGCTTCGTCCTGCTGGACACCGACCCCGCCGACGAAGGCGGCGTGGACTCGGTCCTGGACTCCCTGCTGGGCCCGGTGGTGGCCGGTGCGGAGCCCCAGGTCGCCGTCCGCGGCACGGTCATGTCGATCCCCCGGCTCGCCCGTACCACCGGCCATATCGCGGACGGTGCCGCGACGTTCGGGCCGGAGGGGACCGTTCTGATCTCGGGCGGCGGGTCGCTGGGCGCCCTGGCGGCCCGGCACCTGGTCTCCCGGCACGGGGTACGGCACCTGGTCCTCGCCAGCCGCCGCGGCCCGGACGCCGACGGCGTACGCGAGCTGGCGGCCGAACTCGCCGAGCAGGGCGCGGACTTGTCCGTCGTGGCCTGTGACGTCTCCGACCGCGAGCAGGTCGAGGCGCTGCTCGCCTCGGTGCCGCAGGAGCACCCGCTGCGCGGTGTGGTGCACACGGCCGGTGTGTTCGACGACGGGCTGATCGGGGCGCTGACCCCCGAGCGCCTCGCCGCGGTGTTCGCCCCGAAGGTGGACGCCGTACGCCACCTGGACGAGCTGACGCGCGGCCTGGAGCTGGACGCGTTCGTCGTCTACTCCTCCGTGGCCGGGCTCTCCGGCGGCGCCGGCCAGGGCAACTACTCGGCGGCCAACGCCTTCCTGGACGGCCTGATGAGCAGCCGCCGGGCGGCGGGTCTGCCCGGTCTGTCCCTGGCCTGGGGCCTGTGGGAGCAGTCCCTCGGCATGGCCGGCCACCTCAGCGCCGTCGACCAGGCGCGGGCGAGCCGCAGCGGTGTGCTGGAGATATCGGCCGCCGAGGGCATGGAACTGTTCGACGCCGCCCTCACCTCCGGGCAGGCGCTCCTCGTACCGGTCAAGCTGGACCTGCGGAGCGTACGAGCCGACGCTTCGGCGGGCGCGGCTGTGCCGCACCTGCTGCGCGGACTCGTACGGACGGGCCGGCAGCAGGCCCGCGCGGCGAGCACCGCCGACGAGAACAAGCAGCTGTCCGACCGGCTGGCCGGACTCGCGGCCGCCGAGCAGGAGGCGCTGCTCCTGGGCCTGGTGCGGGCGCAGGCCGCCGTCGTGCTCGGCCACAGCGAGGGGGACGGCGTCCGGGCGGACACCGCGTTCAAGGACCTCGGCTTCGACTCGCTGACCTCGGTGGAGCTGCGCAACCGGCTGCGCGAGGCGACCGGCCTGAAGCTTCCCCCCACGCTCGTCTTCGACTACCCCACCCCGCTGGCCCTCGCCCGCCATCTGCTCGAGGAGTTCGGCGACGTGGCGGCGCCGGAGCCGGCGGTGCCGGCGGCACCGGTGGTCGCGGCGGCCGATGCCAACGAGCCGCTCGCCATCGTCGGCATGGCCTGCCGGCTGCCGGGCGGTGTCTCCTCGCCCGAGGAGCTGTGGAAGCTGGTCGTCGACGGTATCGACGCCGTGTCGGACTTCCCCGAGGACCGTGGCTGGGACCTGGAGGGCCTGTTCGACGACGACCCGGACCAAGCGGGCACCTCGTACACCAGCCAGGGCGGCTTCCTGCAGGGCGCCGGTCTGTTCGACCCGGGCTTCTTCGGCATCTCGCCGCGCGAGGCGCTGGCGATGGACCCGCAGCAGCGGCTCCTCCTCGAAGCCTCCTGGGAGGCCGTGGAGGGCGCGGGCATCGACCCGACCACGCTCAAGGGATCGGACGTCGGCGTGTTCTCCGGCGTCTCCGGCCAGGGCTACGGCACCGGCCAGATCGCACCGGAGGTCGAGGGCTTCGCGGGCACAGGGCTGGCGTCGAGTGTGGCGTCGGGCCGGGTGTCGTACGTCTTCGGCTTCGAGGGCCCGGCGGTGTCGGTGGACACGGCCTGCTCGTCGTCGCTGGTGGCGATGCATCTGGCGGCCCAGTCACTGCGGCAGGGCGAGTGCTCCATGGCGCTCGCCGGCGGCGTGATGGTGATGGCCACGCCCTCCACCTTCATGGCCTTCTCGCGGCAGCGGGGCCTGGCCACCGACGGCCGCAGCAAGGCGTTCGCCGAGGGCGCGGACGGCATGGGCCTGTCCGAGGGCGTGGGCGTCGTGGTCCTGGAGCGACTGTCGGTGGCGCGCGAGCGCGGCCACAAGATCCTCGCGGTGCTGCGCGGCAGCGCGGTGAACCAGGACGGCGCGTCCAACGGTCTCACGGCCCCGAACGGCCCCGCCCAGCAGCGGGTCATCCGCAAGGCTCTGGCCGGCGCCGGGCTGTCCCCGGCGGACGTGGACGTCGTGGAGGGCCATGGCACGGGTACGGCCCTGGGCGACCCGATCGAGGCGCAGGCGCTGCTCGCCACGTACGGCAAGGGCCGGGATCCGCAGAAGCCGCTGTGGCTCGGCTCGTTGAAGTCCAACATCGGCCACTCGCAGGCGGCCGCGGGCGTGGCCAGTGTCATCAAGATGGTGCAGGCGCTGCGGTACGGCGTGCTGCCCCCGACGCTGCACGCAGAGCAGCGTACGACGAAGGTGGACTGGTCCGCGGGTGCGGTGGAGCTGCTGACCGAGGCGCGGGACTGGCCGCGTGAGGGTGCTCCGCGTCGAGCGGGTGTCTCCTCCTTCGGCGTCAGCGGGACCAACGTGCACCTGATCCTGGAGGAAGCGCCCGAGCCGGACGAGACACCTGCCGCGGAGACACAGCAGCCGCTGGTGTCCGCGGACGTGGTGCCGCTGGTGGTGTCGGCGCGCGGCGCGGGCTCCCTGGCGGGGCAGGCCGGCCGGCTCGCGTCGTTCATCGAGGAGTCCGGTCAGGCGTCGCTGTCGGGTGTCGCCGGGGCGCTGGTCGCCGACCGGGCGCTGCTGGGCGAGCGTGCGGTGGTCGTGGCCGGCTCGGAGGAGGAGGCGCTTGCCGGGCTGCGTGCGCTGGCGCGCGGCGAGAGCGCGTCCGGTGTGGCCGTCGGCAGCGTGGGCTCCACGTCGCCGGGCAAGGTCGTGTGGGTGTTCCCGGGTCAGGGCTCGCAATGGGTCGGTATGGGCCGGGAGTTGCTGGAGTCCTCGCCGGTGTTCGCCGAGCGGATCGCCGAGTGCGCTGCTGCGCTGGAGCCGTGGATCGACTGGTCGCTCGTGGGCGTGCTGCGGGGCGAGGCTGCTCCGGAGTTGCTGGAGCGGGTCGATGTGGTGCAGCCCGCGAGCTTCGCTGTGATGGTGGGTCTGGCGGCTGTGTGGTCGTCGGTGGGTGTGCTGCCGGACGCGGTGCTGGGTCATTCGCAGGGTGAGATCGCTGCTGCGTGTGTGTCGGGTGCGCTGTCGCTGGCGGATGCGGCGAAGGTGGTTGCGCTGCGCAGCCAGGCGATCGGTGAGCGGCTGGCCGGTCGTGGTGGCATGGCCTCGGTCGCGCTGACCGAGGAAGAGGCTTCTCAGCGGCTGGAGCGTTGGTCGGATCGTGTCGAGGTCGCGGCGGTCAACGGCCCGTCCTCCGTGGTGATCGCGGGTGACGCGCAGGCGCTGGACGAGGCACTTCAGGCTCTCTCGGACGACGGTGTCCGGGTGCGCCGGGTCGCGGTGGACTACGCCTCGCACACCCGCCACGTGGAGGACATCCGCGACGCCCTCGCCGAGACGCTGGCGGGCGTCAGTGCCCAGGCGCCGCTCGTTCCGTTCTACTCGACTGTGACGAGCGGCTGGATCCAGGACGCCGACGTTCTGGACGGGGACTACTGGTACCGCAACCTGCGGGGCCAGGTCGGCTTCGGACCGGCCGTCGCCGAGCTGATCCGTCAGGGTCATGGCGTCTTCGTCGAGGTCAGTGCCCATCCGGTCCTCGTCCAGCCGATCACCGAGACCGCCGACGAGAGCGACGCCGACACGGTGGTGACCGGCTCGCTGCGGCGCGAGGAAGGCGGGCTGCGCCGTCTGCTCGCCTCGATGGCCGAGGTGTTCGTGCACGGTGTCCCCGTGGACTGGAGCGGCGCGCTGCCGGGCGGCGCGGCCGAGTCGGCGCGGATCGAGCTGCCGACGTACGCCTTCGACCACCAGCACTTCTGGCTCCACACGGCACCGACCGCCACCGACGCCGCCTCCCTCGGCCTGGCCGGGACCGATCACCCGCTGCTCGGCGCCGTGGTGCGGCTGCCGCAGTCCGACGGGCTGGTGTTCACCTCGCGCCTGTCGCTGAAGTCGCACCCCTGGCTGGGCGATCACGTGGTCGGCGGCCTGGTCCTCATCCCGGCCACCGGGCTCCTCGAACTGGCCGTACGCGCCGGGGACGAGGCCGGCTGCGGTGTCCTGGACGAGCTGGTGACCGAGGCACCCCTCGTGGTGCCGCAGCAGGGTGGCGTACGGGTCCAGGTCGCCGTGGGCGCGCCGAGCGAGAACGGCTCGCGCACCGTGGAGATCTACTCGCAGCGCGAGGACGCGCCTGGTGACGCGGAGACGTGGACACGGCACGCCACCGGACTCCTGTCGGCCTCGGCCGCGAACCGTGCGACGGACTTCGACTTCGCGGCCTGGCCGCCGGCCGACGCCGAGCAGGTGGATCTGGACACCGGCGACCTGTACGAGGGCCTGCTCGAACGCGGTTACGCGTACGGGCCCGTGTTCCAGGGCGTGCGCGCCGTGTGGCGGCGCGGCGAGGAGCTGTTCGCCGAGGTCGCCCTGCCCGACGAGGCGCGCAAGGAGGCCGGGAGCTTCGGCCTTCACCCCGCGCTGCTCGACGCGGCCCTCCAGGCCGGGACGTTCGCCGCAGCGGCGGACGCCGCCGGGGAGGAAGCCGGGCAGCCGGTGATGCCGTTCTCCTGGAACGGTCTCGTGCTGCACGCCTCGGGCGCCTCGGCGCTGCGGGTGCGGGTCGCACCGAACGGTCCGGACACGCTGTCGGTCGCGGCGGCGGACCAGACCGGCAGCCCGGTCCTGACGATGGAATCGCTGGTCATGCGGGCGGTGAACATCGAGCAGCTGGGTGCTTCCGCGGTGGCGGAGAGCAGCGACTCGCTGTTCGCGGTGGAGTGGACCGAACTGCCCCCGGCCCAGGGGGCTCAGCCCGCATCGGCGTGGGTGCCGGTGGCCACGGCCGACGATCTGGCGGCCCTGACCGCGGGCGGCGGCCTGCCGGAGGTCGCGGTCCTGGAGGCCGTCGGCGGTGCCGGCGAGGATGCCGTGCTCGCCCTGTCCTCCCAGGTCCTGGAGGTGGTCCAGGCGTGGCTGAGCGCCTCCGGTGCCGAGGAGTCGCGCCTCGTGGTACTGACCCGGGGCGCGGTGCCCGCCGGTGCCGAGGGCGCGGTGACCGACCCGGCCGGCGCGGCCGTGTGGGGTCTGGTGCGCGCGGCCCAGTCCGAGAACCCGGACCGGATCGTCCTCCTCGACACCGACCCCGACGCCGAGGGCGGCGTGGAGCCGGTGCTGGACTCCGTCCTCGCCGAGGTGGTGGCCGGCGGTGAACCGCAGCTCGCGGTGCGCGGCACGACCCTCTCCGTGCCCCGGCTCGCCCGGGTGACCGCTCAAGTCACCGATATGGAACCGGTGTTCAAGGCGGACGGGACCGTCCTGGTCTCGGGCGGCGGGTCGCTCGGCGCCCTGGCGGCCCGGCATCTGGTCGCCCGCAACGGCGTACGCCACCTCGTTCTCGCCAGCCGTCGCGGCCCGGACGCCGAGGGCGTGCGGGAACTGGTCGCCGAGCTGACCGAGCAGGGCGCGACGGTCTCCGCCGTGGCCTGTGACGTCTCCGACCGCGAACAGGTCGAGGCGCTGCTCGCCTCGGTGCCGCAGGAGCACCCGCTGCGCGGTGTGGTGCACACGGCCGGTGTGTTCGATCCCGGTGTGATCGGGGCGCTGACCCCGGAGCGCCTGGCCAGGGTGTTCGCGCCGAAGGTGGACGCCGTACGCCACCTCGACGAGCTGACCCGCGATCTGGCCCTGGACGCGTTCGTCGTCTACTCCTCCGCCTCCTCCGTCTTCATGGGCGCGGGCAGCGGCGGCTACGCGGCGGCCAACGCCTTCCTGGACGGCCTGATGGCCCACCGCCGCGCGGCGGGTCTGCCCGGGCTCTCGCTGTCCTGGGGGCCGTGGGAGCAGGTCACCGGCATGGCCGGGAACATCGACGACCTGACCAGGACCCGGATGAGCCGGCGTGAGGGGCGCGGCGGAGTCCTGGCGCTCAAGTCCGCCGACGGCATGGAGCTGTTCGACGCCGCGCTGCGATCCGAGCACGCGCTCCTCGTGCCGGTCGCCCTGGACCTGCGGGCCGTGCGTGGCGACGCGGCGGCGGGCAGCGGCGTGCCGCACCTGCTGCGCGGCCTGGTCCGCGCGGGCCGGCAGCAGGCACGGACGGCCGCCGGCGGCGGCGAGCAGCGGCAGCTGGCCGACCGGCTGGCCGGGCTGAGCGCGGCGAAGCAGGAGACGCTGCTCCTCGATGTGGTGCGCGGGCAGGCCGCGGTCGTGCTCGGGCACAGCGGGCCGGAGAGCGTCCGGGTGGACATGGCGTTCAACGAGGCCGGGTTCGACTCGCTCACCTCGGTGGAGCTGCGCAACCGGCTGCGTGAGGCGACCGGTCTGAAGCTGCCCGCCACGCTGGTCTTCGACCACCCGACCCCGCTGGCGCTCGCCCGCCATCTGCGGACCGAGCTGGCCGTCGACGAGGTGTCGCCCGCCGACGCGGTGCTGGCCGGTCTCGCCGGTCTGGAGGCGGTCATCGAGTCCGCGGCGCCCGACGAGGAGGCCCGCGACCGGATCACCGTACGCCTGCGGGAGCTGCTGCGGGCAGCCGAGGCGGCGGGCACCGCCGGCCCGGGCACGGGCGGCGCGGACACGTCCGACGACGACCTGGAGAACGCCAGCGACGAGGAGCTGTTCGCGCTCTTCGAGCGGCTCGACTGAGCCGCGTCCGTGCGGGCCGGACCCACCCGGGCCCGGCCCGCACGGCCCTGCACGGCCCCGCACAGACGGTGCGGACACCCACCTACGGCAATCGCACACATCCACCACCTGGGGGTTGAATCAAGTGGCTGACGAGGCAGAACTCCGCGACTATCTCAAGAGGGCCATCGCGGACGCCCGCACCGCCCGCAAGCGGCTGCGCGAGGTCCAGGACCAGGCGCGCGAGCCGATCGCCATCGTCTCCATGGCGTGCCGGTACCCCGGTGGTGTCTCCTCGCCCGAGGAGCTGTGGCAGCTCGTCGCCGCAGGGGGCGACGCCGTCTCCGACTTCCCCGACGACCGGGGCTGGGACCTGGAGGCCCTGTTCGACGAAGACCCGGACCACGCGGGCACGTCGTACGTCACCCAGGGCGGCTTCCTCAAGGGCGCGGGCCTCTTCGACGCGGGCTTCTTCGGGATCTCGCCGCGTGAGGCGCTGGCGATGGATCCGCAGCAGCGGCTGCTCCTGGAGACCTCCTGGGAGGCCCTGGAGCGGGCGGGCATCGACCCGGTCTCGCTGAAGGGCACCGAGGTCGGCGTCTTCTCCGGCCTGTCCGGCCAGGGCTACGGCGCCGGTGCCGGTGTGGTGCCTCCGGAAGTGGAAGGCTTCGCGGGCACGGGGGCCTCGTCCTGTGTGGCATCGGGCCGGGTGTCGTACGTGCTCGGCTTCGAAGGCCCTGCGGTGTCCCTCGACACGGGGTGTTCCTCGTCGCTCGTGGCCATGCATCTGGCCGCGCAGGCGCTGCGCCAGGGCGAGTGCTCGATGGCCCTGGCCGGCGGTGCGATGGTGATGTCGAGTCCCGGCTCCTTCGTGTCGTTCTCGCGTCAGCGCGGCCTGGCCGCCGACGGCCGCTGCAAGGCGTTCGCGGACGGCACGGACGGAATGGGCCTGGCCGAGGGCGTCGGTGTCGTCCTCCTGGAGCGGCTCTCAGTGGCGCGGGAGCGCGGGCACAGGGTCCTGGCGGTGCTGCGCGGCAGCGCGGTGAACCAGGACGGCGCGTCGAACGGTCTCACGGCTCCGAACGGTCCCTCGCAGCAGCGGGTGATCCGCAAGGCGCTGTCCAACGCGGGGCTCGCCCCGGCGGACGTGGACGTCGTGGAGGGCCACGGCACGGGTACGGCCCTGGGCGACCCGATCGAGGCGCAGGCGCTGCTCGCGACCTACGGCAAGGACCGCGATCCCGAAAAGCCCCTGTGGCTCGGCTCGTTGAAGTCCAACATCGGGCACACACAGGCCGCCGCGGGCGTGGGCAGCGTCATCAAGATGGTGCAGGCGCTCCGGCACGGCACGATGCCGTCCACGCTGCACGTGGACGAGCCGACGACCGAGGTGGACTGGTCGGCGGGCGCGGTGGAGCTGCTGACGGAGGCTAGGGAGTGGCCGCGCGAGGGCCGTCCGCGCCGGGCCGGTGTCTCCTCGTTCGGCGTCAGCGGGACGAACGCGCACCTGATCCTGGAGGAGGCGCCCACCGAGGAGCTGGCTGCCACGGAACTGGCTGTTACGGAACCGGCTGTTGCGGAGACGGCGACCGGTGGTGTGGTGCCGCTGGTGGTGTCCGCGCACCATGCCGGTTCGCTGGCGGGGCAGGCCGAGCGGCTCGTCTCGTTCCTGGAGTCCGGTGCCGGCGGGGCATCGCTGACGGACGTCGCCGGCGCGCTGGTGACGGGGCGTGCGCTGCTGAGCGAGCGTGCGGTGGTCGTGGCCGGCTCGGACGAGGAGGCGCTCGCGGGACTGCGCGCCCTGGCACACGGCGAGAGCGGCGCCAACCTGCTGACCGGCAACGCCGGTTCGGGTGGGCCGGGCAAGGTCGTGTGGGTGTTCCCGGGTCAGGGCTCGCAGTGGGTCGGTATGGGCCGGGAGTTGCTGGAGTCCTCGCCGGTGTTCGCCGAGCGGATCGCTGAGTGTGCGGCTGCGCTGGAGCCGTGGATCGACTGGTCCCTCGTCGATGTGCTGCGTGGGGAGGCTGCTCCGGAGCTGCTGGAGCGCGTGGACGTGGTGCAGCCCGCCAGCTTCGCCGTGATGGTGGGTCTGGCGGCGGTGTGGTCGTCCTCGGGAGTCGAGCCCGATGCTGTGCTGGGCCACTCGCAGGGTGAGATCGCGGCCGCGTGTGTGTCGGGTGCGCTGTCGCTGGCGGATGCCGCGAAGGTGGTTGCGCTGCGGAGCCAGGCGATCGGTGAGCGGTTGGCGGGGCGTGGTGGCATGGCCTCGGTCGCGCTGACCGAGAGCGAGGCTGTCGCGTGTCTTGAGCGTTGGTCGGATCGTGTCGAGGTCGCGGCGGTCAACGGCCCGTCCTCCGTGGTGATCGCGGGTGACGCGCAGGCGCTGGACGAGGCACTTCAGGCTCTCTCGGACGACGGTGTCCGGGTGCGCCGGGTCGCGGTGGACTATGCCTCGCACACCCGCCACGTGGAGGACATTCGCGACGCCCTCGCCGAGACGCTGGACGGCATCGACGCTCAGGCACCGGCGATCCCCTTCTTCTCCACGGTCACCGGCACCTGGGTCGACGAGGCCGGTGTCCTCGACGGCGGCTACTGGTATCGCAACCTGCGCGGCCAGGTCGGCTTCGGACCGGCCGTCGCCGAGCTGATCCGGCAGGGCCACAAGGCGTTCATCGAGGTCAGTGCCCATCCGGTCCTCGTCCAGCCGATCACCGAAACCGTTGATGAAGCCGAGGGCCGCGTGGACGCGGTGGTGACCGGTTCGCTGCGGCGCGAAGAGGGCGGCCTGCGTCGCCTGATGGCCTCGATGGCCGAGGTGTTCGTGCGCGGCGTCCCCGTGGACTGGACCGGCATCCTGCCCGCCGCCACGGCAGCGGGCGTGGACCTGCCGACGTACGCCTTCGACCGCCAGCACTACTGGCTCCAGCCCACCGGGACCGGCGGCGACGCCGTCTCCCTCGGACTCGCCGGAGCCGATCACCCGCTGCTCGGCGCCATGGTCCGGCTGCCCCACTCCGACGGGCTGGTGTTCACCTCGCGCCTGTCGCTGAGGTCGCACCCCTGGCTGGCCGATCACGCGATCGGCGGTCTGGCGCTCCTTCCGGGCACGGGCCTGGTCGAGCTGGCCGTGCGGGCTGGTGACGAGGCCGGGTGCAGCGTCCTGGAGGAGCTGGTGATCGAGGCGCCCCTCGTGGTGCCCGAGCACGGCGGTGTACGGATGCAGGTCGCCGTGGGCGCGCCTGCCGAGAACGGCTCGCGCACCGTGGAGGTCTACTCGCAGCGCGAGGACGCTTCCGGTGACGGGGAGGTGTGGACGCGGCACGCCACCGGCACGCTGTCGGCCTCGGCCCCGGCTCCCGGCACGGACTTCGACTTCGCCGCCTGGCCGCCACCGGGGGCGCAGCAGGTCGAGCTGGACGCCGACGGCTTCTACGACGAACTGCGTGAGCGCGGTGTCGGCTACGGCCCCGCTTTCCAGGGCGTGCGCGCGGTGTGGCGGCGCGGCGAGGAGCTGTTCGCCGAGGTCGCCCTGCCCGAGGAACAGCGCAAGGACGCCGACAGGTTCGGCATCCACCCCGCGTTGCTCGACGCAGCCCTGCAGACCGGGACGTTCCGCGCAGTGGCGGACGCGGGGTCGCAGGACGGGGCCGGGCAGCCGCTGCTGGCGTTCTCCTGGAACGGGCTGGTGCTGCACGCCTCGGGCGCCTCGGCACTGCGGGTGCGGGTCGCCCCGAGCGGCCCGGACGCGCTGTCGGTCGACGCGGCGGACGAGACCGGCGCCCTGGTCGTGACGATGGACTCGCTGGTGTCCCGGGCCGTTTCCGCCGAGCAGCTGCAGACGGCGGCGGACTCGGCGGCCGCCGACTCGCTGTTCCGGGTGGACTGGAGCGAACTGCCCCCGGTCCAGGGGGCTCAGCCCGCGCCCGCGTGGGTGCCGGTGGCCACCGCGGCCGAGGTCGAGGCCCTGGCCCTGAGCGGCGAGGCTCCGGCGGTCGCGGTGCTGGAGGCCGTCGGCGGTGCGGGCGACGATGCCGTACTGGCGCTGACCACCCGGGTCCTGGCGGTCGTACAGGCGTGGCTGGGCGCGGAGGGCCTGGAGGAGTCGCGGCTCGTCGTCGTGACCCGGGGCGCGGTGCCCGCCGGTGACGGCGTGGTGAGCGACCCGGCGGGCGCGGCGGTGTGGGGTCTGGTGCGCGCCGCGCAGGCCGAGAACCCGGACCGCGTCGTGCTGCTCGACACGGACACGGACACGGACACTGACGCCGACGGTCCGGGAGTGGTCCTGGGGGCGGCGCTGGCCGGCGGTGAGCCGCAGCTCGCGGTGCGCGGCACGGTCCAGTTCATGCCCCGGCTCGCCCGGGTGACCGGTCAAGCGACCGACGCGGAAGCGGTGTTCAAGGCGGGCGGGACCGTCCTGGTCTCGGGCGGCGGGTCGCTGGGCGAACTCGTCACCCGGCACCTGGTCGCGCGGCACGGCGTACGCCACCTCGTGCTGGCCAGCCGTCGCGGCCCGGACGCCGAGGGCGTGCGGGACCTGGTCGCCGAGCTGACCGGGCAGGGCGCGGCCGTGTCGGTCGTGGCCTGTGACGTCTCCGACCGCGACCAGGTCAAGGCGCTGCTCGCCGCGGTGCCGGACGAGCACCCCCTCACCGGCGTGGTCCACACGGCCGGTGTGTTCGAGGCCGGGCTCGTCGGGACGCTGACCGCCGACCGCCTGGCGCGGGTATTCGCGCCGAAGGTGGACGCCGTACGCCACCTCGACGAGCTGACCCGCGGCCTGGACCTGGACGCGTTCCTCGTCTACTCCTCCGCCTCGTCCGTCTTCCTCGGCGCCGGCAGCAGCGGCTACGCGGCGGCCAACGCCTTCCTGGACGGCCTGATGGCCCACCGCCGCGCTGCGGGCCTGCCGGGGCTCGCGCTGTCCTGGGGCACCTGGGCGTACGCCACCAACATGACCACCCACCTGGGCGCCGACGACCAGGCGAGCATGAGCAGGCGCACCAGCCGCGACGGTGTCGTGGCGCTCACGCCCGCCGAGGGCATGGAGCTGTTCGACGCCGCGCTCGCATCCGAGGAGTCGCTCCTCGTGCCGGTCAAGCTGGACCTGCGCGCGGTGCGATCCGGTGCGGCGGCCGGAGGTACGGTGCCGCATCTGCTGCGCGGTCTCGTACCGGCGGGACGGCAGCAGGCACGGGCGGCGGCCGCGAAGGACGGCGACCTGCTGGGCCGGCTTTCCGGGCTCGCCGAGCCGGAGCAGGAGGCCATGGTCCTCGACCTGGTGCGCACCCAGGCCGCGGTCGTGCTCGGACACAGCGGGCCGGAGAGCATCCGGCCGGAGACCGCCTTCAAGGAGGTCGGGTTCGACTCGCTGACCTCGGTGGAGCTGCGCAACCGGCTGCGTGAGGCGACCGGTCTGAAGCTGCCCGCCACGCTGGTCTTCGACCAGCCGACCCCGCTCGTGCTCACCCGCTATCTGCGCAGTGAACTCGGTATCGGCGACGACGTGTTGGCCCGGGTGAACGCGAAGATAGAAGACGTCGAGTCGGTGATCGCTGCAGTGACCCTCGACGAATCCATGAGAGCGGGTATCGCGCTCCGCCTTCAGGGCCTGGTCGCGAAGTGTAATGGGGTCGTCGAGCAGACGGCTGTCTCCACGGTGGCCGAGCAACTGGAATCCGCGTCGGCCGACGAAGTCCTCGACTTCATCCATGGGGAACTCGGGCTCGTGTGAGACCGGTTCAGGGCATCCGGCTCCATCAACATTCTCGTGAGGACTGACGAATGGCCACGGACGAACAACTCCTCAAGACCCTCAAGCGCGTCACCACGGAATTGCACAACCTGCGCAAGCAGGGCACGTCGCACGCGGGCGAGCCGATTGCCATCGTGGGCATGGCGTGCCGGCTGCCGGGCGGGGTGACAGGGCCCGAGGATCTGTGGCAGTTGGTGCGGGAGGGCCGCGACGCCGTGTCGGGGTTCCCCGAGGACCGTGGCTGGGAGCTGGACGGCCTGTTCGACCCGGACCCCGACAACCCCGGCACCTCCTACACCGATCAGGGCGGCTTCCTGCAGGGGGCCGGCCTGTTCGACGCCGGGTTCTTCGGGATCTCGCCGCGTGAGGCGCTGGCGATGGACCCGCAGCAGCGGCTGCTGCTGGAGACCTCCTGGGAGGCGCTGGAGCAGGCGGGCATCGACCCGGTCGCGCTGAAGGGCACCGACGTCGGTGTGTTCGCGGGCGTGGCCAGCCAGGGATACGGCTCCGGGGGCAGCGGGGTCGCGCCGGAGCTGGAGAGCTTCACCGGCACCGGCGTGGCGTCGAGCGTGGCCTCCGGCCGGGTGTCGTACGTCTTCGGCTTCGAGGGTCCCGCCGTGTCCGTGGACACGGCGTGTTCGTCGTCGCTGGTGGCCATCCATCTGGCCGCGCAGGCGCTGCGGCAGGGCGAGTGCTCGCTCGCCCTGGCCGGCGGCGCGATGGTGATGTCGACCCCCGGCACCTTCGTGGTGTTCTCGCGTCAGCAGGGCATGGCCGCCGACGGCCGGTGCAAGGCGTTCTCGGACGGCGCGGACGGCATGGGCCTGTCCGAGGGCGCGGGCGTGGTGGTCCTGGAGCGGCTCTCCGAGGCGCGGGAGCGCGGCCACCGGGTGCTCGCCGTCATCCGCGGCAGCGCCGTCAACCAGGACGGCGCGTCCAACGGGCTCACCGCGCCCAACGGCCCCTCCCAGCAGCGGGTCATCCGCAAGGCCCTGGCCGGCGCCGGACTGGTCTCGGCGGACGTGGACGTCGTGGAGGCGCACGGCACCGGTACGGCGCTGGGCGACCCGATCGAGGCGCAGGCGCTGCTGGCCACGTACGGACAGGGCCGGGACCCGCAGAAGCCGCTGTGGCTCGGCTCGTTGAAGTCGAACATCGGGCACACGCAGCAGGCCGCGGGCGTGTCCAGTGTCATCAAGATGGTGCAGGCGCTGCGGTACGGCGTGCTGCCCCCGACCCTGCACGCACAGGTGCCGACGACCGAGGTCGACTGGTCCGCGGGCGCGGTGGAGCTGCTGAGCGAGGCCCGCGACTGGTCGCGCAACGGGCATCCGCGCCGCGCCGGTGTCTCCTCGTTCGGCATCAGCGGCACGAACGCGCACCTGATCCTGGAGGAGGCGCCCGAGGAGGCGGCGGAGCCCGCCTTGGACGGGACGGCACCCGCGGGTGTGGTCCCGCTGGTGGTGTCGGCGCGCGGCGAGGGCTCCCTGGCGGGCCAGGCGCAGCGACTGGCCGCGCACCTGGAGTCCGCGGACGCGGCGCCGCTGCCGCGCGTGGCCGGGGCACTGCTCTCCCAGCGGGCGCTGCTGCCCGAGCGCGCCGTGGTCCTGGCCGGTTCGGACCAGGAGGCCCTGGCCGGACTCGGGGCGGTGGCCCGGGGCGAGCACGCGGCCGGTGTCGTCACCGGCCGGGCGGCCGGCTCGGGCGGACCGGGCAAGGTCGTCTGGGTGTTCCCGGGCCAGGGCTCGCAGCGCGCGGGGATGGGCCGTGAACTGTACGACCGCCACCCGGTGTTCGCACGGGCCCTGGACGAGGCGTGCGAGCAGCTGGACGCGTGCCTGGCCGGGCGGGTCGGCCACCCGGTACGGGACGTGGTCCTCGGCAGGGTGCCGGGCAGCGCCGAGCTGCTGAACCAGACCGTGTTCACCCAGGCGGGCCTGTTCGCGGTGGAGAGCGCCCTGTTCCGGCTCGTGGAGTCCTGGGGCGTACGGCCGGACGCGGTCATCGGCCACTCGATCGGCGAGATCGCCGCCGCGCACGCGGCGGGCGTGCTGTCGCTGCCGGACGCGGCGCGTCTCGTCGCGGCCCGGGGCCGGCTGATGCAGGCCCTGCCGCCGGGCGGCGCGATGGTCGCGGTGGCCGCGAGCGAGGCACAGGTCGCCGGCCTGCTCGGCGAGGGCGTGGAGGTCGCGGCGGTCAACGGCCCGTCCTCGGTGGTGCTCTCCGGCGACGAGGACGCGGTCCTCGCGGCGGCCGGCCGGCTGCGCGAGCAGGGGCACAAGACGAAGCGCCTCGTGGTCTCGCACGCCTTCCACTCCCGGCGGATGGAGCCGATGCTGGCCGACTTCGCCGCCCAACTGGCCGAGGTGGAGTGGCACTCGCCCGAGATCCCGGTGATCTCCAACGTGACCGGTCGCCTCGCCGCCCCCGACGAGCTGGCCGACCCGCAGTACTGGGCCGGCCATGTGCGCCGGCCGGTGCGGTTCGCCGACGGGATCGCCGCCGCGGTCGAGCACGGCGGCACGCTGTTCGTGGAGCTGGGCCCGGGCGCGGCCCTGACCGGCCTCGTCGAGGAGACGGCCGGCGCCGCCGGCGCGCGGGCGACCTGTGTGGCGGCCCTGCGCGACGGCCGCCCCGAGGAGCAGACCCTGCTGGCCTCGCTGGCCGAACTGTTCGTGCGCGGCGTGCCCGTCGACTTCAGCGGCCTGCTCCCCGACGGCGGCGGCGCGCCCGCCCGCGTGGACCTGCCGACGTACGCCTTCGACCACCGGCACTACTGGCTGCACACCGCCGACGCGGCGACGGACGCCGCCTCCCTGGGGCAGGCGGCGGCCGGCCACCCGTTGCTCGGCGCGGTGGTGCAGCTGCCGCAGTCCGACGGCCTGGTGCTCACCTCACGCCTCTCACTGAAGTCCCACCCCTGGCTGGCCGACCACGCCGTCGGCGGTGTGGTGCTCGTCCCGGGCACGGGCCTGGTGGAGCTGGCCGTACGCGCCGGTGACGAGACCGGCTGCGGGGTCCTGGACGAGCTGGTGATCGAGGCGCCGCTGGTGGTACCGCAGCAGGGCGGCGTACGCGTCCTGGTCGCCGTGGGCGCACCCGACGGCACCGGCGCACGCCCCGTCGAGATCTACTCCCTGCGCGAGGACGCACCCGCTGACGGGGACGCCTGGACGCGGCACGCCACCGGCACCCTCTCGGCCCCGGCTCCGGCCCGGGGCACGGACTTCGACTTCGCCGCCTGGCCGCCGCCCGGCGCCCAGCGGATCGAGACCGGCGACTTCTACGCCGGCCTGACCGAGCGCGGCTACGGCTACGGCCCGGCGTTCCAGGGCCTGCGCGCGGTGTGGCGGCGCGGCGAGGAGGTCTTCGCCGAGGCCGCCCTGCCCGAGGAACACCGGGAGAGCGCCGGCACGTTCGGCATCCACCCGGCGCTCCTGGACGCCGCCCTGCACGCCGGGATGTTCGGCACCGAGGCCGACGCGGCGGGGGAGGAGGACCCCGGCCGGCCGGTACTGCCGTTCGCGTGGAACGGCCTGGCGCTGCACGCCGCGGGCGCCCCCGCGCTGCGTATCCGCCTGACCTCCGCCGGGCCCGGCGCCGTGTCGCTCCAGGCGGCCGACGAGACCGGCGGCCTCGTCGTGACGCTGGACTCGCTGGTGTCCCGGCCGGTCTCCGCCGAGCAGCTCCGGACGGCGACGGACTCCGCGGTCGCCGACTCGCTGTTCCAGGTGGACTGGACCGAACTGCCCCCGGCCCAGGGCATGGCGCCCGCGCCGACGTGGGCGCCGGTGGCCTCGGCCGAGGACGTGACGTCCCTGGCCGCTGCTGAGGAGATTCCGGCGGTGGCCGTCCTCCAGGCCATCGGCGACGACGGCAGGGAAGACGCCGTACTCGCCCTGTCCGCACGGGTGTTGAGCGTGCTGCAGGCATGGCTGGCCACGGACGGCCTCGACGACGCGCGGCTCGTGGTCGCCACCCGGGGCGCGGTCCCCGCCGGCGCCGACGGCGCGGTGTCGGACCCGGCCGGAGCGGCGGTGTGGGGTCTGGTGCGCGCCGCGCAGGCCGAGAACCCGGACCGCGTCCTTCTGATCGACGCCGACCCGGCCGCCGACGACGGCGTACTGCCCGTGCTGGGACTGGTGCTGGCCGGCGGGGAGCCCCAGGTCGCCGTGCGCGGCACGGCACTGTCGGCCCCCCGCCTCGCCCGCGCCGCCGCCGGTCAACTCCCGGACATCTCCGAGGTGTTCGCCCCGGACGGTACGGTCCTGGTCACGGGCGGCACCGGATCGCTGGGCGCGCTGCTGGCCCGGCACCTGGTCACCGGGTACGGCGTACGCCACCTGGTCCTCGCCAGCCGTCGCGGCCCGGACGCCGAGGGTGCGCGGGAGCTGGTGGCCGAGCTGACCGGGCAGGGCGCGGAGGTCTCCGTCGTGGCCTGTGACGTCTCCGACCGCGACCAGGCGCAGACCCTGCTGGCCTCCATATCCGACGAGCACCCCCTGCGCGGTGTGGTGCACACGGCCGGTGTCCTGGACGACGGCGTGCTCGGGGCGCTGACCCCCGAGCGCCTGGCCAGGGTGTTCGCACCGAAGGTGGACGCCGTACGCCACCTCGACGAGCTGACCCGGGACCTGGACCTCGACGCGTTCGCCGTGTTCTCGTCCGCCTCGGGTGTGTTCGGATCGGCGGGCCAGGGCAACTACGCGGCGGCCAACGCCTTCCTCGACGGACTGATGGCCGAGCGCCGCGCGGCGGGCCTGCCCGGCCTCTCCCTGGCCTGGGGCCTGTGGGAGCAGGACGCCGGAATGACCGCCCACCTGGGCGACGCGGACCAGGCGCGGGCCAGCCGCGGCGGCGTCCTCGCGATCACGGCCACCGAGGGCATGGAGCTGTTCGACGCCGCCCTCGCCTCCGGGCAGGCGCTGCTCGTACCGATCAAGATGGACCTCCGCGGGGCGCGCTCCGGCGGGGCCGTACCGCACCTGCTGCGCGGCCTCGTACCGGCGGGACGGCAGCAGGCACGGGCGGCGGCCGCCAAGGACGGCGACCTGTCCGGCCGGCTCGCCGGACTCGGCACTGCGGAACAGCAGGCGCTCCTCCTCGACCTGGTGCGGACCCAGGCCGCCGTCGTACTCGGCCACAGCGGCGCCGACAGCGTCCGGGCGGACACCGCGTTCAACGAGGCCGGGTTCGACTCGCTGACCTCGGTGGAGCTGCGCAACCGGCTGCGCGAGGCGACCGGCCTGAAGCTGCCCGCCACCCTGATCTTCGACTACCCGACCCCGCAGGCCCTCGCCGGCTATCTGCACGAGGAGTTCGGGGACACCGCGGCGGCCGGCACGCCCGCCCAGGCCGCGGCCCCCGTCGCGGACCCCGACGAGCCGATCGCCATCGTGGGCATGTCCTGCCGACTGCCCGGCGGGGTGACGAGCCCCGATTCCCTGTGGCGGATGGTGTACGAGGGCCGCGAGGGCATGTCCGACTTCCCCGAGGACCGCGGCTGGGACCTGGAGGACCTGTTCGACGACGACCCGGACAGCGTGGGCACGTCGTACGCCCGGCAGGGCGGCTTCGTGCAGGGCGCCGGCCTGTTCGACGCCGGGTTCTTCGGGATCTCGCCGCGCGAGGCGCTGGCGATGGACCCGCAGCAGCGACTGCTCCTGGAGACCTCCTGGGAGGCCCTGGAGAGCGCCGGAGTCGACCCGACCTCCCTGAAGGGCACCGACGTCGGTGTGTTCTCCGGCGTGTCCAACCAGGGGTACGGCGCCGGAGTGGCCGCACCGGAGCTGGAGGGCTTCGCGAGCACGGGCACCGCGGGAAGCGTGGCCTCGGGCCGCATCTCGTATGTGTTCGGCTTCGAGGGCCCGGCCGTCACGGTGGACACGGCGTGCTCGTCGTCGCTGGTGGCGATGCATCTGGCCGCGCAGGCGCTGCGGCAGGGTGAGTGTTCCATGGCGCTGGCCGGCGGCGTGACGGTGATGGCGACACCCGTCAGCTTCGTGGAGTTCTCGCGCCAGCGCGGCCTCGCCGGCGACGGCCGCTGCAAGGCGTACGCGGACGGCGCGGACGGCACGGGCTGGGCCGAGGGCGTGGGCCTGGTCGTGCTGGAGCGCCTGTCGGTGGCGCGGCAGCGCGGCCACAAGGTGCTGGCGGTGCTGGGCGGCAGCGCGGTGAACCAGGACGGTGCGTCGAACGGTCTTACGGCTCCGAACGGTCCCTCGCAGCAGCGGGTGATCCGCAAGGCACTGTCCAACGCGGGGCTCGCCCCGGCGGACGTGGACGTCGTAGAGGGCCATGGCACGGGTACGGCCCTGGGCGACCCGATCGAGGCACAGGCGCTGCTCGCGACCTACGGCAAGGACCGCGATCCCGAAAAGCCCCTGTGGCTCGGCTCATTGAAGTCCAACATCGGCCACACGCAGGCGGCCGCGGGCGTGTCCAGCGTCATCAAGATGGTGCAGGCACTGCGGCACGGCGCGCTGCCCCCGACCCTGCACGTGGACGCGCCCACGTCCCAGGTGGACTGGTCCGCGGGCGCGGTGGAGCTGCTGACGGAGGTCCGCGACTGGCCTCGCAACGGGCATCCGCGCCGCGCCGGTGTCTCCTCGTTCGGTATCAGTGGGACGAACGCGCACCTGATCCTGGAGGAGGCGCCCGAGGAGGCGGCTGTTGCGGAGACGGCGCCCGGTGGTGTGGTGCCGCTGGTGGTGTCGGCGCGCAGTGCCGGTTCGCTGGCGGGGCAGGCCGAGCGGCTCGCGGCGTTCATCGAGGGCGCCGGTCTGGCGTCGTTGTCGGGTGTCGCCGGGGCGCTGGTCGCCGACCGGGCGTTGCTGGGCGAGCGTGCGGTGGTCGTGGCCGGCTCGGACGAGGAGGCGCTTACCGGGCTGCGCGCGCTGGCGCGCGGCGAGAGCCCGGCCGGGCTGATCACCGGCAGGGTCGGCGTCTCGGGCGGGCCCGGCAAGGTCGTGTGGGTGTTCCCGGGTCAGGGCTCGCAGTGGGTCGGTATGGGCCGGGAGTTGCTGGAGTCGTCTCCGGTGTTCGCGGAGCGGATCGCGGAGTGTGCGGCTGCGCTGGAGCCGTGGATCGACTGGTCGCTCGTCGATGTGCTGCGCGGGGAGGCTGCTCCGGAGTTGCTGGAGCGCGTGGACGTGGTGCAGCCCGCCAGCTTCGCTGTGATGGTCGGTCTGGCTGCCGTCTGGTCGTCGGTGGGTGTTCGTCCTGATGCTGTGCTGGGCCACTCGCAGGGTGAGATTGCGGCCGCGTGTGTCTCGGGTGCGCTGTCGCTGGCGGATGCGGCGAAGGTGGTTGCGCTGCGGAGCCAGGCGATCGGTGAGCGGTTGGCCGGGCGTGGTGGCATGGCCTCGGTCGCGCTGACCGAGAGCGAGGCCGTTCAGCGTCTTGAGCGTTGGTCGGATCGTGTCGAGGTCGCGGCGGTCAACGGCCCGTCCTCCGTGGTGATCGCGGGTGACGCGCAGGCGCTGGACGAGGCCCTTCAGGCTCTCTCGGACGACGGTGTCCGAGTGCGCCGGGTCGCGGTGGACTACGCCTCGCACACCCGCCATGTGGAGGACATCCGCGACACGCTCGCCGAGACGCTTTCCGGTATCGATGCTCAGGTGCCGCTGGTGCCGTTCTACTCGACCGTCACAGGCGGTTGGGTGGAGGGTGCCGGGGTTCTGGACGGTGACTACTGGTACCGCAACCTGCGGGGACAGGTCGGCTTCGGACCGGCCGTGGCCGAGCTGATCCGTCAGGGCCACAAGGCGTTCATCGAGGTCAGTGCCCACCCGGTCCTCGTCCAGCCGGTCACCGAGACCGCTGATGAGAGCGACGCCGACACTGTGGTGACCGGTTCGCTGCGGCGCGAGGAAGGCGGTCTGCGGCGTCTGTTCGCCTCGATGGCCGAGCTGTTCGTTCGCGGTGTCCCCGTGGATTGGGCGGGCGCGCTGCCCGCCGGAGCCACGGCAGCGGGCGTCGACCTGCCGACGTACGCCTTCGACCACCAGCACTACTGGCTCCAGTCGGCCGAGACCACGACCGACGCCACCTCCCTCGGCCTGGCCGGGACCGATCACCCGCTGCTCGGCGCCGTGGTGGAGCTGCCGCAGTCCGACGGGCTGGTGTTCACCTCGCGTCTGTCGCTGAAGTCGCACCCCTGGCTGGCCGATCACCGGGTCGGTGGCGTGGTGCTCGTCCCGGGCACGGGCCTGGTCGAGCTGGCCGTGCGGGCCGGTGACGAGGCAGGGTGCAGTGTCCTGGAGGAACTCGTGATCGAGGCGCCGCTCGTGGTGCCCGAGCACGGCGGGGTACGCGTCCAGGTCGCCGTGAGCGGACCGGCCGGGAACGGTTCGCGCACCGTGGAGGTCTACTCGCGGCGCGAGGACACCGACGGTCCGGGCGGCGCGGACGCGTGGACGCGGCACGCCAGCGGCACGCTGTCGGACTCGGCCGCGAACCGGGGCGCGGAGTTCGACTTCGCGGCCTGGCCGCCGCCCGGTGCGGAGCCGGTGGACATCAGCGGTGGCTACGGCCTGCTCACCGAGGTGGGATACGGCTACGGCCCCGCGTTCCAGGCCGTGCGCGCCCTGTGGCGGCGCGGCGAGGAGCTGTTCGCCGAGGTCGCCCTGCCCGAGGAACACCGGCAGCAGGCCGGCGGGTTCGGCATCCACCCCGCGCTGCTCGACGCCGCCCTGCACTCGCCGCTGCTGCAGATCGCGGGGGCGGCCGCGGCTGGCGGCGGCCCCGAAGCCGGGCCGGGCGGTGCGGAGTTGAGGCTGCCGTTCGCTTGGAACGGGCTGGTGCTGCACGCCGCGGGTGCCTCGGTGCTGCGGGTGCGCCTGGCGCGGCCCGAGCGTGACGCGCTGTCGCTGGCGGCGGCGGACGAGACCGGTGCGCTGGTCGTGACGATGGACTCGCTGGTGTCCCGGATCGTCTCCGCCGAGCAGCTGGAGACGGCGGCGGACACACCGCGTGCCGACTCGCTGTTCCGGGTGGAGTGGACCGAGCTGCTGTCGCTTCGGGGCACGGGGCCCGCGCCGTCGTGGGCGCCGGTGGCCACCGCGGAAGACGTGGCGACCCTGGCCGACGACGTGGAGTCGGGCGCCGCATGCCCGGCCCTGGCGGTCCTGGAGGCCGTAGGCGGTGAGGGGGACGACGCCGTACTGGCGTTGACCAACCGAGTCCTGGAGGCCGTGCAGTGCTGGCTGAGCGGGCCCGGCCTGGAGGAGGCGCGGCTCGCCGTGCTGACCCGGGGCGCGGTGCCCGCCGGCGGCGAGGACACGGTGACCGATGCGGCGGGCGCGGCGGTGTGGGGACTGGTGCGTGCCGCGCAGGCCGAGAACCCGGACCGGATCGTCCTGGTCGACACCGATCCGGCGGCTCCGGTCTCCGGTGACGCTGCGGTGCGCGTCCTGGGCGTGGCGCTGGCGAGCGGCGAGCCTCAGCTCGCGGTGCGCGGCGATGCTGTCTCCGTACCGCGGCTGGCCCGCGTCACCACTCAAGTCACGGACACGAAACCGGTGTTCGGGCCGGAGGGCACCGTCCTGGTCTCGGGCGCCGGGTCGCTCGGCGGCCTGGTGGCCCGGCATCTGGTCGTGCGGCACGGTGTACGGAACCTGATGCTGGCCAGCCGCCGGGGTCCGGACGCCGAGGGTGTGCGGGAGCTGGTCGCCGAGCTGACCGGACAGGGCGCGGCCGTGTCGGTCGTGGCCTGTGACGTGTCGGACTTCGACCAGGTCAAGGCCCTGCTCGCCGCGGTGCCCGACGAGCACCCCCTGCGCGGTGTGGTGCACACGGCGGGCGTGACCGACGACGGTGTCATCGGGATGCTGACTCCGGAGCGCCTGGCGCGGGTGTTCGGGCCGAAGGTGGACGCGGTACGGCATCTGGATGAGTTGACGCGCGGTCTGGAGCTGGACGCGTTCGTCGTCTACTCCTCGGTCTCGGCGGTCTTCATGGGTGCGGGCAGTGGCAGTTATGCGGCGGCCAATGCCTTCCTGGACGGCCTGATGGCCCAGCGCCGGGCGGTCGGACTGCCCGGCCTCTCCCTGGCCTGGGGCCTGTGGGAGCAGACCAGCGGCATGGCCGCCGGCACCGACGACCTCACCAAGGCGCGGATGAACCGGCGCGGCGGCCTCCAGGCGATCACGCCCGCGGAGGGCATGGAGCTGTTCGACGCCGCCGTGGCGTCGGGGCGGGCCCAACTGGTGCCGGCCCAACTGGTACCGGCCAAGCTGGATCTCAGGTCGCTGCGCACCCAGGCCGCGGCCGGCGGGGGAGTGCCGCACATGCTGCGCGGCCTGGTCCGCGCGAGCCGGCAGCAGGCCCATGCGGCGGCCCCCGGTGAGACGGGCCAGGCGCTGGCCGAGCGGCTGGCCGGGCTGCCCGGGACCGAGCGGGCGAAGGTGCTGCTCGACCTGGTGCAGGGCCAGGTGGCCGCGGTGCTGGGCCACGGCGCCACGTACCGGATCGACGCGGACCAGGGGCTGTTCGAGGTCGGTTTCGACTCCCTCACCTCCATCGAACTGCGCAACCGGCTCCGCGACATCACCGAGCGGAAACTCTCGCCCAACCTCGTCTTCGACTATCCGACGGCCGGAATGCTCGCCGCCCATCTGCACGAGCTGATGTGCGGCGAAGAGGCGGCACGGCCGGTAGCGGTTTCCGTGTGAAGCAGCGAATCCCCTGCGAAAGAAAGGTGATGACAGTGTTCGACGTGGACCGGTACCTGGAACGGATCGGCTGCGCCGGAGAAACCGGTGTCGACATCGCGACGCTGCGAAAGCTGCACAAGAAGCACCTCATGGCGATTCCGTACAACGGCGCCACCCAGGATTTCCGCGACGGTGTGCACCTCGTCGACCTCGACGAGGACGCCACGTTCGACACGAGCATCGTCCAGGGGCGGGGCGGGACCTGCTTCCAGCTGAACCGGCTGTTCGCTCGGCTGCTGAGGGAGCTGGGCTACGACGTCACGGTGCTCGCGGCCAGCACCGCCGAGGGCCGGGAGGCGTCCGGGCTCGACGTGGAGCACATGTTCATCCGCGTCGCCCTGGACGGCGAGGACTGGCTCGTGGACGTCGGCTACCCCGGGCCCTCCTACATCGAGCCGCTGCAGGTCTCCGACGCGGTGCAGAGGCAGTACGGATGCCAGTACCGCCTGGTCGAGCGCGGATCCAGGATCGCTCTACAGCGCCGCGGCAGGATCACCCGGTGGAGCGTCGTCTACACCTTCACGACGCAACCCCGGCAGTGGAGCGACTGGCAGGACATGGAGGACTTCCTCGTCCGGGAGATCACTGCGGACGCCGGGCCGCCGGACAGCCAGAAGATCCTCTGCGGCCGGACTCTCGAGGACGGTCAGGTCGTCCTGAAGGGACGACGGCATCTGACGGTCCGTGACGGCCGCGAGGAGATACGCACCATCACGGGCGACGACGAGCACGACCAGCTGGTCTCCCAGCTGCTGTCGGGCGAACTCAGGTGAATCGCACCCCGATCACCGAGCGCGCTGGTCAAACGAATCGGGCACCAGAAAGGGAGAACGATGCCGAAGGAAACAGCCGATGTGGTCGTGATCGGCGCAGGGCCGGCCGGTTCGGTCAGCGCCTATCTGCTCGCCAAGCAGGGGCACTCCGTGGTGCTCCTGGAGAAGGAGACCGACCCCCGGTTCCACATCGGTGAGTCCCTGCTGCCGTACATGATGGGCCTGTTCGAGCGGATCGGCCTGCGCGAGGCGGTGGAGGCCCAGGGCTATGTGCGCAAGTTCGGCGGCGAGTTCATCGACCCGACCGAGAAGAAGTTCTTCGAGGGCGTCTTCCGCGCGGACTTCACCAAGCAGGGCACGGGCCGGCACGACAACGCCTTCCAGGTCGAGCGGCGCAGGTTCGACCGGATGCTCGCCGAGCAGGCCGAGGCCGCCGGCGCGAAGGTCGTCTTCGGCGCGAACGTGAACGAGCTGCTCATGGAGGGCGACCGCATGGTCGGCGTCCGCTACGAGCGCGACGGCGAGTCGCACGAGGTGCGCTCCGCCTATGTGATCGACGCCAGCGGCCGCACGGGCAAGATCGCCCATCGCTTCGGGCTGCGCAAGACCCTTGAGAAGCTCCGCATGGTCGCGGTGTTCCGGCACTACAGCGGGCTCGACGAGCGCCACAACCTCGGCGTCGAGGGCGACATCCAGGTCGGCGCCCACGACGACGGCTGGGTGTGGGCCATCCCGCTGACCAAGGACACCATCAGCGTGGGCACGGTCATGCCGCGCGACGTGCTGCGCGCCTCGACCCCGGAGAAGGTGTTCGAGGAGCATGTGGCCCGGGTGCCGCGCATCGTCGCCCGCCTGACCGGCACGCAGCCCTCCATGGACTTCAAGATCGAGACCGATTACTGCTACCACACGGACACGGTGACCGGCCCCGGCTGGCTCATGGTCGGCGACGCCGGCTGCTTCGGCGACCCCATGTTCTCCGGCGGCGTCCTGGTGGCGACGGCCACCGCCGTCCGCGCGGCCGAGACCCTCGGGGAGGCCCTGGCCGACCGGTCGGCGGAGGAGCGCCTGCTGGAGCGGTACTCCAACTACTTCAAGACCGGTTACGACACCTACATCCGGCTCATCCACGCCTACTACGACGGCGAGCTGGTCGCCATGGCCGCCGACGCCGCCCGCTCCACCGACCGCGACACCCTGGAGAGGTACCTCATCCGGCTGATCGGCGGCGACTTCTGGAGCGAGCACAACTCGGTGGCCCAGGAGATGCGGCGCCGCAAGGAGTGGGACACCTTCGAGCCGTTCCAGCGCGTCTACGGCTGCCCCTCCTACCCGCACCTGGACGAGATCGACCGCAAGGAGCGGTCCGAGTCGCGCGTCCGCCGCGTGACGGCGGGCCGGTAGGGACGTCGACGTCATGGCATCCGTTCCGCTGCGCCTGCGAGATCATGCGTACGACGTGCTCATCGGCCCCGGAGTACGTTCCTCCCTCGCCGAGGTCGTCCGACAGCTGGGCGCCAAACGGGCCGTCGTCGTGTCGGCCCGCCCCGAGGAATGGGTGCCCGACACCGGCGTGGAGACCCTGCTGCTGCCGGCCCGCGACGGGGAACGGGACAAGACCCTCGCCACGGTGGAGGCGCTGTGCGGGGAGTTCGTACGCTTCGGACTCACCAGGTCCGATGTCGTCGTCTCCTGCGGCGGCGGGACGACCACCGACGTGGTCGGTCTCGCCGCGGCCCTCTACCACCGCGGCGTGCCGGTGGTGCACCTGCCCACGTCACTGCTCGCCCAGGTGGACGCCAGCGTCGGCGGGAAGACGGCGGTGAACCTGCCCGCCGGCAAGAACCTGGTCGGTGCGTACTGGCAGCCGAGCGCGGTCCTGTGCGACACGGACTACCTGTCCACCCTGCCGCGACGGGAGATGCTCAACGGCTACGGCGAGATCGCCCGCGCCCACTTCATCGGCGCGCCGGACCTGCGCGCACTCCCGCTGGCGGACCAGATCGCCGCCAGTGTGAGCCTGAAGGCCCGCATCGTCGAGGCCGACGAGCGCGACACCGGCCTGCGGCACATCCTCAACTACGGCCACACGCTGGGCCACGCGCTGGAGAGGGCGACCGGTTTCGCCCTGCGCCACGGTGAGGCGGTGGCCATCGGCACGGTCTTCGCGGGCCGGCTCGCCGGTGCCCTCGGCCGTATCGCCCCGGCGCGGGTGACCGAGCACCACGACGTCGTCCGCTCCTACGGGCTGCCCGCCGCGCTGCCCGCCGAGACCGAGCCCGCGGCCCTGATCCGGCTGATGCGGCACGACAAGAAGGCGACCAACGGACTCGCGTTCGTCCTCGACGGACCCAACGGCGCGGAACTGGTGGACGACGTACCGCACGAGGCCGTCGCACGCGCCCTCGACGAGATGCCCCGCACACCCCTGGCCGCCCTCATCGACACCCCCGCCCCGACCACTAGGGCACACCCATGAAACAACTCCAGTGGCCACCCGACACCACCGGACCGACCCACATCACCGCCCTGGCTGAGGCCGCCGACCTGACTGAGGCCGCTGGTCTGGCCGACGCCGCCGGCCTGGCCCACATCACCGCCCTGCCCGACGCCGCTGGTCTGGCTGAGGCTGCCGGACTGCCCGACGCTGCCGGTCTGGCTGACGCCGCCGGCCTGGCCCACATCACCGCCCTGCCCGACGCCGCTGGTCTGGCTGAGGCTGCCGGACTGACCGACGCTGCCGGTCTGGCTGACGCCGCCGGGCTGGCCCGCATCGCCGGTCTGGTCGACGCCGCCGGTCCCGCCGACACCACCGGGCTGGCTGGCATCGATGGACCGGCTGGCGCTGCCGGACTGGCTCGCATCGCCGGTCTGGTCGACGCCGCCGGCCTGGCCGACGCCACCGGGCTGGCCTACATCGCCGGACTGACCGACGCCGCCGCCCTGACCGACGCCGCCGGGCTGGCTCACATCGACGATCCCGTCGGCCCCGCCGACGCCGCCGGTCCGACCGATTCCGACGGGCTGGCCGATGCCGCCGGGGCGACCCGCACCCACGGGCCGGTCGACACCGACGGGCTGCCTGACGCCGAGGGGCTGGCCCGCACCGCCGGTCCGGTCGACGACGCCGGACCGACCGACGCCCCTGGGCCGGCTGACAGCGACGGGCGGGTCGACAACGACGGTCCGGTCGGCGTCGACGATCCGGTCGGCAGCGGCGGGGCCGTCGGGTGGGTGCTTGGCAGGAGGCTGGCGGATGTGCTGGCTCGGGATGCCGTGCAGCAGCCGGGCTGGCCGGAGCCGGGGCGGGTGCGGGAGGCCGTGGCGCTGTTGCGCCGGGCCGCGCCGATCGTGACGTCGGACGAGACGGCACGGCTGCGCGGTGAACTCGCCGCGGTCGCCCGGGGCGAGGCGTTTCTCCTCCAGGGCGGCGACTGCGCCGAGTCCTTCGCCGAGAACACCGAGGCCCACCAGCGGGCCAATCTGCGCACGCTGGCGGGGATGGCCGACGTCATCGCGCGCCGTACCGGAGCGCCGGTCGTCAAGGTCGCCCGGATGGCCGGCCAGTACGCCAAGCCCCGCTCCCGGGCCGTCGACGACGGGGGCCTGCCCGCGTACCGCGGCGACATGGTCAACTCCGCCGAGCCCACGCGGGCGGCCCGCACCCCCGACCCCGGCCGGATGCTGCGCGCCCACGCCGCCGCCTCGGACACGATGGCGCTGATACGGCGGCTCGGCCGTAGCGGCATGCCCGATCCGCAGGGGGCGGGCGGCGGCGGCATCTACGTCAGCCATGAGGCGCTGCTGCTCGACTACGAGACGTCCTCGCTGCGCGCGGACCTCAGCGGGCCCGAGCCCCGCCTGTCCAGCGGGCTCGGGCACTTCCTGTGGATCGGCGAGCGCACCCGCCAACTCGACGGCGCGCACATCGCGTTCGCGGCACTGCTGGCCAACCCCATCGGCCTCAAGATAGGCCCGGGCACCACTCCGGAGCAGGCCCTCACCTATGTGCGCCGGCTCGACCCGCACGCCGAACCCGGGCGGCTCACGCTGATCAGCCGCATGGGACACACCCGCGTCCGGGACGTGCTGCCGCCGATCGTGGAGAAGGTCACCGCCTCCGGTCACCAGGTGATCTGGCAGTGCGACCCGATGCACGGCAACACCTACACGTCGGCGAGCGGACACAAGACCCGGCACTGGACCGCGATCACCGACGAGATCACCGGTTTCTTCGACGTGCACCGGGCGCTCGGCACCCACCCCGGCGGCCTGCACCTGGAGGTCACCGGCGACCACGTCACGGAATGCGTCGGGGGCACCGCGGGACCGGTGGAGGCCGACCTGCCCGCCCGCTACCGCACCGCCTGCGACCCCCGCCTCAACGCCGACCAGGCGCAGGAACTGGGCCAGATCGTCGGCGAGTTGGCGGCGGGCGGAGGCAGAAGCGGGGGCAGGAGTGGGGGCACAGAGCGGGAGGGCAGGCTGTGGTGAGTGGACACCCTCCCGTCAGGACCATCCAGGGCACCACCCGGCTGTACGCCGTCCTGGGGGACCCGGTCGCCCAGGTCCAGGCACCCGCGCTGATGAACCCGGTCCTCGCCGAGCTGCACCGCGACGCGGTGGTCGTCCCGGTGCACGCCCGGCCGCAGCACCTGGAAGCCGTCGTACGCGGCCTGCAGCAGGTGGAGAACCTCGACGGCATGTTCGTCACCGTGCCGCACAAGGCGGCCGTCCGCCACCTCGCCGACCGGTGCGGGACAACCGTGGACATCGTCGGCAGCGCGAACGTACTGCGCCGCGAGGCCGACGGCACCTGGCTCGCGGAGAACTTCGACGGATCGGGCTTCGTGGCGGGCCTCGTCGGGGCCGGACACGAACCCCGGGGCAGCCGCGCGGTGCTCGTCGGCGCGGGCGGTGCGGGCAGCGCCATCGCCGCCGCGCTCCTCGCGGCCGGCGTCGACCGGCTCGGCGTGTACGACACGGACACCGCGAAGCTCACCGCGCTGGCCGCCCGGCTCGACGGGCACTGGCCGGGCCGGGTGCACACGCTGAGCGGACCCAACCCGCGGGACGCCGACCTCGCCGTCAACGCCACACCGCTCGGGCTGCGCGCGGACGACCCGCTGCCGTTCCCGCTGGATTCCCTGCCGCCGGGCTGCGTCGTGGCCGACATCATCATGAAACCCCGCGAGACCCGGCTCCTGCGCGAGGCCGCCGCACGCGGCCACCGTATCCATCACGGTATTCACATGCTCGAGGGACAACTGAATTCCTATAGGGCTTTCTTCGACCTTCGGTGAATTCCGCCGACCACTACCGGATCAAGGGATGTCACGGCCTCGGCAGGGACCTACTTTGGACCTGTTGTTCAGCTGTTGTGTGCCCTGCATCGAGCCACATCCAGTTCTTTGGAGAATCATGAACGTGCGACAGGCGCCGGAATTCCCCCAGTGGCCGCAGTACGACGAAAAAGAGCGGGAAGGCCTCATCCGCGCACTCGAGCAGGGCCAGTGGTGGCGCATGGGCGGCAACGAAGTCGACTCCTTCGAGCGGGAGTTCGCCGAACTCCACGGTGCTCCCCACGCGCTGGCCGTCACCAACGGAACCCACGCGCTGGAACTCGCCCTGCAGTGCATGGGCGTCGGCCCGGGCACCGAGGTCATCGTCCCGGCCTTCACCTTCATCTCCTCGTCGCAGGCGGCACAGCGGCTCGGCGCGGTCGCGGTCCCGGTGGACGTCGACCCGCACACCTACAACATCGACGTGGCGGCGGCCGCGGCAGCCGTGACACCGCGCACCCGGGCCATCATGCCCGTGCACATGGCGGGCTTCCTGGCCGACATGGACGCACTGGCCGACCTCTCCGCCGACACCGGGATACCGCTGCTCCAGGACGCCGCGCACGCCCACGGCGCCCGCTGGCGGGGCAAGCGCGTCGGCGAGCTGGGCACCATCGCCGCGTTCAGCTTCCAGAACGGCAAGCTGATGACCGCGGGCGAGGGCGGCGCCGTCCTGTTCCCGGACGCGGAGACCTACGAGACGGCGTTCCTGCGGCACAGCTGCGGACGGCCCCGCACCGACCGCCGCTACATGCACCAGATCGCCGGCAGCAACCTGCGCCTCAACGAGTTCTCCGCAGCGGTTCTGCGGGCCCAGCTCAGCCGCGTGGAGGACCAGATCACCACCCGTCAGCAGCGCTGGGCCGTGCTCTCCCCGCTGCTCGACGCGATCGACGGCGTCGTACCGCAGCGCGCCGACGAGCGCACCGACTTCCCCTCGCACTACATGGCGATGTTCCGCGTGCCCGGCATCGGCGAGGAGGACCGCAACGCCCTGGTCGACCGGCTCGTGGCGGCCGGCGTGCCGGCGTTCGCGGCCTTCCGCGCCATCTACCGCACCGACGCCTTCTGGGAGATGGGCGCCCCCGACGAGACCCCGGACCAGATCGCCGAGCGCTGCCCCCACACGGAGGCCATCAGCCGGGACTGCGTCTGGCTGCACCACCGCGTGCTGCTCGCCGGCGAGCAGGACATGCACCGGACGGCCGAGATCATCGCGGACGCCGTGGCCGCCGTATGAGCGTCAGGGCAGCCGTCGTCGGGCTCGGCTGGGCGGGGCGGGAGCTGTGGCTGCCCCGGCTGGCCGAGCACGCCGACTTCGACGTGGTCGCCGTCGTGGACCCCGCACCGGCGGCGCGGGCCGCACTCGACGCGGCACCGGGCGTACCCGTGCACCCGACGGTGGACGCGCTCACCGCCCGCGCGGTCGACCTCGCCGTCGTCGCCGTACCCAACCATCTGCACGCCCGGGTCGCGGCCGAACTGCTCGGCAAGGGCATCTCCGTCTTCCTGGAGAAGCCGGTGTGCCTGACCTCCGGCGAGGCCGACACCCTGGCCGCCGCCGAACGCGCCGGCGGCGCCACGCTGCTCGCCGGCAGCGCCGCCCCGCACCGCGCCGACGTGGCCGCCCTGGCGCGCCTGCTGCCGGAGCTGGGCCGTGTCCGCCATGTCGACCTGTCCTGGGTGCGGGCGCGCGGCATCCCGCACGCCGGCGGCTGGTTCACCCAGCGCAGCAAGGCGGGCGGCGGTGTCCTCCTCGACCTCGGCTGGCATCTGCTCGACACGCTCGCATCCCTGCTCGGCCCGGCCCGCTTCACCCAGGTCGCCGGCGTCACGTCGAACGACTTCGTGGGCGCCGGCGCCTGGAGCGCGGCCTGGCGGCAGGACGAGCCCGCCGCCGGCACCGCCGGTGACGTCGAGGACACCGCCCGGGGCTTCCTCGTCCGCGACGACGGCGTCTCCGTCTGCCTGAGCGCCGGCTGGGCGTCGCACGAGGCGCGGGACGTGACCCGTATCCAGGTGACGGGCAGTGCCGCGACCGCCGAACTGAGCTGCACCTTCGGCTTCAGCCCCAACCGCGCTCCGCACGCCCTGCTGACGCTGACCCGCGAGGGCACCACGACAGCCCTGCCGGTACCGGACGAGCCCATCGGCAGCGAGTACCGGCGGCAGCTGGACGGCCTCGCCGCCGCCCTCGCCGACCCGAACCGGCGCGGCAGGGCCGTCAGCGAGGCCCGTACGACGGTCCGTGTCATCGAGGACTTCTACGCGTCGGCCCGTCGCGCGCACCAGCAGACCGCCGTGCCCGTCCATCAGGCCGTGCCCGTCCATCAGTAGGAGGAGAAGAAGCCGGTGATATCGCCAGTTTCGACGCAACGAGCCCACATCCCGGGCCTGGACCGGGCCACCGCCCCCGAGGCGGGCCGCCCGGCGACGGCGACCCGGACGCTCCCGCCGGTGAGACGCGCCGTGATCTTCGATCTGGACGGGGTCCTCGTCGACAGCTTCGCGGTGATGTACGAGGCGTTCGCCATCGCGTACAAGGAGGTCGTCGGCGACGGCCCGGCGCCGTTCGACGAGTACCGGCGCCATCTGGGGCGCTACTTCCCGGACATCATGCGGATCATGGGCCTGCCCCTGGAGATGGAGGAGCCCTTCGTCCGCGAGAGCTACCGGCTCGCCTCCCAGGTGCCGGTCTTCGACGGCGTCGTGGAGCTGCTCACCACCCTGCGGGTGCGCGGACTCAGGCTCGCCGTGGCCACCGGCAAGAGCGGGCAGCGGGCGCGCTCGCTGCTCGACCAGCTGGGGCTGCTGCCCTTCTTCGACCATGTGATCGGCTCGGACGAGGTCGCCCGCCCGAAGCCGGCCCCGGACATCGTGGAACACGCCCTCGACCTGCTGGGCTTCTCGCCCGAGCAGGCCGTCATGGTCGGTGACGCACCGACCGACATCGCCAGTGCCCACGGCGCCGGTGTGACCTCGGCCGGCGCGCTGTGGGCGCTGTCCGAGACCGGCGAACTGCTCGCCGCCGAGCCGGCCGTCGTGCTGCGCCGCCCCGCCGACCTGCTGGCCCTGTGCCCGTCCGTGCCCGGCGACTGAGGATCGGCCGGACGGCATGGAGAGGGCACATCACCTCGGTGTCGACATCGGGGGCACCAAGGTCGCGTTGCGGGTGGAGGCCGGCGCGAGCTGTGTGGACGAGACCGTCTTCACCTGGCGGCCACGGCACAGCGCCGCCCACGACCTGGCCCAACTGGCGGACCGCATAGGCGAGTTCCTAGGCGGGCTGGCGACGCCCCCGAGAGCGGTGGGCGTCGCGATGCCCGCGACCGTCGGACCCGACGAACGGATCACCGCCTGGCCGAGCAGGCCCGAGTGGACCGGCACGGACCTGGGCGCGGCACTGCGCGCCCTGTTCCCCGGCACCGCCGTCGCCTGGGCGGACGACGGCGACCTCGGCGCCCTCGCCGAGGCACAGGCCGCCGGCTGCACGGACCTCCTCTACCTGGGGGTCGGCACGGGCATCGGCGGCGGCCTCGTCCTGCGCGGCGAACTCTGCCCGGGCCTCGGCCGCGGATCCTTCGAGATCGGGCACACGGTCGTCGAGCTGGACGGTCCGCGGTGCGTGTGCGGACGCCGGGGATGCCTCCAGGCCATCGCCTCGGGCCCGGCCACGCTGCGCCGCGCGGCCCGGCTGCGGGGGAGCGACGTCACCTTCGACGAGCTGCGCCAGGCCTGGCAGGCCGGACACCCCTGGGCGGTCACCGCCCTCCGCCGCACCTGCCGCGCCCTGGCCACCGCCGCGACCAGCGTCCAGGAACTGCTCCACCCCCAGCTCCTCCTGATCGGAGGCGGCTTCGCGACCGCCTTCCCGGGCTTCGACACCCTCGTGTCCGAACAGCTCGCGGAGCTGTCCCGCCCGGGCCGGCCCCGGCTCGGCGTGCGCCCGGCCGCACTGGGCGGCCTGTCCTCGCTGCGGGGCGCACTCGCGCTGGCCCGGCTGATCCGGCCCTGAGACCGGGGCCGCCGAGCTGTGCTAAGGTTCAAGAGTTGCAGTTGTGGTACCCATGAACCTATGTGCGCCTGACGGGAATGTTTCTCCTTCAGGCGCATTATTTGTTTTCCGGCATCTCCGGATGGGGCCTCTGCCTACAGAAGGAGAAGGTCATGGCACAGGGAACCGTGAAGTGGTTCAACGCCGAAAAGGGTTTCGGCTTCATCGCGCAGGACGGCGGCGGCCCCGACGTCTTCGCGCACTACTCGAACATCGCGACCCAGGGCTTCCGTGAGCTGCAGGAGGGCCAGCGGGTCTCCTTCGACGTCACGCAGGGCCAGAAGGGCCCGCAGGCGGAGAACATCGTCCCCGCCTGATCGCCGGACGCGTATCCACTCACCGGGGTCCGCACCGTCATGGTGCGGACCCCGGTTTGTGCTGTTTCCAGGAAGGCAGATCACTGCATGTCCCGCAGACCCCAGAAGCCGAACCGCCGCGCCTCGTCACCCCCCGCGTCCGCGTCGTCACCGCGTGAGTTCCGGCTTCCGGAAAACACGACACCCGCACTTCCCGCCGTCGAGGACTTCGCCGCTCTGGACATGCCCGCGGGGCTGCTGAAGACCCTCACCGCGCAGGGCGTGACCACGCCCTTCCCCATCCAGGCCGCCACCCTGCCCAACTCGCTCGCCGGCCGTGACCTGCTCGGACGGGGACGCACCGGCTCCGGCAAGACCCTCGCGTTCGGGCTGGCGCTCCTGGCCCGCACGGCCGGACTGCGCGCGGAGCCCAAGGCACCCCTCGCCCTCGTGCTGGTGCCCACCCGGGAACTCGCCCAGCAGGTGACGGACGCGCTGACCCCGTACGCGACTGCGGTGAACCTTCGGCTGGCCACTGTGGTCGGCGGGCTGTCCATCACCAAGCAGGCAGGTACGCTCCGACGCGGCGCCGAGGTGCTCGTGGCGACTCCCGGCAGGCTCAACGACCTCGTGGAACGCGGGGACTGCGTGCTCGGCGACGTACGCATCACGGTGCTGGACGAAGCCGACCAGATGACCGACATGGGCTTCCTGCCGCAGATCACCAAGGTGATCCAGCAGGTACGGCCCGACGGACAGCGCATGCTCTTCTCGGCCACCCTGGACCGCAACATCGACCGCCTGGTGCAGCGGTTCCTGACCGACCCCGTGGTGCACTCCGTGGACCCGTCCGCGGGTGCGGTGACCACCATGGAGCACCATGTGCTCCACATCCAGGACGAGACCGACAAGAAGGCCGTCACCACGCGCATCGCGGCCCGTGACGGCCGGGTCATCCTCTTCCTCGACACCAAGAGGTCCGCCGACCGGCTCGCCAAGCGGCTCCTGGCTGTCGGTGTCCGCGCGGCGGCACTGCACGGCGGCCGCTCCCAGCCGCAGCGCAACCGCACCCTGGAACAGTTCAAGAACGGCCAGGTCACCGCGCTGGTGGCGACGAACGTCGCGGCCCGAGGCATACACGTCGACGACCTCGACCTCGTGGTGAACGTCGATCCCCCCACGGATCACAAGGACTACCTCCACCGCGGCGGCCGCACGGCCCGCGCCGGCGGCTCCGGCAGCGTCGTCACGCTGGTCCTGCCCGAGCAGAAGCGGGACGTCACCCGGCTCATGTCGGACGCGGGCATCCGCCCCCGGACGGCCCGCATCACATCGAGCGACGCGGAACTGGCCACCATCACCGGCGCCCGCGAGCCTTCCGGCGTCGCCGTCACCATCGAGGTCCCCCAGCCCGCGACGCCGACCGCGTCCCGCCCGGAGGGGAAGACCGGTACCAAGCCCGGCGGACGATCCGGGCGCCGACGCCGAAGCGGCGGCGGGGCCAAAGCGGCGACAGGCGCTGCCGCCGGGACGGCGGGCCGGGGCGCCGACCGCCGGGCGGGATCCGGCCCGGCCCAGGGCGGTGCCGCCGCAGCGGGCGGCCGCGGTCTTGACCGCCAGTCCGCGACCGGTGCGGCGACGGGCGCCGCCTCCGGCAAGGCCGTCCGCGGATCCGGCCGACGCACGGCGAACGGCGGAGCCACGGGTGGCGCTGCCGGGACCGGCGGCCGGGGCTCCGCGCGCCGGGGCGGCCGCCGCACCTCTGCCACGTAGCGCCGTCCCGTGCGCGGGGCACGGTGCGGGCGTTGGCGTGTGGGGGCCAAGAGGCCGATGCGAGTGGAAGCGTTGAACTCCGGCATATGCGCCATAACAACTTCACTACGGTGAAGGCGGATCGGAGCCGGAAACACGGCATTCGGCAATCTTGGAGGGATCAGTACCTGGGCGGCGCCCTCTGCACGGCAGAGCCGCCGCCCGGTGCACGATCTCCACTCCTCGGAGGAGCTAGTCGCTGCAACGACTCCGCGCGGCGCTTGCCTGGGCCGCAAGCGCCGCCGTCCTCGCCGGCAGCCTGATCGCCGGTACGGTGCCGGCATCCGCGGCCGCCGGCCCGGTCTTCACGGTGATGAACACCAGCGAGACCCTCCCCGACGGCGTATGGTTCCGCAACAGCCCCCACACCCAGGACACCGACCGCATCACCGGCCTGGGCGTCTACCGCGGTGAGCAGGTACGAGCCGAGTGCTACCTGATGGGGGATTCCGTAGGGCGGTACGGCAACCGGGTCTGGTACTACAGCGACAACATCTCCCGTCCCAGCGCCGCCGGACGCGCCGACAAGGGGTTTCTCAACACCCACTACATCAACGACGGCATGACCGCGAACCACGTGGCCCCGGGCGTCCCGCAGTGCGGCGGCACTCCGA
Organism: Streptomyces sp. NPDC052101; assembly: GCF_040680235.1. NCBI lineage: Bacteria > Bacillati > Actinomycetota > Actinomycetes > Kitasatosporales > Streptomycetaceae > Streptomyces > Streptomyces sp. NPDC052101. The sequence goes on from NZ_JBFAWH010000021.1 coordinate 94,287, forward strand.
GTCCTCCCGCCCCGACGAGCCAGAACGTGGCCTACTACTCGGGGAAGGGCAACGCCGGGGCGGATCTGGCGCGCAGCCTGCACTTCGGCCGGGTGCTGACCGCCAACGGCAGCTACGACGGGAAATGGCCGGGTGACGGCTCCTGCCGGCCGTCGGCGAACGCCGTGGCGTTCGGGGGCAAGAACATCACGCGGCTGGCCGGGTGGAGCCTGGGCCGGCTGGGCCCGATCTACGCTCTGCGCTACCTCAAGGATCACGATCCGGCCCGGGCGAAGAACATCGACTACGTGGTGCTCTACGACCCCGGGACGCCGCAGACGGACTTCGGGACATGCGACGAACCGGGCACTCGGACCGTGCAGGCCGACCAGACGCTGGCCTGGTGGCTCCAGCTCTCGTCGGACAACCGCCTGATCGTCATGGCCGGAGATCTCACTGCCACCAACCACCACCAGAGCATTCAGCAGAACTACTTCCCCGCCATCAAGCGCGCGGGCGGTGCGGTCCGCGGCCGTGTCCTGGTGTGCAACTACAGTCTGGGGCACGCGGCGGTCTGGAACACGTACGCGCACGTGATGTCGCAGGGCCGCCTGTCCACGTCGCAGGGTTTCAACTCCTGCCCCAGGCAAGGTGGGAGCCAGGTGTGGGGCTGGAATCCCTGACCTGACGCCGGCTCATCCGGACGGCACGGCCGCGTACAGCCGCTCGCGCAGGTCGTCGACCAGCGCGGCGGTGTCCTCGGGGCCGTTCGCGGTGCCGAAGACGTGGTGGTCCGGGCGGATGAGCATGGCGGTTGCCTTGTGCTCGGCCAGGTAGGACCCGTAGACGCCGTCCACATCGATCACCTCCAGCAGGCGCTGTCCGGTGTCCCCGGCCGCCGCTTGGGACGGCGACAGGCACACCACATGGGCGTCGAGAGCGGAGAGGAAGGACCAGCGGCCCTCGCCGAGCGCGGGGCGCGGGTCGTCCGTGGTGAGCAGGACGAAGCCACGGCCCACGACCTCGTCGAACAGGCCCGTGCCGCCCTGTGCGTTCACCCGCCCCTGCGGCACCACCGCACCGGGCGGCGGACCCTCCGGGTCCGCTCGGCGCAGGACGCCGGTCGACAGCGGCTTCGCCGGCTCCGGTGCACCCGGCCCCGTACGACCGCGGCGGCCCGCGAGGACCGTGGCGTCGCGGTCCGCGGCGGCCGCCGGGTCCGTCACGCAGATCATCCTGCCCAGCTGCACCGACGACAGGATCGACTCCTTCACGTGCTCTCTGCGTTCCTCGGCATAGGTGTCGAGGAGGGAGGCGCCGGCCAGGCCGCGCAGTGCCAGGTCGAGCTTCCACGCCAGGTTGGCCGCGTCCCGGAGCCCGGAACACATGCCCTGGCCGGCGAAGGGCGGCATCAGATGTGCCGCGTCACCGGCGAGGAGTACGCGGCCTGCCCGCCACTGCTCCGCCCAGGTCGCCCGGAATATGTAGGTGGTGCTGCGTAGCAGCGTGGCCGTCTCCGGGGTGACGCCGTACGGCTTGAGCAGGCGCCAGGCCGTCTCCTCCCTGTTCAGCTCGGCGCTGCTCTCGCCCGGCAGCCGCATGAACTCCCAGCGGCGGTGCCCCGGGCCGCTGCCCACCAGCGTCGTGGGCCGCGCCGGGTCGCAGATCTGGACGTTGGTGGGGGCGAACTCGCGCGGCTCGCGCAGCTCGACGTCGCACAGCAGCCACTCGTAGGAGAACCCGAGATCGGTCATGGGGACGCCGAGGTGCTCGCGCACAAAGCTGTTCGCGCCGTCGCAGCCGACGACCCAGCGCGCGGTGACGGTGCGGGCCGCTCCGTCGGCGGCCTCGGCGGTCAGTGTCACCCGCTCGTCGTGTTCGGTCTGTTCTGTGATGTCCACGACCCGGTGGCCGCGCAGCACCGTGATGCCGGGCAGCGACTCCGCCCGGGCCGCGAGCAGTTCCTCCAGGGCGGGCTGGTGCATGGTGTTGGCGTCCGGCCAGCCGTAGCGGCCCGTGGGGGAGAAGGCGATGTCCAGGAGCGTCTGTCCCGCCGCCGTACGCCACTGGTAGCCGGTGGCCGGCTCCGTGATCCCTGCCATCCGGTCCCCGATGCCGGTGGCCGCGAGCAGCCGGGCGGTCTCGCCGTCGAAGCTGGTCGCCCGGGGCAGCAGATACGGCCGGGGGCGGCGTTCGAGGACGGTCACGCGCCAGCCGTGCTGGGCGAGCAGCACCGACAGGGCGGCGCCGATCGGCCCGTTGCCGACAATGGCCACGTCCGTGTCCGTCGGGGACTCGTACAGGTCGTGCGGGCGCATGGTGGACATCGTCATCCCTACTCGGAAAGGGCACGGAGAGCGGAATCCCCTTTTAACCTCTGGATATTCGGCGAGATTAGCACCCCCTTGTCCGCCGCGGATCCCCTTGCGTGATGGCCTATCAGGTCGGGGGATGTCAGGCCGACCGCAGCTGTCCTACTGTGTGGAACCGCCATGCAAGTCGCCGAATGGGCAATGGACTTGTTCTCGACCGGCAATCGAGTCGTCATCGAGGGGAATTCCAGTCACGTTGGTGATCACCGGGCACGAGACGACGACGCACCCTCGACTTCCCGAGAAAGACAGGACTTCGCCGATGACCGACACCAACACGTGGGTGGCCGAGGAATACGTGAAGGTGAACTCGCCTCACGTCAAGACGGCACTGGCCGCGCTCTCGCTCGCGGGCGACGCCCTGGAACGGGGCGGCACCTTCGCCGAGATCGGCTGTGGCGCCGGTGAGATCGCGCGCACCGTCGCCGAGCGGGGCTTCGAGGTCTGGGCCAGCGACGCGTCACCGTCCATGGTGGACGCCACCCGGCAGCTGTGCGCCGGGCTTCCCGTGCACACCGAGGTCCGCACGGTCGAGCAACTGGGGCTGCCGCAGGGCCGGTTCGACGTCATCCACTCCTCCTGGGTGCTGCACTGGGTGTCCGAGGCCCATGAGCCGCTGCGCCGTATGGCCCGTGCGCTCCGCCCGGGCGGGTACCTCGTGCTGCAGTGGACGGGCGCCCAGCCGCGCAGCGAGGGCACCGGCCTCTTCGGGATCCTGCGCGAGATCGCGGACAGCCCGAAGTGGAAGGACCTGTTCGCCGCGGTGCCGCCGGCGATGCGCGACTACCCGGCCGACGACGTGGCCGACCTGCTCAAGGACGCCGGGCTCGAACTCGTCCACTACGAGCCCGAACTCCCCCACCCGTTCAGCCGGAAGAAGGGCCAGGCCCTGACCGCCGAGGAACTGGCCGAGATGCGCACGCGGTTCAGGCGGACCTGGTTCGCCTCGCAGGCCGAGGTCCTCGGCGACCGGGTCGACGAGTTCCTGGACGAGGCGCTCGGGACGCTGGTCGAGAAGGGCAGGACCGACCCGCACCACGCCCGGATCGTCGCCCGCCGTCCCCTCTGATCCGGCGCCGGTCCCGGCCCCCGTGCCCGCCCCCGGGGGATCCGGTGCGCAGGCCGCCGACGTGAGAGCGGGCCCACGCCACCGTGGCGTGGGCCCGCTCTCGGGTGCGGTCGGCCGGCGGGAGCGCCGCGTCAGCCGGTGAGGGAGAGCGCACGGGCCGGGCACAGGTCGACGGCCTCGTCGGCCACCGGCCGGAGCGCGTCCCCGGGCTCGGCGTCCAGGACGACGACCACGCCGTCGTCCTCGCCCTGGTCGAACAGCTCCGGCGCGGTGCGCACGCACTGACCCGCACCGACGCACTTGTCGGTGTCCGCGACTATCTTCACGGTGATCGCCTCCTACGGGGTGAACGGCAGACCGGGTGAACGGCAGGCCGTCGGTCATGATGCCCGAGGCGTACGAAATCCAGGTCCCCGCGCCAGCGGTATTGCTGGCGCCACTCCAGTGGAATTCAAGTCTGCGCCTTCAGCGGCGGGTTCGGAAAATGGACGCCCTATCAGGTCGGGGGATACCGGGCCGGCGACATCGTTTCTACCCTGCCGAAGGACGTTTCCTGAAAGGAATTTCTGGCCGTGCCTCAAGCACCGGAGCAATTCGGAACATGGGTCCGCCGATTTCACCCGGCGCCCGACAGCGATGTCCGCCTGGTGTGCCTGCCGCACGCCGGCGGATCCGCGAGCTTCTACTTTCCGCTGTCCAAGGCGCTCACGCCCGCGGTGGACGTACTGGCGGTGCAGTACCCGGGACGGCAGGACCGGCGCCACGAGCCGCCCGTCGACAACGTTCCCGACCTGGCCGACCGGATCTTCGAGGCGCTACGCCACCTCGACGACCGGCCCCTGGCGCTGTTCGGGCACAGCATGGGCGCCGTCCTCGCCTTCGAGGTCGCGCTGCGGATGCAGGACGCCGGCCTCCCCGCGCCCGTACGGCTCTTCGCCTCCGGCCGGCGGGCCCCGTCCCGCGACCGGGACGAACGGCTGCACCAGGCGTCGGACGCGCAGCTGCTGGACGAGGTGCGCAGGCTCGGCGGCCCGCACGCGGCGCTGCTCGCCGACCCGGAAATACTGGAAGTGATCATGCCGGCGATCCGCGGCGACTACCGGGCCGTCGAGAACTACCGCGCTGCACCCGGCCGCAGGCTTCAGTGCCCGGTGACGGTGCTCACCGGAGACAGCGACCCCCGGGTCTCGATCGACGAGGCGGCGGCCTGGGAAGAGCACACCACCGGCCTGACGGAGCTGCAGGTGTTCCCGGGAGGCCACTTCTTCCTTGTGGACCAGAGCGCACGCGTGAGCGGGCTCCTCGCGGACCGTCTGGCCCGCCGGGACGCCGGCACGCTTCACGAAGCCCGTATCTGAGGTGACCGAGTTGACCGAGTTGAGTTCCGCCCCCGTACCGACCATCGCCCATGACTCGCTGCTGGTGTTCCTGCTCCAGCTGGCGGTCCTGCTTCTTCTGACCCTGGCCCTCGGGCAGCTGGCCGCGCGGTGCGGGATGCCCGCGATCGTCGGCGAGCTGCTCGCCGGCGTGCTCGCCGGCCCCTCGGTCCTCAGCCACATATGGCCCGGCTTCGCCGACTGGCTGCTGCCGAAGGACCCCGGCCAGATGCATCTGCTCGACGCGGTGGGGCAGGTGGGCGTCGTACTGCTCGTCGGCGTCACCGGCATGGAGCTGAAGTTCGACCTCGTCAGGCGGCGCCGGCTCACCGCGCTCCGGGTGAGCCTGTGCGGTCTGCTCCTGCCCCTGGCGCTCGGCGTCGCAGTGGGCTACCTGCTGCCCTCCTCGCTGATGCCGGGCCACACGGACCCGACGGTCTTCTCGCTGTTCCTCGGGGTGGCCATGTGCGTCACCGCCATCCCGGTGATCGCCAAGACCCTCATCGACATGAACCTGCTGCACCGCGATGTCGGGCAGCTGACCCTGGCCGCCGGCGTGATCGACGACGTCGTCGGTTGGTTCCTGCTCTCCATCGTGTCGGCGATGGCGACGGCCGGGCTGAGCGCCGGGACGGTCACCACGTCCCTGCTCTACCCCGTGGGCGTCGTGCTGGCCGCCTGGTTGGTGGGCCGCCCCCTGGTGAAGGCGGCGCTGCGCGCGGCGGGCCGTTCCTCGTCGCCGGCGCCCACGGTCGCGGTGGCGACGGTGATCGTGCTGCTCGGCGCGGCGGCGACGCAGGCGATGCGCCTGGAAGCGGTCTTCGGCGCGTTCGTGTGCGGTGTCCTCATCGGCACGAGCGGCGAACTGGACCGGGAGAAGCTGGCTCCGCTGCGCACCACGGTCCTCGCCTTCCTCGCGCCGGTCTTCTTCGCCACGGCCGGCCTCCGGATGGACCTGACCGCGCTGGTCAGGCCCACCGTCCTGGCCACGGCCTGCGTGGTGCTCGCCGTGGCGATCCTCGGCAAGTTCGCGGGTGCCTTCGTCGGCGCGAAGCTGAGCGGCCTCGGCCGCTGGGAGGCCCTCGCGCTCGGAGCCGGCATGAACTCCCGCGGGGTGATCGAGGTCGTCGTGGCGACGGTGGGCCTGCAACTCGGGGTCCTCGGCGCCGAGACGTACACCGTCATCATCCTTGTCGCGATCGTGACCTCGCTGATGGCACCGCCCGTGCTCCGCCTCGCCATGGCCCGGATCGACGAGAACGCCGAGGCGGAGATGGGCCTGGCCGGCACGAACGCGCCCGACCTGGCGACCCCGCCGCCCGCCGCCGTGTGACGACGGGTCCTCACTGGGCCCTCGCGTCCCCGGCGGCCACGCCCGGCACCTGGCTCCACGCCCGCGTCAGTTCCACCCGCGAGGCCACGTTCATCTTCCGGAAGATCTTCTTCAGGTGGAAGGCCACGGTGTGACCGGAGATGAACAGCCGCTCGCCGACCTGGGAGTTGGTGAACCCCTGGCTCACCAGGTCGGCCACGGCGGCCTCCGTGTTGGTGAGCGCGCTCGTGTTCACGCCGTCCTGGCCGGCGTACTGCGGATAGCGGCCGCGCCGCACTCCCAGGGAGCGCAGCCGGCTCACCACCCTGCGGGCATCACGCGGAGCCGCGGCGTTCGCGTAGCCGTCCGCCGCGGATTCCAGGGCCTCGACCGCCCGTTCCCGCTCGGCGGGCCGCCTGGCGAAGAGCTTTCCGGCGTCCTCCCAGGCGGACGCGGCGGCCCACGGGTCCGGATGCGAGACGGCCGCGGCGCGGACCCGGTCCGGATTCCGCTCCAGGAGGCCGGCGGCGTGCAGCGCCGCCGCCGCCACGGAACGCAGCCCGCGGTTGCGCGCCGCGAGCGCGGAGGCCACCGAGACCACCCGCTGGGCGAGTACGTCGTCGCCCAGCCGCCGCGTGGCCCTGACGAGCCAGGCGGCAGCGGCGGGCTGTGACGCCAGCAGCTCCAGCAGCAGCTGGTCGTCCGTGACGATGCCCACGATGAGCTGGGCCGCGCTCGGTGCGCCGCCCTGCACCTCCAGAAGCTGAGCCGCGGCCCAGGCACACTGACTCGGCCGGTGGGCGGTCTGGCCGAGCAGCGCGCAGTCCCGCAGCTGATTGGCGAACTCCGTGCTCACGCCCATGTTGCCCTGCCGCAGCGCGCTCAGCGCCATCACGGTGTGGGCATCGGGCAGAAAGCAGTGGAGGCCGGTTCGCTGCGCCCGGTCCACGCCCTCGCCCGCGAGATCCACGGCGGTGGCGACATCCCCCCGGGCGAACGCGAGGTCCGCCGCACACAGCAGCGAGGCCGTCACGAGGCCGCCGCCGGCCTCGGGCCGTGCCGCCGTCAGCCTGTCCACGTCGGCCAGCACCCGCGCCGCGGAGGAGAGATCGCGGATCCGGACCAGCAGTGCGGCGTGCCAGAGTTCTGCCAAGCCCTTGCAGTTCCCGGTGTGTTCGGGTTCCGTGCGAGCGGCGGCTTGCGCCAGCCGAATGCCTTCTTCGAGATCACCGCGGGACCAGGCGGAAGAAGAGGACTCGGACAGGCGGGCGGTTTCGCAGGTGCTGCCCTGGCAGCCGGGTATGACGGAGAAAACCGGGGGCAGCCGCAAGCGAGACGGAGAATCGAGCATCACATCTCCTGTTCTGGGATCCATGCCGCCCGAGTCGGGGGCCCGATCGCGGACCAGGGTAGGGCGGGTGTACGGCGGCGGCGGCGCGGGCCGACGCGGCGTGTGGGGGGCCTCGACCAGGTCCCGAGCGAGCCTTGAGCGCTCTGGCCGGGCCCACGGCAACAGCGCAGGTCCGCGGGCCACTTGAACTATCAGGTCTGGGAGTGGCGTACCGCGAGGGGAAGCCACAGCATGGAAGTGATCCGCAGTCCGCGGCCGGAGTCCGCGGGGAACGTGAATACCGAGGTGGCCCCCTTGAGCGTCGTGCTTCTCCTGAACGGTCCCAATCTGGGCATCCTCGGGCGACGGGAGCCGGAGATATACGGCACCGACACGCTTGCCGATATCGAGGCGGCGGTCGCCGAGGAGGTGCGTGTCCGGGGCTGGGAAGTGCTCTCCGTTCAGCACGACTCGGAAGGGGATCTCGTCGGCGCCATCCACCGGCACAGCGACACCACCGTCGGCGCCATCGTGAATCCCGGTGCCCTGATGATCGCCGGCTGGAGCCTGCGCGACGCGCTCGCCAGCTACACGCCGCCGTGGATCGAGGTGCACCTCAGCAACGTATGGGCCCGTGAGCAGTTCCGGCACGAGTCCGTGATCGCCCCGCTGGCGAGCGGTGTCGTGGTCGGCCTGGGATCCTTCGGCTACCGCCTGGCCGCCCGGGCACTCATGCACCTGTCCCCGCCGGCCCCGCACTGACCTACCCACAGACCCAGGGCCGGAGGCTCCTCCCCCCGTCGCCTCCGGCCCTGCCCGGAAACGCCCTGGGTATCGGCGGGTGTCCGCAGGGCGCGCGCAGGGCCGTCACGGCCCGCGGCACAAGTGCGCCTCCACGCGGCCTGCAAGACGTGGTGTCAAAATGGAGGGGCTCCGGCGATCTCCTCCCGGGCCTTCGCGGCGCGGGTACGAGAGCTGGTGGGGCCGCTTCTGGCGAAGGAGGCGATCCCGTCCGGCCGGCGCGCGTACGATCCGGGCACCCGACTGCTCGCCGACCAGGAGACAGGATGAGCTCCCTCATAGATGACGACGAGATCGTCCACGAGGTCGGGTTCGTCTGGCTGGAGGACCCCAGCGGCCTGGACTACGTCCGGCAGAGCCTGGACCGGCTGCCCACCCGGCGGGGCCGGCCCGCCTACCACCGCGACGGACGCATGGTCGGATACGCCCAGCTTGGTCAGGGCGCCAGACCGTCCCGCTCGTCCGGCACCTTCCGCCGGCGCGTCTTCTGGCTGCTGCCGCACGACCGGGACACCGACCCCGACGGTCTGTACGTCACCGGGGCACCGGCCGAGGCGGTCGACCCGCGGACGCTGACGCCGGGCAGCAAAGGCCGCAAGACCGAACGGTCCGAGGGCAGGCTTCCCCGGCCCTGACGCACCGGCCGGGCCGGGCATCCTCCCCGTCGGTCTCCCGGACAGGACTGTTCGGCGGGAGAGGGCATCGGATCGTCGGCCGGATGGACGGTGGCTCGGCGGGCCGAGGGCGAGGGCCACGGGCGGCGTCCTCGCCCTCGCACGTCGTGACGGGAGCAGAAGCAAGAGCGCCGTCCGGTGGCTCAGTGCGTGCCGACGCCGGATTCCGCGTCGTCCGGAACCGGGCACGTCCCGGTGAGAAGGGCGGTGAAGGCCACGTGTCCGCCCTGCCGGCCGGTGACCAGCACACTCGGCGAGCCGGAGCTGTGCGCGGGACGCAGCGTGGCCTCGATCCAGCAGGGCGTGTCGAACTCCACGTAGCGCTGGAAGTCGAGACAGGCCGAAGAGATCGTGACCGGTAGCGGATGCAGCAGCGAGCAAGCGGCCTGACGTGCGGCCTCGAGCAGCACCATCCCGGGGAAGTGGTCCCCGCCGTGGTCGAACAGGATGGGGTGCCCGGGATCCGGGTTGAGGAGCCAGCGGTCGAGTCGCCCGGTGGGGGAGAGCACCACGTCGAACGGCGACATCTTGCCCACCATGGACGGCAGCACCTCGACCGGCCACGGCATCCGGCGGTGCCACTGGGCGCCGGCCGCCCCGCCGCGGATCCGCTGGTACGTCGCCTTGGACAGACAAGTGAACCGTCCCCCGCCGACGGCACATTTGTTCTGTCCTGACTCGACGACGATCTCCAGGCCGAACTCCGCAAGCCTGCTGCCCCGCCGCACCACGTCGACGACCGTCGCCGTGAGCGTCAGATCGCTGGGTCCGGAACCGATGGTCATGTGTTCCGGACGGGTCGTGAAGTCCATGTCCCACATCAGGAACTGGTGGCCGAGAGGAACACCGAACTCCGCGTGGGCGAGGAACAGCCCCACCTGGCGAATGGTTTCAGCAGCCTGCAGCGCGTCGTGATCCCGGCCGTCCGCGCTGGTGAAGAACGTGTGGGCGCGCGGCCACTGTCCCGTCAGGGCGTAGTGCGTGTCGTCGATCTTCTCGCACCCGGTGAGGAAGACCTCCGCGTGTGACGAGCGGTGTACGTACTCGCGCGGCACGGTGGTGGTGAGCTTCGGCAGATCGCTCGTGTGGATCCGGGGTCGGTGTATGCCCGGTGCCGGTATGAGCGTCTCCGGATCGATAGTGAGCACGGTCATCTGAGCTCCGCTCGTCTCCGAGGGTGGGGAGGGCCTTGCCCTCATGAAGATACGGACCTACCGGTTTTCTTTTCAAGGCATTCTCGAGTGAACCTTCCCGCGTCGGATCGGCGGCGCATCCCGGCAAAAAGCGGTGGGAAGCATTCCGTTCACGTGGTCCGATGCCCGTCGAACCACTGCCCGCCCGGTCCTCTGCGAAGTCCCTGAAAGTGTCGCGCGCGGCATCCGTGACCGCTATTGTTAAACCGGGCAGCCGGTTTTTTCACGGATGCTGTCCCCAGTCTGACGTCGACGCGGCCTCCGGGAGACCCCATGCCTTCGCACCAGCGCTGTCCGTATGCCATCGATCCGTCGGGCCAGGACATCCATGGAGAAGCCGCCCGGTTGAGCGAACAGGGGCCACTCACCCGTGTCGTCCTGCCCGGAGGCGTGGAGGCCTGGCTGGTCACCGCTCAGCAGACGATCAGGCAACTGCTGGTCGACCCGCGGATCTCCAAGGACGCCTACCGGCACTGGCCCGCGTGGATCAACGGTGAGATAGCCGAGACCTGGCCGCTGGCCATCTGGGTCTCGGTGCAGAACATGGTCACCGCCTACGGGGAGGACCACCGGCGGTTGCGTGGCCTTGTGGCGTCGGCGTTCACCGCGCGCAGGGTGGCGCAGCTGCGTCCCCGGGTCGAGGAGATCACGCAGAACCTGCTCGACGAGCTGGCCGAGGAGCCGCCGGGCACGCAGCTGGACTTCCGCAGCCGCTTCGCCCACCGGCTGCCCACCAGCGTACTGAGCGAGCTGTTCGGTATCCCCGAGGAGTTCCGTGCATCCCTGCACCGGATCATCACCGGTTTCTTCGACACCACGGCCTCGCTGGAGACGGCACAGCAGAACCAGTTCGATCTGTACCGGACGATGGGGGAGCTGGTCGCGCTCAAGCGAGGCACCCCCGGTGAGGACCTGACCAGTGGTCTCATCGCCGCCCGGGACGAGGAGAACGGGACGCACCTGACCGAGAAGGAGCTGGTGGACAACCTCATCCTGCTCTTCACCGCCGGGTACGAGACCACCGTGAACCTGCTGGACAACGCCGTGTGCCTGCTGCTGAGCCACCCTGAGCAACTCGCGCTCGTGCAAACCGGTCAGGCCTCATGGGCCGACGCGGTGGAGGAGGCGCTGCGCGTGGAAGCGCCGGGGGCGAACGGCATCCTGCGGTACGCCGTCGAGGACGTGGCGGTGGGGGACACCGTGATCCGCAAGGGTGACCCGCTCGTCATCTCCTTCGCGGCGGCCGGCCGGGACCGCGCGGTGCACGGCCCGGACGCCCACCGCTTCGACGTCACGCGCCCCACGCGCCGCGAGCACCTCGCCTTCGGGCACGGTACGCACTTCTGCGTGGGGGCCACGCTGGCTCGTATGGAGGCGGAGGTCGCGCTGCGCGGGCTGTTCGAGCGGTTCCCCGATGCCGCCCTGGCCGTGCCGGTGGGGGAGTTGCGCCCGCTGGGGTCGTTCATCTCCAACGGGCACCGTGAACTCCCGCTGCTGCTGGGACGGCAGCAGCGAGCCGCCGTCCCCGACCGGGGGGAACCGGTCTCAGTGGCCTGACGGCACCAGGGACCGAAGGTGCTGCCGGTACCAGGGCAGATGGCGGGCCAGGTCCTCTTCGGGGGCCGGGCCCGGATCACGGTCCAGCAGCCGCCAGATGGCCGAGCTGAGGAACCAGTGGTCCGCGGTCAGCATGTCGAGATGGTGCAGAGCCTGCGGGTTGTCCGCCAGACGCTCGCGGGCCACGTCCGTGTCGACCATGCCGGTGACGGCCGGCTCCAGGCAGTGCCGTACGGCGGCCGCCAGCACGTCCGCCCGCACCGGACTCGGGTGGTTGACGTCGTGGGCGCCCGCCGTCTCCCGGTCCGACAGCGCGGCGGCCAGCGCGGCCTCGGCCAGGGCGGTCACCTCCACGGCGGAGTGCAGCGATGAGCACTCCACCTCGGCTCCCAGCTGCCGTGTCAGGAAGGCGAGTCCGGGGATCACCCACCGGTCGCCGGTTCCGTAGACGAGGTGGGGGCGCAGCACGGTGCCGCCGGCGGCCAGTACATGCTGCTCGGCGGCGGCACGGGTGTGGCTGGTGGGGGAGTGCGGGCGCACGGGAAGGGTCCGTGAGTCCGCCTGGCGGAAGGGTCCGCGACCGTAGACGGCCGCGGTGCTGACATACACGAACCGGCGCACTCCGTGCCGCTGGGCGTCCGCTACCAGTGCCTTGGTGCCCTCGTCGTTGACAGCGCGCAGACTCGCCCCGTCCCCTCCGATGCGCGAGGCGCAGTGCACCACCGCGTCGATGCCCCGGCACAGCCCCGGGACCGAGGAGGCGTCGGCAAGGTCCGCGTGGGTCACCTGCACCTGCCCCTGGCCGGGCACGGACACGGGGCCATGGTGTCGAGTCACCCGAATGCCCAGGTCAGGCCTGGCGAGTGCCGCGGTCAGGACGTGTCCGCCGATGAACCCGTTCGCTCCGGTGATGAGAAGCTGGTGCGCCACGCGCGGGACCCCCTGTTGACGTCGCAAATGCCTGGACGGTTCGGCCCGGAGAGCAAAGAGATTCCCAGAGCTGCTTGTGAAAATACGGACTACCTGGTTTGGTTTCTACTGGGGGATGGTAAAGGCGACACATACCGTTCGCCAAGGCAACCACTTACAGGAGGAGTCGTGGCACAGCAGGAGCGTGCGATTCGTACCAGGCACGCGATCTTGAATGCTGCTGCGTCTGTCTTCGACGAGCGCGGCTACGAGGCCGCCACCATCGGAGAGATTCTCACCCGTGCCGGGGTGACCAAGGGTGCGCTGTATTTCCACTTCCCTTCGAAGCAGGCGCTGGCCGAAGGCGTGCTCAACGCGCAGTTCGCGACCATGGCCCTGGCCCCCCGGGTGTGCAAGCTGCAGGAACTGGTGGACGTGGGGTTGCTCACGGCGTACCGCATGTGCACTGACCCGGTGGTCAGTGCGGCCGCCAGGCTCTCCCTCGGGCAGGAGATGCGCACCCTGTTCGGCAGCCATGCGGTCGCCCTCTGGATCGAGGCCACGAAGGGGATGCTCGCCGAGGCGAAGGCGCAGGGCGAGCTGCTTCCCCAGGTCGATCCGGCGGCGAGCGCCTGGATCTTCTCGGCGGCATGGACCGGTGTGCAGGTCTACTCCCACACCCTGAGCAACCGGGCCGACCTGACCGAGCGGATCGCCTCGCTGTTCGAGCACCTTCTGCCCAGCATCGCCGTCCCCGCGGTGCTGAACGGACTGGTCATCACAGCCGAGCGCGCGGCAGAGCTGCACCTCGAAAGCGAAGAGCTGGCCCGGCAGGCGGAGTTGGAGCAGGAGGAGGACGTCCGGGCGGCCGGCTGAGGCGGTTCGTCCGTCGCCGGCGGACCGATCCTTCTCGGCGGAAGAAGCCGGGAGGGGCTCGCGGTACTGCCGTACCGGACGTCCGGGACGATCGCCGGGGCGTGTCGCGGCCGGGCCGGGGACCATCGCGTCACCTCCCCCTGCCATGCGCCACGGCCCGTGCCGGCCCGTGCCCCTGAGCGGCTCTCGCTCGGAACCCCTTGTACTGGCGCCAGGACGTCGGGACTGCCTTGAGGGACGCTTGAGAGAGCTGGCCTGGTCGCTCTCCTGGCTGAAAGCAAACCCGACATGCGGTTTAGTGGTGGAGCCGGGCCGCTGATCCGGCCGGGGACGCGACACAGGCTCCGAGTCCCTGGAGGAGGCGCGCGAAGCGCGAGGCACCGCGCGGGCCGGTGGGAGGGCAACATGGTCAGGCAGATACGGGCGGAACGCACCCGGCAGGCCCTTGTCCGCGCGGCCGCCGAGGTGTTCGCCGCCGACGGCTACGCCGTCGCTTCACTCCCCATGATCAGCAGGCGGGCCGGTGTGAGCGCCGGAGCGCTGCACTTCCACTTCCCCACCAAGGAGCTGCTGGCCCAAGAGGTGACGGACACTGCCGCGGACACTCTGGAGAAGCTGGTCGCGGACTCCCGTTCCACCGGTTCCTCCTTGCTGCATGCGCTGGTGACCGCCTCCTATGCCCTGGCGGCCGCGCTCGCCGCCGATGTGGTGGTCAGGGCGGCGTTCAGACTGAGCGGCGACCCTTCGCACAGCAACGGTGACGGGCTGCGCCAGTGGTGGTGCGACAGGGTCGTCGACCTCCTGGCGCAGGCGGAGAGCGCGGGGGAACTGACGGCCGGCGTGTCGGCGGAGAGCGCCGGTGCGGCGATCGTCGCCACTCTCGTCGGCCTCGAAGTGCTGGGCGCGAGGGACCGCGACTGGCTCGCGGCCGAACGCGTGACACAGCTCTGGCAGGCGCTTCTTCCGCGGTTGGCGGCCATACCCCAGCGGGTTCCGGTACCGGCCTGCGAGGGAACCATGGACGGGAACGCCGCAGCCGAGGACTGATGCCGCCGACAGCACAGAACGGGACTTACGGTCTTCTTCTGGTCGGGACTTCTGGCTGCTTTGGCCGTCCTGTGGACCGGTCGTCCGGCTTGTGGTGCGGGAATTGCGCCCGAATTGCCACTTTGTGTCACGCCTGATGGGTCAGCGAAGGAACTTTAAAAACAGCGCAAGCGGTTTGGTATTGACATACCGCTCGTGCTGTTTTTGACTTGAGCCATGGACATCGACGTACTCGGCACGCTCGCCGTGCGAGAGCAGGGGATCTGCGTCACACCGACTGCCCCCAAGCCGCGCCAGCTGCTGGCCCTGCTCGCCCTGCAGGCCGACCGGGCCGTACCGGTGGACATGCTGATCGAGGAGCTGTGGGGCGCCGAGCCGCCGCGCAGCGCCCGGCCCACCCTCCAGACGTACGTCCTGCATCTGCGCGAGCTGATCGGCGGCGCGCTGGAGCGCGGCGGGGCGGACCGCGGCTCGGTCAGGGACGTCCTCGTGACGGTTCCCGGCGGGTATCTCCTCAGGCGCGGCGAAGGCACCACGGACCTCCTGGAGTTCGAACGGCTCGCGGGGGAGGGGTACCGGGCCATGGATGCCGAGGACTTTCCCGCGGCCGCAGGCCGGCTGCGCGAGGCGCTCGCCCTGTGGAGGGGTTCCGCCCTCGCCGGCGTCCACGCGGGCCCCCATCTCGCGGCGCAGATCAAGCGGTTGGAGGAGAACCGGCTGTGCGCGCTGGACCAGCGGATCGACGCCGAGCTGCGGCTCGGCCGGCACCGGGAGCTGCTCGCCGAGCTGACCGTCCTCGTGGGCAGGTACCCCGACCACGAGAGGCTGTGCGGGCAGTACATGACGGCGCTGTGCCGGTCGGGGCGCCGGAGCGAGGCGCTGAGTGCCTATCAGCGGCTGCGCACCACACTGGTGCGCACCCTGGGGCTGGAGCCCTCGGCCGCGCTCAGGAAGCTGCAGCGCTCCATCCTGCTGTCCGGGCCGCAGGGTGTGCCCGCCGCGGCCGCGTCCGGCGCCGGGCGGCTCGCTCCGGTCGGCTGACCGGGCCCGCGACCGGCTCCGGCGACCCCTGTGCGCCATGTCTTCCGTGCCGGCCCGATGGGTTCGAGCGGAGCGAGAGCGGCTGTCGAGCCGGACACAGGACGGTGGTGGCCCGCAACCGAAGGAGGGCGCATGGGCGCTCGCTGCCCAGTGGAACCCATCGTGCGCGTCGAGCGCGGCCGGGCCGACGAGGAGGAGCTGGCGGCACTCACCGCCGTCCTGCTCGCGCTGCGCGCCGCCGGGAGGACGAAGCAGGGGCACGAGGAGCCGTTCAGCGGTCTGCGCTGGTGGAGGAGGCCGGAGGCCTACAAGGCGCCGCACAGCTGGCGGTGAGGCAGCTCTCCGCTGCCGAAAGGAATCTGAGGACATGTCAACATTGGCGGCCGGCACCCCGGCCGAAGCAGGCCGGGGCGATGTCCGGGGCCGGATGGCGGAGCTGACCGCCGTCCGTGCGCGGGCTCTGGCCGGGCCGGGTGCGCAGGCGACCGCGGCGCAGCACGCCAAGGGGAAGCTGACCGCACGCGAGCGGATCGACCTGCTGGTCGACCCGGGGTCCTTCCGGGAGGTCGAGCAGCTGCGCCGGCACCGGGCGACCGGGTTCGGGCTGGAGGCGAAGAGGCCGTTCACCGACGGTGTCATCACCGGCTGGGGCACGGTCGAGGGCCGTACGGTCTTCGTCTACGCCCATGACTTCCGGATCTTCGGCGGCGCGCTGGGCGAGGCCCACGCCACCAAGATCCACAAGATCATGGACATGGCCATCGCGGCCGGCGCGCCCCTGGTCTCCCTGAACGACGGCGCGGGCGCCCGTATCCAGGAGGGCGTGACCGCGCTCGCCGGGTACGGCGGCATCTTCCGCCGCAACACCGCGGCCTCGGGAGTGATCCCGCAGATCAGCGTGATGCTCGGCCCGTGCGCGGGCGGCGCCGCCTACTCGCCCGCGCTGACGGACTTCGTCTTCATGGTCCGCGAGACCTCGCAGATGTTCATCACCGGCCCGGACGTGGTCAAGGCGGTGACCGGCGAGGAGATCAGCCAGAACGGGCTCGGCGGCGCCGACGTGCACGCCGAGACCTCCGGCGTCTGCCACTTCGCGTACGACGACGAGGAGACCTGCATCGCGGAGGTGCGCCACCTGCTGTCGCTGCTCCCGCAGAACAACCGCGAGAACCCGCCCCGGGTGGACTCCTCCGACCCGGCGGACCGCCGCGGCGAGGCGCTGATCGATCTGGTGCCGGTCGACGGGCGCCGGCCGTACGACATGGCGAGGGTGATCGAGGAGATCGTCGACGACGGCGAGTACCTGGAGGTCCACGAAGGCTGGGCGCGCAATGTCATCTGCGCGCTGGCCCGCCTCGACGGCCATGTCGTCGGTGTCGTCGCCAACCAGCCGCAGACCCTGGCCGGCGTGCTGGACATCGAGGCGTCCGAGAAGGCGGCCCGGTTCGTGCAGATGTGCGACGCCTTCAACATCCCGCTCGTGACCCTGCTCGACGTGCCCGGCTTCCTGCCCGGTGTCGACCAGGAGCACGGCGGGATCATCCGGCACGGAGCCAAGCTTCTCTACGCCTACTGCAACGCGACCGTGCCGCGGATCTCGCTCGTGCTGCGCAAGGCGTACGGCGGCGCCTACATCGTGATGGACAGCCGTTCCATCGGCGCCGACCTCGCCTACGCCTGGCCCCACAACGAGATCGCGGTCATGGGCGCCGAGGGCGCCGCGAACGTCATCTTCCGCCGGCAGATCGCCGAGGCGGCGGACCCGGAGGCCATGCGCGACCGGATGGTCGAGGAGTACCGGTCCGAGCTGATGCACCCGTACTACGCGGCCGAACGCGGCCTCGTGGACGACGTCATCGACCCCGCCGACACCCGCGCGGTGCTGATCACGTCACTGGCGATGCTGCGCACCAAGCACGCCGACCTGCCGTCCCGCAAACACGGCAACGCCCCACAATGAAACGACAACGACGAGGCGCGGCGGCCATCCCCGCCCGGCAGCGGTCCCGGCGCCGACGCCTCGGCCGGGAGACGACTGATGGTCAAACAGGAACGCGCGGTCCGTACCCGCCTAGCACTCATCCGGGCCGGAGCCGAGGCGTTCGCCGCGGAAGGGTACGTGTCCGCGTCGCTCACGACGATCAGCAGGCGCGCGGGAGTCAGCACCGGTGCCCTGCACTTCCACTTCGAGAACAAGCTGGCCCTCGCCCGGGCCGTCGAGGACGAGGCGGCACGGACCGTGGGCCGGATCGCCCGGGAGGCCGCGGACCGGCACGGCGGCGCTCTGGAGGCCCTCATGACGGCCACACACGCCTTGATGAGCCGGATCGCGGACGACACCGTCGTCCGTGCGGGGTTCGTGCTGTGCGACGACCTCGCCGCTGAGGAAGGGGTGTCGGCCAGGCAGGAGTGGCAGCGCTGGATCGAGGAGACGGTGCAGCGGGCCGAGCGGGACGGCCGGCTCGCCCGGGGAGTGTCCGCGAAGGCCGCGGCGGCCACCGTCGTGGCCCTGACCGTGGGCCTGGAGGTGCTCGGCCGGGCGGATCCGGAGTGGCTGGCCACGGAACGGATCGCCGCGGTCTGGGACTTCTGCTGCGGCACAGCAAAACAGACTCTGCGTGCTGATTAGCGCAGCGGTCCGCCTGCCGACCTTGACGGGCGCCGGCGCCCACGCAGACCCCAAATATCCCCCCAATATGGACAGTTCGCTCTGTGGCGGTTCATGTGTGGGGCAATAAAACAGTCTGTTCGGTTTGGTATTGACAAACCGTCCAGGCTGTTTTTTAGTGGAGTTGAAACGGAAACGGCCCAGGCTTGTACGGAGGGGGAACGGCGTGGACATCGAGATACTGGGTGCACTGGACGCCAGAGAGAACGGGGTCTCCGTGACCCCGACCGCACCGAAACCACGACAGGTGCTGGCCCTGCTGGCCCTCCACGCCGACCAGGTGGTGCCCGTCGCCTCGCTGGTCGAGGAACTCTGGGGCGACCGGCCGCCCCGCAGCGCGCGCACCACGCTGCAGACCTATGTGCTCCAGCTGCGCGAGCTGATCTCGGCCGCGCTCGCCCGGGACCCCGGGCTGGGCGAGCGGCGCACCGCCAAGGACGTGCTCGTCACCATGCCGGGCGGGTACATGCTCAACACATCGGGCGGCACCAGCGACGTCCGCGAGTTCGACCGGCTCGCCGGCCTCGGCTACCGGGCCATGGACGCCGGCGACTTCGCGGGCGCCGCCGGCCGGCTGCGCGAGGCGCTCGCCCTGTGGACCGGATCCGCCCTGGCCGGCGTGCAGTCCGGGGTCCAGCTGGAGATGGAGCGCAAGCGGCTGGAGGAGACCCGGCTGTGCGCGCTCGACCAGCGCATCGACGCCGATCTGCGGCTCGGGCGCCACCGGGAGCTGCTGGGTGAACTGACCGTCCTGGTCAGCCGTTACCGCACGCACGAGACCCTGCACGGCCAGTTCATGCTGGCGCTGCACCGCTCCGGCCGCCGCAGCGAGGCGCTCGACGTCTACCAGCGGCTGCGCACCTCCCTGGTCCGCGAACTCGGCCTGGAACCCTCCGCCGGCCTGTCCCGGGTGCAGCGGATGATCCTCATGGCCGGCCCGGAGGCCGTGCCCGCCATGCCTGCCCGGGCCGCGGCGGGCGCCGAGGCCCTCAGCCGCGTCGGCTGAGTCATCGGCACAGCCGAGACGTTCCCCCGCCCCAACCGGAGGAAGCAGCCGGATACCGGCCGGGCCGGAGCGTACGCGGCACAGGCCGGTGACCGCGGGAGCGCAGGCCTTCCCCATCCTCTTCGCCCACCCGTTCGCCTTCCCCTTCGCCTCCGAGGAAGGGCCACCGGTGAACGTCCCGCGCGGCAGACGCCCGTCACCGGCGTCCACCAGGCCCGGATCACCGAGGTGCTGCGGCCCCTCGGTCAGCTCTGTCCGACCCCGCGCGGCACCGACCCCGGCCGCCGCCCGACGCGTACATCCCTTGGAGCCCATCCATGTCGCACGACATCCAGACCACCTGGCCGCAACCGGCCGAGCCGCCCGCCGACCTGCTGACCGAACTCGTCGGCACGCTCGCCGCCGTGCTCCGCCTGAAGGCCGAGAAGATCGACCCGGAGCAGACGTTCCGGTCGCTGGGGCTCGACTCGCTGCTCACCGTCGAGTTCGTCGCCACCGTCAACTCCCGCTACGGCACCGCCGTCAAGCCCGACGTCCTGTTCGACCACCCCACCCCGCTGGCGTTCGCCCGGCACGTGACACGAGAGCGCAAGGCCTCCGGTGGCGCCCCCGTCGCCCTCCGGCGCCCGGACAGCCGGCCCGCCCCCGCCCGGACGCGGGCCCCGCGCGCGGCCACCGGGTCCGCCGCGGGAGCGGTCCTGGACGTGCTGCGCGAGGAACTGGCCCGCATCCTGTGCTGCGACCCGTGGGACATCAACACCGCGGCCGCCTTCCCCCAGCTGGGAGTGGACTCCATCCTCGGCGCGGAGTTCGTGGCGACGATCAACGAGATCTACGGGCTGCGCGAGCGCGCCGTCACGCTCTACGACCACCCGAACCTCGCGGCGATGGCCGCCTACATCGCAGCCGCCCCCGCGCCCGCGGCGGCCTCCCTCCCGGGCCCGGCCGGGCCCCTGGACGTCGAGGCACTCCTCGACGCGGTGGCCGACGACCGGATCAGCGTCGACGAGGCGCTCGCCCTGCTGTCCCGATGAGCCTGAACGGGCTGGAAACAGAACCCATGGACGACCGAGAAATACTGACCCGGTTCAAGACCGGGACGCTCGACCGGGCACAGGCCGCCCGGCTGCTGGCACGGTCCACGGCCGGGCCTTCGGCCGCACCACCGGCACGGCCGCGCACCCCGGCACCGGCCGCCGTACCGGAACGCCGCCCGGCGGCGGACACCGCGGACCGGCCCCGGGCCGTCGCCGGGCCCGGCACAGGGGGCGGGCCCGGCGCGGCACCGGACACGGCGTCCCCCGCCGTGACCACGGCCGTGGACGACCGCTGGGCCCTGGTGGGCCTCGCCGGACGCTATCCGCAGGCGCCCGATCCGCGCGCCCACTGGGAGAACCTGCGCGCCGGCCGGGACACCTCGTCGGCCGCGCCCGCCGCCCGCCCCGGCGCCGGCCCGCTCGCCACCGGGCAGCGCGGCCACTTCCTGGACGGCGTCGACCGGTTCGACGCGGAGTTCTTCGGCATCACGCCCGACGACGGCACCCTGATGGACCCTCAGGAGCGGCTGTTCCTGGAGGTCGCCTGGGAGGCGCTGGAGGACGCCGGCTGCACCGGGCCCCGGCTGGACGCGCTGACCGGCCCGCACGGGGCGCCGCGGGCGCTCGGTGTCTTCGTCGGCGCGAGCGCCTTCGACTACGCGCTGCTGGGCGCCGAGGCCTGGGCCCGCGGCGGGCGCCGGCGGCCGAGCAGCGGTCACTCGGGGCTGACCGGACGGCTCGTGACCCTGCTGGGGCTCAGCGGGCCGGCCCAGGTCGTCGACACCGCCGAATCCTCGGCGCTCACCGCCCTGCACCTCGCCGTGGGCGCCCTGCGCCGCGGCGAGTGCGCCGCGGCCCTCGTCGGCGGCGTCGAACTCCTGCTGCATCCCTCCCGCGCCAGGGACCTGGCCGGGGAGGGCGTCGGCGCCGTCGTCCTCAAGCCGCTGGGCCGCGCGCTCGCCGACGGGGACCAGGTGCACGCCGTCGTCCGGGCCACCGCCACCGGCTCCGTCGGGCCCCTCCCGCAGGACGCCGGCCCGTCCGGCCCGAGCCTGCACGAGACCCGGGAGACGTCCGTGCCCCGCATCGGCCACGCCGGAGCCGCCATCGGTGTCGCGGCCCTGACCGCCGCGGTGCTCCAGCTGCGCCACGGCGTACGCCTGCCCCCGCACGGCAGCGGGGCCGACCCGCTGCCCTGGCCGCGGCCGCGGGACGCGCAGGGACGCGAACTGCCCCGCACCGCCGTCGTCGAGGTGTCCGCCGAAGGCTGCCCCACCTCCCGCGCGGTCGTCGAGGAGTACATGCCGCCCCCCGCGCCGCGGTCCGAGCGGCCGGGCGGCGACGGCGTCGACCGCGACGAACTGGTCCTCATGTCGGCACCCACACCCGCCCATCTGACCGCGGGCGCGGCCCGGCTGGCGGACTGGCTGTCCGCGTCCGCCGAACGCACGGACGAGGCCGGTCCGGCCCTCGCCGACGTGGCCAGGGCCCTGCGCGCGGGCCGCGCCGCCCTGCCGTGCCGGCTCGCGCTCACAGCCGCCGACGTGCCCCGACTCGTCGCCGCGCTACGGCACTTCGCGGACACCGGGACACCCGGCGCCGGCGTCCACCACGCCGACCTGCGCTCCGGCGGGGCCGACCTGCTCGGCCTGAACACCGTCCCGGAGACCCGCGACTACCTGGCCGCGCTGTGGCGCGGTGGCCGCGTCGAACAGCTCACCCGGCTGTGGCTGTCCGGGCTCGACATCGACTGGGCCGCGCTGGAACACGGACCGCGCGCGGCAGCGGCGGCCTGGACACCGCCGCCGTCCGTCTTCCTGCGCAGCCCGCTGTGGCTGGAGACCGACGGGCCCACCGCTGCCGACGGGCGGACGGAGCGGCCGGCATGACCCTGCACGACCCGGCCGCCTGGGACCCCGACCGGCCGGAACCGGTGAAGCTCTGGTTCTGCCCCAACGACGGGCTCGCCCCGGGCATGGCCGCCACCCTGGCCACGCACTGGCTGGACGAGCACGAGCGGGAGACGGCGAGCGGCTTCCTCTTCGAACGCGACCGGCGCCAGTACCTCGTCGCCCATGCCCTCGTCCGGCGGGTGCTGGCCATCGAGAGCGGGATGCCCGAGGCGGAGGCCGTGATCTGGCGGTCCTCGCGAGGGCGGCCGTTCCTGCAGAAACCGCCCGGCGGACTGCCCCGGGGCGGCCGGGAGCTGGACTTCAACCTCTCCCACACACACGGCCACAACCTGCTGGGCGTGGTGCGCCGGCACCGCATCGGCGTGGACGTGGAACGCCTGGACCGAGGCGACCAGGGCTTCGACACGATCGTGGAGACCTTCGCCGAGACGGAGCAGCGGTGGGTCGCTGAGGCCGCGCCGGGCCGCGCCCGCGACCGGCGGGTGCTGCGGCTGTGGACGCTGAAGGAGGCGTACTCCAAGGCCCGCGGTCTCGGGCTCGGACTGCCCTTCGACGCGTTCTCCTTCACCCTGGCCGAGGACCGGGGGGTGCTCGGCTTCATACCGCCGGACAACGACACCGAACAGCACTGGCGCTTCGTGGAACTGGAACCGGTGCCCGACGTGCTGGCGGCCGTCGCCGTCCTGGCCGACCCCGGCGCACCGCCCGTGCTCCAGCTGCATCACGGCTTCCCGTGGGGACGGGCCGCGCCCCGGCTGCTGACCCTGCCGGAGCCGGTCCCCGCGTAGGGGACGGGTCCAGGGGGGGCGGGCAGGGGAGAGCCGCGCACTTCTGGGGTTCTCCGGTGACGGCCGCGGGCCGACGATGGACGGCAGGACCACCCGTCCAGCCGAGGAGTCGCCCGTGTCCCTGACCGCCCTGCACACACCGCCCGGGGCGCGCACCCGCCCGCTCGCCGAACTCACGGGGATCGGCGCGCAGCAGTTCAGGGACGCGATGGCGCTGCTCGCCGCGCCCGTCACCATCGTCACCACCCTCGGCGCCGACGGCCGCCGCCTCGGCTTCACCGCCAGCTCCGTCACCTCGGTGTCCGCCGAGCCGCCCCTGGTGCTGGTCGGCGTCACCCGGGGCGCCGGCTGCCATCAGCCCCTGCTGGAGGCCGGCGAGTTCGTCATCAACGTGCTCGGCCGCCGGCACGGCGCACTGGCCCGGCGGTTCGCCGCCGCCGACGCCGACCGGTTCGCCGGCGGCGAGTTCGAGGCCTGGCCGGACAGCGGGCTGCCGTATCTGCCGGACGCGGCGCTGGCCCTGCGGTGCACCCTCGCGGACGTCGTGCCCGCCGGCGACCACGACCTGCTCCTCGGCACCCCGGGCGAGGCCCGTACCTGCGGCTCGAGCGGGGCTCTGGTCTGGTACCAGCGAGCCTTCCACACCGCTCGGCAGACTCTCCAGGAGGAGAAAGCGGCCTGACGACGTGGGAGATGCCGGTGGAGCTGGTGCGGCGGGGCGGTGAACTCGGCTCACTGGAGAGGCTGTTCGCGGACTCCCGGCAGGGCCGGGGAGGCGCCGCGCTCGTCACCGGCAGCCCCGGCACGGGCAAGAGCGCCCTGTTGCACGCCTTCACCGGCCGGGCCGCCGCGGCCGGGGCGCTGGTGCTGAGCGCCCTGGCGACCCCCGCCGAGACCGACCTCGCGTACGGTGTCGTCGGCCAGCTGCTCAGCGGCACCGGCCCGGGGACACGAGGCGGCCCGCACCCGTTCGCCACCGGCCCCGCGGCACTCCACGACGCGTTGCGCGGCCTGGACGCCGCCCGGCCCGTGGTCGTCGTGGTCGACGACGTCCACCACGCGGACGAGCCGTCCGCCCGCTGCCTGCTGTACCTGTGCGGCCGACTGGCCGGGGCGGGCGTCCTGGTGGTGCTCGGCGGACAGCGCCACGCCGCGCCCTCGCTGCCGCTGGCGGAACTGCTTCGGCACCCCCGCTGCACCACCCTGCCCCTGGAGACCCTCCGCGAGGACGGTGTCGCGGACTTTCTGCGCTCCCCCTTCGCCGGTGCCATGGAACCGGCGACCGCCCGGCGGCTCGCCCCCCACTGGCACCGGTTCACCGGCGGCAGTCCGCGGCTGCTGCACGCCCTGCTCGACGACCACCGCGGCTGCGGCCCGGTACGCTCCTCCCGGCCGGTCGCCGGTACCGCCTTCCGGCAGGCCGTCGCCGGCTGTCTGCGCGGCGGCGGACAGGACGTGACACGGACGGCGCGTGCCCTGGCCGTGCTCGCCGAGCGGACGACCCTCACCCTGCTCGCCCGGTTCCTGGGCGAGTCCGAACGGGCCGTCGCCCTGAGCCTGGACCGGCTGGACGCGCTGGGGCTGCTCGACGCGGGGCGACTGCGCCACGAAGGGGTACGCGCCGCCGTACTCCAGGAGCTGAGCGCCGAGGACAGCCGCCGGCTGCACTCCCGGGCGGCACACGTCCTCTACGACCACGGCGCGGAACCGTCCGCGGTCGCCGTCCACCTGCTCGCGGCCGACGCCGGGGACGGCGCGGGCACCGGACCTGCGTGGGCGGGCCAGCTGCTCGCCGAGGCCGCGACGCACGCGATGCGCAGCGGCAGAGCCCGCCGCGCCGCCCAGTTCCTGCGGGCCGCCCACCGCGCCCACGGTGATGAGCCGCGGCAGGGCGGCATGCTGGAACCGCTCGCCCGCGCCGAATGGGAGAGCGATCCCGCGGCCGTGCTCCGGCACCTGCCGGCGCTCGAACGGGACCTGGCGGCCGGGCGGTTCGACGCCGGGCAGACCGTGGCGGCGGCGGGCCTGCTGCTGTGGCACGGGCGCCCCGCGCAGGCCGAGCGCGCCGAGGCCGCCCTCGGGCACACCGAGTGGTCCCCGGAGCTGGCGGCGGCACTCGCCCACGTCCGTCCGGGAGCAGCCAGGGCGCACCCGGCGCCGGACCTGGACGCGCGGGCGGAGCGGGTGCTCGCCTCGCTGATCCACGGACACGCGCCGCTGCCGCCCGTGGCCGCGGTCCTGGCCACGCTGCTGCACGCCGGCGCCACCGAACGCGCCCGGCAGTGGTGCGCGCTGACCGCCGACGCGGAGCGGGCGGAGACGACCTCGGCCCGGCGGGCGGTCGCCGCCGCCGTGGCCGCCGTGGTCCACGCCCGCACCGGCTCCCACGACGCCGCGGCCCGGCACGCGGGCCGGGCACTGGCCCTGCTGTCCCCGGCGGCGTGGGGCATCGCCATCGGCATGCCCCTGTCGGCGGCCGTGCGGGCGGCGACCGCCCGGGACGCCCACGAGGAGGCGGCGCGGCTGCTGCGCATCCCCGTCCCCGAGGACATGTTCCGGTCCTGGCCCGGGCTGCACTACCTGATGGCCAGGGGCGGCCATCTGCTGGCGGCCGGCAGCCATCGGGCCGCCCTCGCCGACTTCCATGCCTGCCGCGACCTGCTGGCGGACTGGGGCGCACAGCCCCGCGGCGCGGCCGACTGGCGCGCCGGTGCCGCCGAGGCGCAGCGGGGGCTCGCCGCGGACGGTCACGGCGGTGACCCGGTCGCCGTGCTCACCCGGGCCGAGCGGCGCGTCGCGGTCCTCGCCGCGGGCGGCTGCACCAACCGTGCCATCGCGGCCCGGCTGTATGTCACGCCCAGTACGGTCGAGCAGCATCTGACCAACGTCTACCGCAAGTTGCGCCTGACCTCCCGGGCCGACCTGGCCGAGCTGGTGGGCGGCGCCGCGCGGCCGGCCGCCGCCGGCCCGGTGTGAGCGGCGCGGCCGGCGGAGGGTATGTCAGCGGGCGGCGGCCGCGGTGCGCAGGCCCTGCCCGTTCTTGCGGCCGAGCAGCCCGGCGGCCACCAGCTCGGCGAGCGCGCCGGACGGCTCGTACTCCGGAGTGGCGAAACGCTCGTACAGGCGCTGCTGGATGGCGAGCGACACATCCAGGCCGATGGTGTCCAGCAGCGCGAACGGGCCCATGGGGAAACCGAATCCGCGCTGCACGGCCGTGTCGGTGCGCTCGATGACCGCCTCGTCCGCCCCGACCCGCTCCAGCAGTGCCAGCGCCGCACCCAGGTAGGGGAACAGCAGGCTGTTGACGATGAAGCCGGTGCGGTCGGGGCACTCCACGGTGGTCTTGCCGAGGCCGCGGCTGAAGGCGCGGGCCGTGGCGAGCGTTCCCGGGGCGGTGGCGTCGGTGCGCGCCAGCTCCACGAGCCGCATCACCGGGGCGGGGTTGAAGAAGTGCAGACCGACGGTGTCGGCGGGCCGGCCGGACGCCTCGGCGCACTCGGCGACGGACAGGCTGGAGGTGGTCGTGGCGAGCACCGCGTGCGCGGCACACACCTCGCCCAGTGCCGCGAACACGGCCCGCTTGACACCGGGATCCTCGGCGACGGCCTCGATCACCAGGTCGCAGTCGGCCAGCGACGCGAAGTCGTCCGTGCCGTCCAGCCGGGCGAGCGTGGCCGACTTGTCCTCGGGGCCGATCCTGCCCCGGCGCACCGCGCGGGTGAGCGAGCCGGCGACGGCCTCCACGGCCGCCTCCGCCTTCGCGGCGCTGCGGGCGACCAGCACCGTGGGATGCCCGGCCAGCGCGGTGACCTCGGCGATGCCGCGCGCCATCGCGCCGGACCCGAGCACCCCCACCCGGCCCACCGGCGCGGCCGGGGTGTCGTCGGGCGCACCGGCCGCGCCGGTGAGCGGGCGGCCGGTCTCGTCGTACGTGTGGAAACCGCGGCCGGTCTTGCGGCCGAGGTCCCCGGCCGCGACCATACGGCTCAGCAGCGGCGCCGGTTCGAAGGCGCTGTCGCCGGTGCGCCGCCACAGCTCCATCAGGGCGGCGTGCGCCGTGTCGAGGCCCATCGCGTCCAGCGTCTCCAGCGGGCCGGCCGGCAGCCCGCAGCCCAGCCGCATCGCGGTGTCGATGTCGGTGTGCGTGACATGGCCCTCGGCGAGGAAGACCGCCGCACGGTTCAGCAGACCCAGCACCAGGGCGCCGGCGTCGGCGGCGGGCCCCGCCCCGACCTCGACCGGGGTGAGCCCGGTGGACTCCACGAAGGCGCGCAGCGCGTCGGCGGTCGCGGGGGAGGTGAGGGCGGTCAGCACCGGCTCGGCCGGGCCGCCGGGCCCGGGCGGGGTGAACAGCCGCAGCCCGGCGAGGTCGGCGGGGCGCCCGCTGCCGATGGCGAGGCGTGCCACGGGCAGCGCGGCCGTGGTGGTGACCAGCGGTGTGCCGGGCGGACAGACGGCGGTGATCCGCCGCAGCGCCTCGGACTTGGCCGCGGGGGTGTCCGGTACGGCCTCGACGACCAGAGCGGCCTCGCGCAGCCGGGTGTGGTCGGCGGTGAAGGTCACGCCGGGATGGTCCGGGCCGTCGCCGTGCACGGCCTTCAGCCGCCCCGCCGCCCGGGCGAGGACGTCGAGGTCGGTGTCGACGGCGACGATGCGATGGCCCGCGGTGAACAGCAGGTGCACCAGCGCCTCGCCGATCGAGCCGAGGCCGACGATGCCGGTGACGGGTGTGCGGGTGTCCGCGGTCGGTTCGGTCATGAGCTGTGCGCCTGCCCTTCGCGGAAGCGGTTGATGGCGGTCAGGTGCCGGGCACGCAGCGCGTGGTCGCGCACGCCCAGGCCTTCGTGCGGGGCCAGGCACAGCACGCCGACCTTGCCCTGGTGGAGATTGCGGTGGACGTCGTGGGCGGCCTGGCCGGTCTCCTCCAGCGGGTAGACCTTCGACACGGTGGGGTGGATCCTGCCCTTGACGACGAGCCGGTTGGCCTCCCAGGCCTCGCGGTAGTTGGCGAAGTGCGAGCCGATGATGCGCTTCAGGGACATCCACAGGTACCGGTTGTCGTACTCGTGCCGGAATCCTGAGGTGGAGGCGCAGGTGACGATGGTGCCGCCCTTGCGGGTGACGTAGACCGAGGCGCCGAAGGTCTCCCGCCCCGGGTGCTCGAAGACGATGTCGACATCGTCGCCGCCGGTGAGTTCGCGGATCCGCTTGCCGAAGCGCTTCCACTCCTTCGGGTCCTGGGTGTGCTCGTCCTTCCAGAACCTGTAGCCCTCGGCGCCGCGGTCGATGACCGCCTCGGCGCCCATCCTGCGGCAGATCTCGGCCTTCTGCTCACTGGAGACCACACAGATCGGCGTGGCCCCGCCGGCCAGGGCCAACTGGGTGGCGTAGGAGCCGAGTCCGCCGCTCGCGCCCCAGATCAGGACGTTGTCGCCCTGCTTCATCTGGGCGCCGTTGCGGGACACCAGCTGCCGGTACGCGGTCGAGTTGACCAGACCCGGCGCGGCGGCCTCCTCCCAGGTCAGATGCTCGGCCTTGGGCATCAGCTGGTTGGCCTTGACCAGGGCGAACTGGGCCAGGCCGCCGAAGTTGGTCTCGAAGCCCCAGATCCGCTGCTCGGGGTCGAGCATCGTGTCGCCGTGGCCGTCCGCGGACTCCAGCTCCACGCTCAGGCAGTGCGCCACCACCCGGTCCCCGGGCCGCCAGCGGTTGACCCCGGGCCCGGTGCGCAGCACCACACCGGCCAGGTCGGAGCCGAGCACATGGTAGGGCAGGTCGTGCCGGGCGGTGTCCGGCGACAGCCGGGCGTACCGCTCCAGGAACCCGAACGTCGGCAGCGGCTCGAAGATCGACGACCACACGGTGTTGTAGTTCACCGACGAGGCCATGACCGCCACCAGCGCCTCACCGGCCGCCGGCATCGGTACCGGCACGTCCCGCAGATGCAGCGACTTGCGCGGGTCCTTCTGCGCCGAGGACATGCCCTCGAACATCGGCACGTCCTCGCGCAGCACCACGGCGCCCCGGTAGGACTCCGGAAGCCGCAGCCCGGCGAAGTCACGCGCGGACGTGTCCTCGGACAGAACGGCACTGATGATCTCGTCCACGTGGGTTCCCCGGTTGTCTCGAGACGGCACGTCGCAACCGAGCGTGGCCCATCGCACCGGGTCCCGGTCACCCCAGCGCACCCCCTGGGTTCTGCGCGGCCGCGCCCCAGGGGGTGGTCAGGGGAAGCCGGGGGACGCCGGCCGCGCCCATCCTGGGCTCACGCGCGCCCATCCCGGGCTCACGTACGCCCGGAGTCGGAACACCTAGGAGACCTCATGACGGGAAAGCCCGGCGACAGCCCCTGGTTCAGGAACTTCCGGCCCGCTCCCGACGCGCCCGTACGCCTCATCTGCCTTCCGCACGCCGGCGGAGCGGCCAGTTTCTACTTCCCCGTGGCCGCGGCGCTCTCCCCCCGTGTGGAGGTGCTGGCCGTGCAGTACCCCGGCCGGCAGGACCGGCGCCACGAACCGGCCGCCACCGACCTGGAGACCCTCGCCGGGCAGATCGCCGAGGCGCTCGGGCCGTGGACCGACCGCCCCTACGCCCTGTTCGGGCACAGCATGGGAGCGATCGTCGGCTTCGAGGCCGCCCGCCGCCTGGAGGCCGAGGGACGCGGACCCGTCGAACTGTTCGTCTCCGGGCGGCGCGCCCCCGCGCTGGACCGAGCCGGCGACTGGCAGCCGGGCACCGACGAGGAGGTCGTCGCCGAGATCCGCGCGCTCAACGGAACCGGCTCCGAGCTGCTCGACGACGAGGAGACCCTGCGGATGATCCTGCCCGCGCTGCGCGCCGACTACGGGGCGGTACGGCGCTACCGCTACCGGCCGGGGCCCGCACTGCACTGCCCGGTCACCGCGTTCACCGGCGACGAGGACCCGAGGGCCGACATCGCCGAGGTGCGGGCCTGGCAGCAGCACACCGGGTCCGCCTTCCGGATGAACGTCCTGCCCGGAGGCCACTTCTTCCTCGTCGACCGGCAGGACGACGTCCTCGCCGCGATCGAGGAGCGGCTGGCCGGTGTGTCCGTGGCACCGGCGGTCCCGGCATGACCGTGTACGCGCCCGCCCTCGGCTCTCTGGGCATCCTCGGCACCGGGTCCTACCTTCCGGCGCAGGTCGTCACCAACGAGACGGTCGGGGCGCGGGCCGGAGTGAGCGCCGAGTGGATCGAGCGCAAGACCGGCATCGTCGAACGCCGTTACGCCGCCGACCACGAAGCGGCCTCCGACCTCGCGACCGAGGCGGCCGTCCGTGCCCTGGCGGACGCCGGGGTGCGCGCGGACGACCTCGCGTGGATCATCGTCGCGACCTCCACGCCCGACCATCCCCAGCCCGCCACCGCCGCGTTCGTACAGCACCGGATCGGTGCCCGCCACGCCGCGGCCTTCGACGTCAACGCGGTGTGCGCCGGGTTCGTCGCCGCCCTGCACACCGGTGCCCGGCTGCTGGCCGCCCCCGACGAGCGGGGCGAGCGGCGGCCGGCGCTGATCGTGGGCACCGAGGTGTACTCCCGCATCCTCGACCGGGGTGACCGCAGGACCGCTCCGCTGTTCGGCGACGGTGCCGGTGCCGTGGTGATCGGGCCGGTCCGCGAGGGCCGCGGCTTCCTGGGCACCGGCATGCGCACGGACGGGCATCTGCACCAGCTGATCGGGGTGCACGCGGGCGGCAGCAGGGAACCGGCGTCCGAGAAGACCGTCGCGCGCGGCGACCACTGGTTCCGGATGCAGGGGCGCGATGTGCGGGAGTTCGTCGAACGGGAGCTGCCGGACGCCGTCGCGGGCACCCTCGGCGCGTTCGGGGTGGCCGCCCGGGACATCGCGCACTTCGTTCCGCACCAGGCCAACGGGGAGATGCTGCAGGCGGTCGCCGGGCGGCTCGGGCTGTCCTCGGCCCGGATCCATCTGCCGGTGCGCCGGCACGGGAACACCGGCGCGGCCTCCATCCCCCTGGCCCTGGACGACGCCCGCCGATCCGGTGCCCCGGCCGACGACGAGCTGGTCCTGTTCGCCGGATTCGGCGGCGGGATGACTCTGGGCACCACCCTGCTGCGCTGGGGCCGCTGACCCGCCCGCCGTCCTACGGCGTCCTCGGCAGGGCGTCCACCATGGCGTCGAAGCGGCGCACCAGCGCCTCCTGACGGTGGTTCAGTTCGTCGATGCGCTCCTGCAGGCGGGCGATCTCACCGCCCAGTTCCAGTGCCTCGCCGAGCGTTGCCGGGCGGTGCGGGGACCCCTGCGGCGCCGGGGCGGCCAGCTGGGGGGCGTGGTTGAGGATCGCCTCCATCCGGTCGCGCAGGGCCGGACCCGGCTCGATGCCGAGCGCCTCCGTCAGCCTGCGGCGGGCGCGCTCGTAGACGCCGAGGGCCTCGGCCTGCCGGCCGCTGCGGTACAGGGCGACCATCAGCAGGTCGTAGAACCGTTCGCGCAGCGGGTGGTCGACCGTCAGCTTCTCCAGTTCGCCGGTGATCTCACCGTGCCGGGCGCAGCCGAGGCTCGCCTCGTACAACGACTCCAGCGCGGTCAGCCGGTTCTCCTCCAGCCGGTCCGCCTCGCGCGCGCAGAGCGGACCGTGCCGGCCGCCTTGCAGGGCGGGCCCCCGCCACAGGGACAGGGCGTGGCGCAGCAGCCGGGCGGCGTAGCCGGGGTCGGCCGCGAGGGCCGCCCGGCCCCTGGCGGACAGCTGGTGGAAGCGCTGCACATCGGTCGTGGCCCGGTCCGGGCTCAGCAGATAGCCGGTCGGCAGCGTCGTGATCCACTCCTGGCCGGGCACCGGCACCGCGGGCTCCGGCAGCACCCGGCGCAGCCGTGCCACATGCGCCTGCAGGGCGTTGGCGGCGTTCGCGGGCGGCCGCTCGCCCCACAGCTCCTCAACGAGCTGGTCGACCGAGAGCGGCCGGCCGGCGTGCAGCACCAGGGCGGAGAGCAGGGAGCGCTGCTTGGGTCCCGGCGGCACGATGACCACGCGGGACGCCCCGTCGCGGATCTCCACCGGCCCCAGCAGCCGGAACTCGGTCTGTGCGACGTCGTACCCGTCGCTGCCGGGCCCAACGCGTGGCAGGGTCGCCGCGGCATGGGCCAAGGCGGTCACCGCGGCCTCGCTGCGGCCGGCCCGGCCGGGGCGAGGGCCGTGCGGATGTCGTCGGTGATCCGCTCGGTGAGCGGGCCGGGGTCGTCCAGGAAGTAGAAGTGCCCGCCCTCGAACAGCCGCAGCCCCAGAAAGCGTGTGCTCTGCCGCGCCCAGCCGGCCAGCCGCGCGGGCGGTGTCACCGCGTCCTGGGCGCCGCCGTAGACGGACAGCGGCACCGGCAGCGGCGCGTCGGTGAGCGCCGGCCGCCAGGTGTCCACCAGCCGCAGGTCACTGCGGATGGTGGGCGCGAAGTACGCCCACATGTCCGGGTCGTCGAGGATCTCGGTGGGCGTGCCGCCCATGCGGACCAGTTCCCGGCGCAGTTCGGCGTCGGACATCAGGTCCCGGCGGACGCCGCCGTCGGGCAGCGGCGTCGCGCGGGCCGACAGCCCGAGCCAGACGGGCGGCGTACGGCCCTCGGCGAGCAGCGCCCGGGTCAGCTCGTAGGCGACGATCCCGCCCATGCTGTGCCCGAACAGCGCGAAGGGGCCGACGAGTTCGCCGTCCAGTTCGCGCCGGAAGTACTCCACGAGCGCCGCCGCGTCCCCGAGGGCGGCCAGGTCGCCGAGCCGGCCCCGGCCGGGGGCGTCCATCAGCCGTATCTCCCAGTCGGCGGGGAAGCGGTCCGGCCAGCCGCGGTAGGGCAGATGGGAACCGCCGGCGTGGTGGAACACGAACAGACGCAGTTCCATGGTGGCTCTCCTCGGCGGTCGGTGCTGCGGCGGACGGACACCGCCCCCCTCGGACGATATCCGCCGCTCAGGGTGGCGGTGCACTCCTCCGAGCCCGCCTCCAGCGTTCGTACAAGCGTTCTTGAGCGGGTGGTGGCGAGGGCGAAAGTGCGCCATTGGAAGGTCGCTGGAGCGCGGCTCAAGACACCGAGGGGCGCGGCGGGAAGCGGGCTAACGTGCTGGACGGCCGACGGCTTTGAGCCATCGAGGGAACTCGACCGGTACGGGGAGGACGCGTGGAGATACAGGTTCTGGGTCCGTTGAGCGCCGACGTCAACGGGGTTTCGATCGTTCCGACCGCGGGCAAGCCGAGGCAGATCCTCGCGCTGCTCGCGTTCTATCCGGGCCGGGTGATGCCCGTGCCCACACTCATGGAGGAGATCTGGGGTGTCAACATGCCGCAGAGCGCCATGACCACCCTGCAGACGTACATCCTCCAGCTGCGCCGCCGGCTGGGCACCGCGATGGGGCCCGACGCCCCCGGCACCGCCAAGGAGGTGCTGGCCACCCGGCACGGCGGCTATCTGCTGCAGATCCCGCCCGCCAGCGTCGACGTGCACCGCTTCGAACAGCTGGTGGCGGCCGGCCAGTCCGCCTCCGAGGAGGGCTCCGACGACCGGGCCGCGGACCTGTTCCGGGACGCACTCGCGCTGTGGCAGGGGTCCGCGCTCGTCGACGTCCGCGTCGGTCCGATCCTGGAGATCGAGGTCATGCGGCTGGAGGAGAGCCGGCTGGTCACCATCGAGCGGCGCATCGACGCCGATCTGCGGCTCGGCCGCCATATCGAACTCATCGCCGAACTCACCGATCTGGTCGCCCGTCACCCACAGCACGAGGGCCTGCACTCGCAGGCGATGGTGGCGCTGTACCGCTCCGGCCGCCAGGCCACGGCGCTGGACGTCTACCGCAGGCTGCGCGGGCGGCTGATCGAGGAACTGGGCGTGGAGCCCTCGCCGCAGCTGCAGCGGCTGCACCAGGCGATGCTCACCGTCGACCCGGCGCTCGACGTGGCGAACGGACCGCGCCGCACCTCCACGTTCAACCTGTACGCGGTCTGAGCGTCGCGGAGGGGCGTGCGGGACGAGGGGCGGGCGCGCGGGCCGGCCATGACGGCTATTACGGCGTAATAGCCCGGCGACCGGCGCGCCCTCTCGACACGGCCCGGACCCGAGCGGCAATCGAGGTCACCGGCCGAGCCTGATGGGGCTCAGGTCCCGAGGAGGAGCGGCCCATGCCCGACGAACAGCCGATGCAGCTCCACTGCTTCGCGCACGCCGGAGCCGGCGTGTCGGCCTTCCACGGCTGGCCCGCCCGCCTCGGCACCGGAGTGCGGCCCGTGCCGCACCTGCTGCCGGGACGCGAGAGCCGGCGGCGCGAGCCCCGGGTGCGCACCCGCGAGGCACTGCTCGCCGACCTGATGGGCCACTTCCGGGCGCCCACCGGCCCGTACGCGCTGTACGGGCACAGCCTCGGCGCGCTGGTCGCCTACACCCTCACCCGCGCCCTGGACGAGGCCGGGCTGCCCGGCCCGGCGCTGCTCGCCGTGGGCGCCTGCCCGCCGCCCGACGTCCTCGGCGCGCTCTCGGCCGAACTCCACGAGGCCGGCCGGGACTCCGAGGAGCGGCTGGTGCGGGCGCTCGCCGCCTTCGGAGCCGTACCCGAGGGCGCGCAGCCGGGTGGGCTGTGGCACCGGATGGTGCTGCCGGTGCTGCGGGACGACTTGATCCTCGCCGACGACCTGCGCGGCGCCGCCCGCACACCGCTTCGGTCCGGGCCGCCGTCCGTGCCGGTACTCGCCGTCGCGGGCAGCGACGACCCGCTGGCACCGCCGCGGGCGATGGCCGGCTGGGAGCGGTGGACGGCCGGACGGGTCGTGACCCGCACCCTGCCCGGCGACCACTTCTTCGTCCGCGCACCCGGGCTGCCCCGGCTGCTCGGGCGGGCCTGCCGCGTCGTCCGGCGCACCGCACCCGAGCCCGCCCCCGCCGCGACGCGGGAGCCCGCCGCAGCCACCACAGGAGGACGAGCATGACGAGCCGGAGGAACAACCGATGAGACGAGTCGTCATCACCGGGATCGGGGTGGTCGCGCCCGGAGGCGTGGGCACCCGGGCGTACTGGTCGCTGCTGACCGAGGGACGTACGGCCACCCGGCGCATCACGCTGTTCGACGCCTCCGGGTTCCGGTCGCAGATCGCCGCCGAGGTCGACTTCGACCCGGCCGCGCACGGCTTCGCCCCGGGCGAGGCCCACCGGCTGGACCGGGCCGCCCAGTTCGGGCTGGTGGCCGCCCGGGAGGCGGTGACCGACAGCGGCCTCGACATCGGCGCCGACCCGGTGCGCGCCGGGGTCGCCCTCGGTACCGCCGTCGGCTGCAGCAGCGGACTCGACGAGACCTACGCGCACGTCAGCAAGGACGGGGCCGACTGGCTGCTGGACCCCGCCCGGGCCGAGGCACGCCTCGGCGACTACCTCGTGCCCAGCTCCATGGCCGCCGAGGTCGCGCGCGACGCCGGCGCACAGGGCCCGGTGGCCGTCATCTCCACCGGCTGCACCTCCGGCCTGGACGCCATCGGGCACGCCGTGGAACTCATCCGCGAGGGCAGCGCCGACGTGATGATCGCGGGTGCCTCCGAGGCGCCGGTCACCCCGATCACGCTGGCCTCCTTCGACGCGATCCGCGCCACCTCGGCCCGCAACGACGAACCGGCGACCGCCTCCAGGCCCTTCGACCGCACCCGCAACGGCTTCGTGCTCGGCGAGGGCTCGGCGGTGCTCGTCCTGGAGGAGTATGGACACGCCCTGCGCCGCGGCGCCCATGTGTACGCGGAGATCGCCGGGTTCGCCAGCCGCTCCAACGCCTACCACATGACCGGGCTGCGCCTGGACGGCGAGGAGATGGCGGAGGCCGTCCGGGTCGCGCTGGACGAGGCGCGCCTGAACGCGGAGGACGTCGACTACGTCAACGCCCACGGCTCGGGCACCAAGCAGAACGACAAGCACGAGACGGCCGCGTTCAAGCGGAGCCTGGGCGAGCACGCCCACCGGGTGCCGGTCAGCTCCATCAAGTCGATGATCGGCCACTCGCTCGGGGCGATCGGCTCCCTGGAGATCGCCGCCTGCGCCCTGGCCATCGAGCACGACACCGTGCCGCCCACGGCCAATCTGCACGAGCCCGACCCGGCGTGCGACCTCGACTACACCCCTCTCGTCGCCCGCGAGCAGCGCACCGACACCGTACTCAGCGTCGGCAGCGGCTTCGGCGGCTTCCAGAGCGCGATGGTGCTCACCACCCGCAGGCTGGGACGTCCGGCACGAGCCACGGGGGTCGCCGCATGACCGCCGTCGCCGTGGAGGAGCCGGGCCTGCTCGGCGCCCGTGGCGTCCAGGCCGCCGTCACCGGCATCGGTGTCGTGGCACCGGGCGGCGTCGGCACCGAGGCCTGGTGGGCCGCCGTACTGCGCGGGGACAACGCCATCCGGCCCCTCACCCGGTTCGACGCCTCCGGGCTGCCCGCGCGGCTGGCCGGCGAGGTGGCCGGCTTCGACGACGAGGAGCACATCCCCTCCCGGCTGCTGCCCCAGACCGACCGGGTGACCCGGCTCGCGCTCGCCGCCGCCGGCGAGGCGCTCGACGACGCGGGACTGGACCCGGCCCGGCTGCCCGACTACGCGGTCGGGGTCATCACCGCCAACGCGGCGGGCGGCTTCGAGTTCGGGCAGCGCGAACTGCAGGCGCTGTGGAGCCGGGGCAGCCGCCACGTCGGCGCCTACCAGTCCTTCGCCTGGTTCTACGCCGCCAACTCCGGCCAGATCTCCATCCGGCACGGACTGCGCGGCCCCAGCGGTGTGGTGGTCTCGGAGCAGGCGGGCGGCCTCGACGCGCTCGCCCAGGCCCGCCGCCAGATCCGCAAGGGCGTACAGGCCGTGGTGACCGGCGGAGCCGACTCCACGCTGTGCCCCTGGGGCTGGACCGCGCACCTGGCCGCGGGCGGCATGAGCACGAGCGAGGACCCCGGCCGGGCCTACCTCCCCTTCGACGAGGACGCCTCGGGGCATGTCGTGGGGGAGGGGGGAGCGCTGTTCGTCCTGGAGGACGCCGACGCCGCCCGCGCCCGCGGAGCCACCGTCCACGGCGTCGTCGCGGGCTGCGCCGCCACCTTCGACCCCGCACCGGGCGCCGGCGGGCCCCGGCTGCGGACCGCGGCCGAACTCGCCCTCGCCGACGCCGGGATCACCCCCGCCGAGGTCGACGTCGTGTTCGCCGACGCGGCCGGGGACCGGGCCGCCGACCGGGCCGAGGCCCAGGCCCTGGCCGCCCTGTTCGGCCCGTACGGCATACCGGTCACCGCACCCAAGGCGATGACCGGGCGGCTGCTGTCCGGCGGCTCCGCCGTGGACCTGGCGGCCGCCCTGCTCAGCCTGCGCGACCAGGTCGTCCCGCCGACCGCCGGGACGGCACGGGTCGCCGCCGACTGCCCGGTGGACCTGGTGACCGGCACCCCCCGCCCCGCCCGGCTGCGCACCGCGCTGGTGCTGGCCCGGGGCCGGGGCGGATTCAACGCCGCGACGGTCGTCACCGCCGCACCCTGAGCCGCGCAGCGGCACAACACCGGATCAAGCCCGTCAGGAAAGAGAGACATCGTGGACCGGCTGGAGCTGACCGAACTCACCGCCCTGCTGCGCGAGAGCGCCGGGGAAGGCGAGGGAACGGACCTGGGCGGCGACGTCCTGGACGTCCCGTTCCTGGACCTGGGCTACGACTCGCTGGCCCTGCTGCAGGTCACGGGCATCATCGAGCGCGACTACGGAGTGTTCCTCGACGAGGAGGCACTCGACGAGGCGGACACCCCCCGCCAGTACCTCGACCTCGTCAACCGGGCGCTGTCCGAGCGCGCCGCGGCCTGAGCGGCGGCCCGCCATGGCCTCGCTCCGCGTGCCCGCCATGGGCCGCGTCGACGAACTGCACACCGACGTCTGTGTCGTGGGGGCGGGCCCCGCGGGCCTCGCGCTCACCCTGATGCTGCTGCGCTCCGGCGTCGACGTCGTCCTGCTGGAGCGCTCCACCGGGTTGCGCCGCGACTTCCACGGGGAGATCCTGCAGCCCGGCGGCCAGCGGATCCTCGCCGAACTGGGCGTCCTGGAGGCGGCCCGGGAGCGCGGCGCGTGCCCGCTCGACGGCTTCCAGGTCGTGCAGGACGGGCGGACGCTGCTCGACATCGACTACCGGCGCCTTCCGGCCCCGTACGACCAGTTGCTCGCCCTGCCCCAGCGGCACCTGATCCAGCAGCTGTTGCGCGCCTGCCTCGACCTGCCCGGCTTCACCTACCTGGAGGGGCACCGCCTCGCCGACCTGGTGCGCACCGGCCCGCAGGTGACCGGGGCCGTGGCGCACCGGCGCGGCCTGCACACCGCGACCGTGCGGGCGCGGGTCGTGGTCGGGGCCGACGGCCGGCACTCCCGGACCCGGAAACTCGCC
Source organism: Streptomyces sp. NPDC052101 (assembly GCF_040680235.1). NCBI lineage: Bacteria > Bacillati > Actinomycetota > Actinomycetes > Kitasatosporales > Streptomycetaceae > Streptomyces > Streptomyces sp. NPDC052101. The sequence goes on from NZ_JBFAWH010000021.1 coordinate 132,619, forward strand.
GGGATCCCCGCCGGCCGGACCGAGGCGTTCGACCAGGACGTGGCCTGGTTCGCGCTGCCCGCCGCCGGCCGCGGCACCGGCATGGTGCGGGTGCACCGCACCGCACGGGGCGCCCTGCTCGTCCACGACACCCACCCGGACCGGCTGCGGATCGGCTGGACGCTGCCGCACCGCACCTGGAACCAGGTCGCGGCCCGCGGCATCGACGGCATCCGCCGGGAACTCGCCGACGCCCTGCCCCACTTCGCGGACCAGATCCACACCAGCCTGCACGACGTGCGGGACCTGACCCTGCTCGACGTCTTCGCCGCCCAGGCAGGGCAGTGGGTGGACGACGGGCTGATGCTCGTCGGCGACAGCGCCCACACCCACGGCCCGATCGGCGCCCAGGGCATCAACCTGGCGCTGCAGGACGCGGCGGCCGCCCATCCCGTCCTGCTCGACGCCGTCCGCACCGGCGACGCGAGCCGGGCCCGGCTGCTGCCCTACGAGCAGCGGCGCAGACCGGCGGCCGCGGCCGTGCACCGCATGCAGCGCCTGCAGGCCAAGGCACTGCTCGGCCGCAGCGGGCCGGTGACCACCCGGCTGCGTGCCGGGGCCGCCTCCCTCATCGGCCGCTCACCACTCGGCGCGCGCCTCACCCGCACGATCGCGTACGGCCCCCGGCCCGTCGCCGTGCGCACCGACCTGTTCACCGCCGCCCGCGCCGAGACGGCCCGGGCCGCCGGGGGCCGGCCGTGACCGGCGCCGCGCCGGCCGCCGGCGCTCCCGGGCACCTGACGGAGATCGCCGACGGCGTCTTCGCGTTCGTGCAGCCCGACGGCGGATGGTGCCTCAACAACGCCGGGCTGATCACCGACGGCACCGAGGCCGTCCTCGTCGACACCGCCGCCACCCGGGCCCGGGCCCTGCGGCTGCGCCAGGAGGCGCTGCGGATCACACCGACGCCGCCGCGCCTGCTGGTCAACACCCACTTCCACGGGGACCACACCTTCGGCAACTGCGTCTTCCCGGAGGCCACCGTCGTCGGCCACGAACGGGCCCGCGACGACATCGTCATGGCCGGTCTGCACCTGACCGGGCTGTGGCCCGACGTGTGCTGGGGCGAGCTGGACGTCGTACCGCCCCACCTGACCTACCGGGACCGGATGACCGTGTACGCCGGGTCGGTGCGGGCGGAGCTGCTGCACTTCGGGCCCGCGCACACCACCGGCGACACCGTCGTCTGGCTGCCCGAACAGCGCGTGCTGTTCACCGGCGACCTGGTCATGTCCGGCGTGACCCCCTTCTGCCCGATGGGCTCGGTGTCCGGCTCGCTGGAGACCCTGCGGGAACTGCGCTCCCTGGGCGCCCGCATCGTCGTCCCCGGGCACGGCCCGGTGGGCGGCCCCGAGCTGTTCGACGCCGACGAGGGCTATCTACGCCGCCTGCAACGGCTCGCCGCGCAGGGCCTGGCGGCCGGGTCGAGCCCGCTTCAGACGGCCCGAGAGGCGGGCCCCGGTCCCTACGCCGGCCTGCTGGACGCGGAGCGGCTCGTGCCGAACCTGCACCGCGCCTACGCCGAGGCCCTCGGCGGCCGCCCCGGTGACCCCCTCGACATCCCGGCCCTCTTCACCGAGATGACCCACTACCACGGCCGACTGCCGACCTGCCACGCCTGAGGACGGGGCAGGCCCGGCGCTCCGTGTCGCGGGGCCGGTGGGTCGCATCTCTACTTCGTAGCCAATTGCAGCGAAGGCCGTCTTCTCGCGGGGGTGGTACTCCTTCTCGTAGAGTCGGCCGTCCCGGAGAATGGCCCACAGGATGGAGACGCGCCGGCGAGCGACAGTGATCACAGCCCCACGTCCCCGCGGTCAAGCACGCGATCTGACTCGACAGGAAGAGTGCCCGCTGGAGGGGGCGACTGCGCTTGGTGAGCCAGGCGGTCAGCCTGCTCTCGCGCATGCGCCGGATGGCCGCCGGCGTCGTATTCCGAGGTCTGGAGGGTCCTCCAGACGACCGTGGGGTGCCAGATACGGAACACCTTGATCCTGGCGTACACCGGTATGGCCTGGTGCTGTCGTTTCTCCGCTCCTGTCCGGAGCAGGCGCCGCATGTCGAGCCACAGCTCGTCGACGTGGCGGACGATCGCGATCAGGTCACCCAGCTGGTCGCCCTGGCCGGTCGCTGAGCCCTGTCCTACCAGGGGCTTCACGTCTGTCCGCAGCCAGAGCATGCGCGTCCGACTCACCCGAGAACCGGCGGATCACGCCACTTTGTGGAGATCATTTCACTGAGAAAACCTCAATGGGCCGGCCGGCAGCGAGCGAAATGGCCTCCGGGAAGCGGCTGGCCACCTCGTTCAAGAAATTCATGCAACCTCGCTTGCCTAAGAGGAACAGCGATCCCGCGACTACTTCGCCGCGACCTGGACCGGTGTCGTGGCGGAAGCTTCTTCTGTCGCTTCTCGAATGGATCGATTGCTGAGCGCAGGCAGGCTGACCAGGGCCACCAGGACCATCAGGAGGCCGCCCATGATGAACGGCGTCCGCAGACTGATCGCACCCGCGAGGTAGCCTCCGAGAACACCTCCGAAGGGTGCACCCATGAGCGAGATCAGCCGGCTCGCGGAAAGCACTCGGCCACGGATTTCCGCCGGTGCGAGACGCTGCCGCAGCGAACCGACGATGACGATCTGGACACTCATCGAGAATCCGATGACGGCCATCATCCCGCCGGCAACCCAGGGGCTTTTGGTCAGGCCGAGTCCGACGACCGCCAGTCCTTCGACGGACATGCCGATGCATCGCATGCTGCCCACTTGGATCTTCTTGGAGATCGAGGAAGACATGAAACTGCCGAGGAAGGCACCGACCGCGGTCGAGCTAAGCAGCAGGCCGTAGCCGATGTCACCGAGGCCGAGTTGGTCCTTGGCCAGCAGGACCAGCAGCGACATCTTGGCGGTGAAGACGAGGTTGCCGACGGCAGCGGTGCCGGACAGCGTTCGTAGTACTCGATGCTTCAGCAGCCAGCGCAGTCCTTCCGCGACCTCAGCGCGAAGGCTCCTGCGGGTCGGCTCGGCGGTCGGCGCGTTCGCGAAGTCGCCCTTCAGGGAACGGACGCAAATGGCGCTGATCAAGAAGGAGAACGCGTTCCCCAGAAACGGCAAAGACCGGGACAGGGAGAAGAGCACACCGCCGAGCGGGGGGCCTGCGAGCTGTTCGCCATTGATCTGAGCCGCGGAGATCCGGCCGTTGGCCCGAATGAGCGCCTGCTCCCCGGAGACGACCACCGGCATGACGGCCTGCGCGGCGATGTCGAAGAAGATGTCTCCGCAGCCCAGAGCGAATCCCGCCACTATCAGCAGGAAGATGTTTGCGTGATCGGTCAGTACGGCGACCGTGAGCAGGGCGAGGATGGCGAACCGGACGAGGTCCGCACGCAGCATCACCTTTCTCCGGTCCCACCGGTCCACCAGCGCTCCGGCCGGCAGACCGAGCAGGAACCACGGCAGAGTGCCGACGGCGCCGACCGCACCGATGAGGAGCGGATCACTGGTCAGTTGGACTGCCAGCAGGGGCAGTGCTGCCATCTGAACGCCATCGCCCAAAGAAGAGGCGATCGCGGCCACCCACACCTTGTTGAAGCTGCTACCCAAGTGCGGCTGGGTCTCCTTCTCTTTGCTGATGACTTTCAAGAGTTCTCCTGAGAGGTCGTTTTCATCTGCAGTGTGGTAATGCATCCATGTTTGTGCGGGGCAGTGGTCTGGTGTTGATGAGGGTGCTGAGTCGGTCGTGT
>NZ_JBFAWH010000022.1:0-127121 GCF_040680235.1 Streptomyces sp. NPDC052101
CCCCCACGGACGCCGCCCTGGCCGCCGACCTCGCGCTGCCCATCGAGGAGCTGGAACTCACGGTCCGCTCCTACAACTGCCTCAAGCGTGAGGGCATCCACTCCGTGGGTGAGCTTGTCGCGCGTTCCGAGGCCGACCTCCTGGACATCCGCAACTTCGGTGCGAAGTCCATCGACGAGGTCAAGGCGAAGCTGGCCGGCATGGGCCTGGCCCTCAAGGACAGCCCGCCCGGATTCGACCCCACGGCCGCTGCCGACGCCTTCGGCGCCGACGACGAGGACGCGGGTTTCGTGGAGACCGAGCAGTACTGACCGGCTTCACTTCCAGGGGTCTCACCGAGACCCCCGGATCTCCGACAGACAACCGTCTGCTCGGATACTGACTCCGGTACCTGACACGGCCGGGGCAGACACACAGGAGAAGAACTATGCCGAAGCCCACCAAGGGTGCCCGTCTGGGCGGCAGTGCCGCGCACGAGAAGCTGCTCCTCGCGAACCTCGCGAAGGCGCTCTTCGAGCACGGCCGTATCACCACCACCGAGGCGAAGGCCCGCCGCCTGCGCCCGTACGCCGAGCGTCTGGTCACCAAGGCGAAGAAGGGCGACCTTCACAACCGCCGTCAGGTGCTCCAGGTGATCACGGACAAGAGCATCGTCCACACGCTCTTCACCGAGATCGGCCCGCGGTACGAGAACCGTCCGGGTGGCTACACCCGGATCACCAAGATCGGTAACCGCCGTGGCGACAACGCGCCCATGGCTGTCATCGAGCTGGTGGAGGCGCTGACGGTTGCCCAGCAGGCGACCGGTGAGGCCGAGGCCGCCACCAAGCGTGCGGTCAAGGAGGCCGAGGAGACCAAGGTCGAGGAGACCAAGGTCGAGGACGCGGCTCCGGCCGCCGACGAGGCCACCGAGGCCTGAGGCTCTGCCTGACGCTGGAAGCGGGTCCGCCCTTCGGGGCGGGCCCGCTTTCACGTTTTTCGAACAGGCACTGCCCTGAGAGGATTTCCACGTGAGCGATGAAGTACAGCCCGGGTACGTCCGTGTGCGCCTCGACATCTCCTACGACGGCACCGCATTCCATGGCTGGGCCAAGCAGGCCGGCGGCAAGCGGACGGTGCAGGGCGAGATCGAGGACGCCCTGCGCACGGTGACCCGGTCCAGGGAGACGTACGAGCTGACCGTCGCAGGGCGGACCGATGCCGGGGTGCACGCGCGCGGCCAGGTGGCGCATGTGGACCTGCCCGAGGAGGTCTGGCGGGAGCACAACCAGAAGCTGCTCAAGCGGCTCGCCGGCCGGCTGCCGAAGGACGTGCGGGTATGGGCCCTCAGGCCGGCGCCGAGCGGCTTCAACGCCCGTTTCTCGGCCGTCTGGCGCCGCTATGCCTACCGGGTCACCGACAACCCCGGCGGCGTCGACCCCCTGCTGCGGGGCCACGTCCTCTGGCACGACTGGCCGCTCGATGTGGACGCAATGAACGAGGCGGCGCGGCATCTGCTCGGCGAGCACGACTTCGCCGCGTACTGCAAGAAGCGGGAAGGGGCCACCACGATCCGGACCCTTCAGCAGCTGAGCCTCGCGCGCGGAGCCGACGGGATCGTCACGGCCACCGTGCGCGCCGACGCCTTCTGCCACAACATGGTGCGCTCGCTGATCGGCGCGCTGCTGTTCGTCGGGGACGGCCACCGCGGGCCGGAGTGGCCCGGGAAGGTGCTGGCCGCGGGGGTACGGGACTCCGCCGTGCATGTCGTACGACCGCACGGGCTGACCCTGGAGGAGGTCGGCTACCCCGCCGACGAGCTGCTGGCCGCGCGCAGCAAGGAGGCGCGCAACAAGCGCTCGCTTCCGTCGGCGGGGTGCTGCTGATCCGCCGCAGGCCCTACTGGTTCGCCGCCGCGGACGCCTGGGCCTGGCCGCGGCGGTAGATCTGGTTGAAGGTGAACTGCTGCAGGTCGGTGCCGCCGCGGAAGACCTGCGTGTCCTTGTTGGTGACGTTCTTGCCGTCGAGGAAGCCGCCGGTGGTGAAGTACGCGTAGCGGCCGACGGCATTGGTGGTGGTCAGGCAGACCGCGGAGTCGCAGAAGCTCTTGACGCCCTTGCCGGGCAGGGAGCGCACCATGGCGTTCTTGGCGGCCTGGGCCTTGACCTTCGCGGCCGTGGCCTGGTCCTCGAAGACGGCGACGCCGACGGTGACGGCGACCCCGCCGTTGCTGTAGGTCGCGCGGATCAGACGGGTGCAGCCGTTGGCGGTGAGAATCTTCGGCAGCTTGCCGTTGGCCGCGGAGGCACAGTTCTTGGTGTCGTCCGTGGCGCCCTTCTTGTACACCGTGTCGCCCATGGTCAGCTGGGTGCCCGGGAAGAGGCTGTCGGCGCTGAGCGGGGCGGTGTCCTTCTTGGCGCTGGCTATGAAGTCCTTCGGGTCCAGCGGCGGCGGGGCGCTGGTGGGCGCGAAGGACGGCGTGGCCGAGCCGCGTGGCACGGAGGCGCTGGCGGGCAGGTTGGTGGGGGTGCCGTGGGCGTCGTTGCTGCCGCCCGCGGAGACGACGGCCATGGCGACGGCCGTGCCGACCGCCACCGCGGCGAGCGCCCCGCCGCCGATGAACAGCAGCTTGCGGCGCTTGTTCCGGGACTCGGAGGCCTCGGCGAGCGCGGCCCAGTCCGGGGTCCCGTCGTCACCGCCGCTGCTCCAGGGCTGCTGGGAATGCGGTTTCCAGGGATCCCACTGAGACTGGGGTCCCCCTTGCCCGTAACTCATGGGGCGCATCTTAGACGGGGTCCGCGGGATGCCGGAGTGCGTGCGGCGGCATGCCGCGTTTGTCCGTCGGCATGCCTCGTTTTGACCCGTACAGGGCGCTGCAGGTAACCTGCTTCTTCGTTGTGTATTGGCTTGCTCATTCTCACGGGACGGGCCCTTACACCGGTCCACCGGGCCGATGACCAGCGATCAGCACGCGGTTTGCGTCACCGTGGTGCGGTCGAGGCTGTCGTGATCGTTTCGGTGACCTGTTCAGGACCATTCACTCGAAGCGAAGGCTACGAACCGTGCGTACGTACAGCCCCAAGCCCGGCGATGTGACGCGCCAGTGGCACGTCATCGACGCCCAGGACGTTGTCCTGGGCCGTCTCGCCACCACCGCCGCGTCCCTTCTGCGGGGCAAGCACAAGCCGATCTACGCGCCCCACGTCGACACCGGTGACTTCGTCATCATCATCAACGCTGACAAGGTGCACCTGTCCGGCAACAAGCGGACCCAGAAGATGGCGTACCGCCACTCCGGCTACCCGGGTGGTCTGCGCTCCGTCCGTTACGACGAGCTGCTGGACAAGAACCCGGAGAAGGCCGTCGAGAAGGCCGTCAAGGGCATGCTCCCCAAGAACACCCTGGGCCGTCAGATGCTCTCCAAGCTGAAGGTCTACTCGGGCGACCAGCACCCGCACGCTGCCCAGCAGCCGGTGCCGTTCGAGATCACCCAGGTCGCGCAGTAAGTCCGGCCACCCCCTAAGACTGAAGAGAATCTGAGGAGAATCGTGGCCGAGACCACCGTTGAGCAGCCGGTCGAAGAGACCGAGCTTGTCGACATCGACAGCTACACCACCGAGTCCGAGGTTCCGGTGGAGGGTGAGTACACCTCCGAGTCCCTCGCCTCGCGCTTCGGTGAGCCCCAGCCGGCCGCCGGCCTGGGCCGCCGCAAGAACGCCATCGCCCGCGTCCGGATCGTTCCGGGCACCGGCAAGTGGAAGATCAACGGTCGCACCCTCGAGGACTACTTCCCGAACAAGGTGCACCAGCAGGAAGTCAACGAGCCCTTCAAGGTGCTCGAGCTGGAGGGCCGTTACGACGTCATCGCCCGCATCGCGGGTGGCGGTGTCTCCGGTCAGGCCGGTGCGCTCCGTCTCGGTGTCGCCCGTGCGCTGAACGAGGCCGACGTCGACAACAACCGCGGCCCGCTGAAGAAGGCCGGCTTCCTCAAGCGCGACGACCGTGCGGTCGAGCGCAAGAAGGCCGGTCTGAAGAAGGCCCGCAAGGCTCCGCAGTACAGCAAGCGCTAAACAGCAGCTGCCTGCTCGTACTCCGAACGCCCCGGCGGCACGCCACATGTGCCGTCGGGGCGTTCGTTTATCCCAGCCAAGGGCGTATAACGACACAAGACGCTCAGGCGCTGAAAAGCTTGTGTGATCGGATGGAGGACAAGTGGGACGACTCTTCGGCACGGACGGCGTGCGCGGTGTCGCCAACGCGGACCTGACGGCCGAGATGGCGCTCGGTCTGTCCGTGGCGGCGGCCCACGTGCTGGCCGAGGCGGGCACCTTCGAGGGCCACAAGCCGACGGCGGTGGTCGGTCGGGACCCGCGGGCGTCCGGGGAGTTCCTGGAGGCGGCCGTGGTCGCGGGTCTCGCCAGCGCGGGCGTCGACGTGCTGCGGGTCGGTGTGCTGCCGACGCCGGCCGTGGCCCACCTCACCGGCGCGCTCGGCGCCGACCTGGGCGTGATGCTCTCCGCCAGCCACAACGCCATGCCGGACAACGGCATCAAGTTCTTCGCCCGCGGCGGCCACAAGCTCGCCGACGAGCTGGAGGACAAGATCGAGGCGGTGTACGAGTCCCACCGGCACGGCGAGCCGTGGGAGCGGCCGACCGGCGCGGGCGTGGGCCGTGTGCGCTCCTACGACGAGGGCTTCGAGCGCTACGTCAACCACCTGCTGTCCGTCCTCCCCAACCGGCTGGACGGGCTGAGGATCGTCCTGGACGAAGCGCACGGCGCGGCCTCGGGGGTCTCGCCGGAGGCGTTCTCCCGGGCGGGCGCCGAGGTCGTCACGATCGGCGCGGAGCCGGACGGGCTCAACATCAACGACGGCTGCGGCTCGACCCACCTCGACCGGCTGAAGGCCGAGGTCCTCGCGCACCGCGCGGACTTCGGCATCGCGCACGACGGCGACGCCGACCGCTGTCTGGCCGTGGACCACACGGGTGAGGAGGTCGACGGCGACCAGATCCTCTCGGTGCTGGCGCTGGCCATGCGGGAGCGTTCCGCGCTGCGCGCCGACACGGTCGTCGCCACGGTGATGTCCAACCTGGGCTTCAAGCTGGCGATGGAGAAGGCCGGGATCCGGCTGGTGCAGACGGCCGTGGGCGACCGGTATGTGCTGGAGGAGATGAAGGAGCACGGGTACGCCCTGGGCGGCGAGCAGTCCGGGCACGTGATCATCCTCGACCACGCGACGACCGGTGACGGCACGCTGACCGGCCTGCTGCTGGCCGCTCGGGTCGCGGAGACCGGGCGTTCGCTGCGGGAGCTTGCCGGCGTGATGGAGCGGCTGCCGCAGGTCCTCATCAACGTGCCCGATGTCGACAGGTCGCGGGTGAGGACGTCCGCGGATCTCGCTGCCGCTGTCGCCGAGGCCGAGCGTGAACTCGGTGAGACCGGGCGGGTGCTGCTCCGGCCGTCCGGCACCGAGCCGTTGGTGCGGGTGATGGTCGAGGCCGCGGACATCGAGCAGGCGCGGTCGGTGGCCGGCTGGCTGGCCGACGCGGTGAAGTCGGCGCTGGGGTAGACGCTCAAGGCGTAACACAGAGTGCACGGATGATCGCCTGCTGTTTCTCTTGACACCGAGGCCGCACAGCGCGGCATTCCCCTCGACGGAAGAGAAGACACAGCATGAAGATCGTGCTCAGCATTCTGAAGCGAGCGGCCGGACCCGCTCTGGCGGCGGGTCTTGTCGTCGCCTCGTCCGCCACCCCGGCCGCCGCCCAGACACCGGGCTCCACGGCGTTCCGCATCTTCGGCGGCTTCGCCGGGGTCCAGGCGAACAGCGGCTTCCAGAACCACGTCACGGCATCCGTGTCCGGCGCCGGCCGTCTGATCCTCTCGGACACGGCGGGCATCGCGGCCGGACCGGGCTGCACCCCGGTGATCGGCTCCACCACCAGCGCCGACTGCGGCAGCATCGCCACCGTCACCCGGCTCGGCATACAGCTGGGCGACCAGAACGACACCGCCGTGGTCGGCGTGCCGGTCAACAGCCTCGTCGACGCCGGCACGGGCATCGACTCCGTGACCACCAATGGCGGCAACGACACGATCGGCGTGCAGGACAACGCCCCCGGTGACACGGTGAACTGCGGCGCCGGCATCGACAGGGTGTTCGCCGACCCCGGGGACATCATCGCCGGGGACTGCGAGGTGAAGTACGTCTCCTAGAAGCCGCCGGCGCGCGCCGTGCGCTCATGCTGCCCGGCCCAGAGCTGTTTCTCTGGGCCGGCAGGGTGAGTGTGCCGCCCTACAACTTGCGCAGTCTCAGCCGCTGCACCTTGTGGTCCGGGCCCTTGCGGAGGATGAGGGTGGCGCGGCCGCGGGTGGGGGCGATGTTCTCGACCAGGTTGGGCTTGTTGATCGTCCGCCACAGCGTGCGGGCGTAGTCGACGGCCTCCTCCTCGGAGACCTGGGTGTACTTGCGGAAGTACGAGGACGGGTTCTGGAAGGCGGTCTGACGCAGCTTCTTGAACCGGTTGAGGTACCAGCGCTCGATGTCCTCGGCGCTCGCGTCGACGTACACGCTGAAGTCGAAGTAGTCGGCGAGACCGACCCGGGTGCGGCCGTCCTTGCCGGGCAGGGCGGGCTGCAGGACGTTGAGGCCCTCGACGATCAGGATGTCGGGCCGGCGGACCGTGAGCCTCTGGTCGGGGAGGATGTCGTAGATGAGGTGGGAGTAGACGGGGGCCGTGACCTCGTCCTTGCCCGCCTTGATGTCGGCGACGAAACGGGTCAGGGACCGGCGGTCGTAGGACTCGGGGAATCCTTTCCGCGACATCAGGCCGCGGGCCTCCAACTCCTTGGTGGGCAGCAGGAATCCGTCCGTCGTCACCAGCTCCACGCGCGGGTGCTCGGGCCAGCGCGAGAGCAGGGCCTGCAGGAGGCGGGAGACGGTGGACTTGCCGCAGGCCACCGAGCCGGCGACGCCTATGACGAACGGGGTGCCGGACTGGGAGCCCTGCTCGCCGAGGAAGGTGTTCAGGGCGCCTCTGAGGCCGTCCGTGGCGCCGATGTAGAGGTTGAGGAGCCGGGAGAGCGGGAGGTAGATGTCCCGCACCTCGTCCAGGTCGATCACATCGCCCAGACCGCGCAGCTTCTCCACCTCCTCGGCGGTGAGCGGCAGCGGTGTCTTGTCCCGCAGTGCGCTCCACTCGGCGCGGGTGAGGTCGACGTAGGGAGTCGCCTCCGGCCTGTGCCGGTGGGCGCTCCGGGGCATCGAGGAGACCGGTGAGATCACATTCCATTGTTAACGGAGTTTGAACGGGATGGTGGGTGGGGTCCGTCACGCCCGCGGCTCCGGCGAGCCGTTCGTATGGCTGTGGGAATTTCCGATTTCGGGCAGGCGGAAGCGTTTTCCGGCGCCGAGTGAGCCGTAGGCTGCGGCTCATGTGCGGAATCGTGGGATACGTAGGGTCACAGTCGGCGCTCGATGTCGTGATGGCCGGGCTGAAGCGGCTGGAGTACCGGGGGTACGACTCGGCGGGCGTCGCCGTGCTCGCCGACGGCGGGCTGGCCGCCGCGAAGAAGGCCGGGAAACTGGTCAACCTGGAGAAGGAACTGGTCGAGCGGCCGCTGCCGACGGGCGCGACCGGCATCGGCCACACCCGCTGGGCCACCCATGGCGGCCCCACCGACGGCAACGCCCATCCGCACCTCGACAACGCGGGCCGGGTCGCCGTCGTCCACAACGGCATCATCGAGAACTTCGCCGTGCTGCGCGCCGAGTTGGCCGAGCGCGGCCACGAGCTGACCTCCGAGACGGACACCGAGGTGGTCGCCCACCTGCTCGCCGAGGAGTTCTCCTCGTGCGCGGACCTCGCGGAGGCCATGCGGCTGGTGTGCCGGCGGCTGGAGGGCGCGTTCACGCTGGTCGCGGTGCACGCCGACGAGCCGGACGTGGTGGTCGGCGCCCGCCGGAACTCCCCGCTCGTGGTCGGCGTCGGCGAGGGCGAGGCGTTCCTGGCCTCCGACGTCGCCGCGTTCATCGCCCACACGCGCTCCGCGGTCGAACTGGGCCAGGACCAGGTGGTGGAGCTGCGCCGCGACGGCGTCACGGTGACCGGCTTCGACGGCCGCCCGGCCGAGGTCCGCTCCTACCACGTGGACTGGGACGCCTCGGCCGCCGAGAAGGGCGGCTACGACTACTTCATGCTCAAGGAGATCGCCGAACAGCCCAAGGCGGTCGCCGACACGCTGCTCGGCCGTATCGACCCGTCCGGTTCGCTGACGCTGGACGAGGTGCGGATCTCCCCGTCCGAGCTGCGCGAGATCGACAAGGTCGTCATCGTCGCCTGCGGCACGGCCTTCCACGCCGGCCTGATCGCGAAGTACGCCATCGAGCACTGGACGCGCATCCCGTGCGAGGTGGAGCTGGCCAGCGAGTTCCGCTACCGGGACCCGATTCTGGACGGCCGCTCACTGGTGATCGCCATCTCCCAGTCCGGCGAGACCATGGACACCCTGATGGCGCTGCGGCACGCCCGCGAGCAGGGCTCCAAGGTGCTGGCGATCTGCAACACCAACGGCTCGACGATCCCGCGCGAGTCGGACGCGGTGCTGTACACGCACGCCGGCCCGGAGGTCGCCGTCGCCTCCACCAAGGCGTTCCTGACCCAGCTGGTCGCCTGCTATCTGGTGGCGCTGTATCTGGGCCAGGTGCGCGGCACCAAGTGGGGCGACGAGATCCAGGCCGTGATCAGGGACCTCTCCAGGATCTCGGAGGAGGTCGAGCGGGTCCTGGAGACGATGGAGCCGGTACGGGCGCTGGCCCGGACGCTGGCGGCGAAGAACACGGTGCTGTTCCTGGGCCGGCACGTGGGCTACCCGGTGGCGCTGGAAGGCGCCCTGAAGCTCAAGGAACTCGCCTACATGCACGCCGAGGGCTTCGCGGCGGGCGAGCTGAAGCACGGCCCGATCGCGCTGATCGAGGAGGACGTGCCCGTCGTGGTCGTCGTCCCCTCGCCGCGTGGCCGTTCGGTCCTGCACGACAAGATCGTCTCCAACATCCAGGAGATCCGGGCCCGCGGGGCGCGCACGATCGTGATCGCGGAGGAGGGCGACGAGGCGGTCGTGCCCTACGCCGACCACCTCATCCGCATCCCGGCCACCCCGACCCTGCTGCAGCCGCTGGTGGCGACCGTGCCGCTGCAGGTCTTCGCGTGCGAGCTGGCTACCGCCAGGGGCAACGAGGTGGACCAGCCGCGGAATCTGGCCAAGTCGGTGACGGTGGAGTAGCCGCCCGCTGATGAGCGGCTGCTCGTCTGCCGGGTGCCGTTGTTCGCCGACTGCGGCCCGTGCGTGGTTGCTCGCGCCGTTCCCCGCGCCCCTTTGGGACGCGGGTCAGTGGACCGAGAACCCGCCGTCGACGAAGACCGACTGGCCGGTGACGTAGGCGGAGGCGCGGCTCGCGAGGAAGACGGCCGCGCCTTCGAAGTCCTCGGCGAGACCGTTGCGGCCGGTCATCGTGCGCGCGGCCAGGGCCGCCACCTTCTCCGGGTCGCTGGACAGCCGTTGGTTGAGCGGGGTCATCACGAAGCCCGGCACCAGGGTGTTCACGGTGACGCCGTACGGCGACCAGGCCTCGGCCTGCGAGCGGGCCAGCGACTCCAGGGCGCCCTTGGAGACGCCGTAGGCGCCGCTCTGCACAAAGGCGCGGTGGGCCTGCTGGGAGGTGATGTGGATGATCCGGCCGAAGCCCCGCTCGGCCATGCCGGGCCCGTACCGCCGCCCCAGCAGGAACGGCGCGTCCAGGTTCACGGCCATGGTGGTGTCCCACACGTCCTCGTCCAGCTCGCTCATCGGCGGACGCAGGTTGATCCCGGCGGAGTTGACGAGGATGTCGGGCTCGCCGAAGACGCCGGCCGCCTCCTCGGCCGCCGCGCGCACGCCGTCCCGCGTGCCCAGATCGGCCGCGACCCAGCCGGCCCGGCACCCGGCGCCGGTCAACTCGTCGACGGTCTCCTCCAGTTGGGCCTTGCCGCGGGCCATGACCACCACACTCGCGCCGGCCCGGGCGAGCGCCCCGGCGATGGCCCGGCCGATGCCGGAGCTGCCTCCGGTCACCACGGCGACACGGCCGTCCAGCGAGAACAGGTCGGAGAGATAAGCCTGTGACGTCATGATCGGAGCGTAGACGGCACGTACCGGGCCCGGCAGGGGATTTCGGCAGGCGGACGCCGCCGCGACCGTAGGCTGCCCGGCATGAGCATCATCGGAGTGGGGATCGACGTCGCCGAGATCGACCGGTTCCGGGCGTCGTTGGAGCGGACACCCGGGATGGCCGAGCGGCTGTTCGTCGCGCGGGAGCTGCTGCTGCCCAGCGGGGAGCGGCGCGGTATCGCCTCGCTCGCGGCCCGGTTCGCCGCCAAGGAGGCACTGGCGAAGGCGCTCGGGGCGCCGCCCGGGCTGCTGTGGACCGACGCCGAGGTGTACGTCGAGGACAGCGGCCGGCCCCGGCTGCGGGTGACGGGCTCCGTGGCCGCACGCGCCGCCGAGCTGGGCGTGCGCTCCTGGCACGTCTCGCTCAGCCATGACGCGGGGGTCGCGTCGGCGGTGGTGGTCGCCGAGGGGTGAGGTTCCCGGGTGTGGGCGGTGGGGGATCCGGGGCAGACTCGGTGCCATGCGTAGTGCGTACAGCGTGGAGACGGTGCGGGCGGCCGAACGGGCCCTGATGGCACGGCTGCCGGAGGGCGCGCTGATGCAGCGGGCCGCCGCGGGGCTGGCCGCCGCCTGCGCCGAGTTGCTCGGGCGGGTGTACGGCAGCCGGGTGGTGCTGCTCGTCGGAAGCGGTGACAACGGCGGGGACGCGCTGTACGCGGGGGCGCGGCTGGCCCGGCGCGGGGCCGGGGTCATCGCCGTACTGCTCTCGCCCGAGCGGGCACACGCCGGCGGGCTGGGCGCGCTGCGGCGGGCCGGCGGCACGGTCGCCGCGGCCGATTCCGCCGCGCGACTCGTCGAGCGGGCCGACCTCGTCGTGGACGGGATCGTCGGCATCGGCGGCAAGGGCGGGCTGCGGCCCGAGGCCGAGGCCCTGGCCGGCGTCGCCCGGCGGTCCCGCGCCGCCGTGGTGGCCGTGGATCTGCCCAGCGGGGTCGAGGCCGACAGCGGGGAGGTGCGGGGACCCGCGATCCGGGCCGACCTCACCGTCACCTTCGGCACCTACAAGCCCGGGCTGCTGATCGATCCGGCGCGGGAGTACGCCGGAGTCGTACGGCTCGTCGACATCGGTCTCGAACTGCCCGCCGAGGCCGAGCTTCAGGCCCTCCAACATGCCGACGTGGCACGGCTGTTGCCGGTGCCGGCCGCGGAGAGCGACAAGTACCGGCGGGGAGTCGTGGGCATCGCCGCCGGATCCGCGCGCTACCCCGGCGCCGCCGTGCTCGCCGTCTTCGGCGCGCTGCGGGGCGGGGCAGGGGCCGTACGGTACGTCGGGCCCGCGGGGGAGTCGGTCATCGCCCGCTTCCCGGAGACCCTCGTGTCCGATCAGGGGCCGGCGAAGGCGGGCCGGGTACAGGCCTGGGTGGCCGGGCCGGGCGCCGGGGACGACGCGGTGACCGTGGCCGAGGTGCTGGGGACGGACGTACCGGTGCTCCTCGACGCGGACGGGCTGCGGCTGGCCGAACGGGACGCGGTGCGCGCGCGTACGGCGCCGACCCTGATGACCCCTCATGCCGGGGAGGCCGCCGCGCTGCTGGGGGTGCGGCGGGAGGAGGTCGAGCGGGCCCGGCTGGCCGCGGTGCGGGAGCTGGCGGCGGTGTACCGGGCGACAGTGCTGCTGAAGGGGTCCACGACGCTGGTCGCCGACGCGGGGGGCGGGGCGGTGCGGGTCAACGCCACGGGGACGTCCTGGCTCGCCACGGCGGGGAGCGGGGACGTGTTGTCGGGGCTCGCGGGATCCCTGCTGGCGGCGGGGCTGCCGGCGCTGGACGCGGGGAGCGCGGCGGCCTATCTCCACGGCCTGGCGGGGCGGTTCGCGGCGGACGGGGCGCCGGTGGGGGCGCACGACGTGGCGGCGCACATCCCGGAGGCGTGGCGGGACGTGCGGGACTGAGCCCGCGGCGGAGCCGTGCGGCCGACGGCACCGCGGCTCCCCATCCGCTCAGGCATCCAGGTACGCCAGCTCGGTGACCCTCCCGCGCGTCACCGCTGATCGGGCGGAGCCGCGCGTTTGGCTGACCGCATGATCAGCAGACGAATCGCGTCCCGAGGAGCCGCGGTACTGCTCGCTGCCGTGACGGCCCTCCCCGCGACCGCACCCGCAGCGGCCGGCGCCCCGGTACCCCCCGCCCCGGCCCCCGCCCCCGAACTGGTCCCCGGTGTCGCCCCCGGGCCCGCTCAGCCCTGGCAGATCGACACGCCCGACCAGGCGCTGCCGCCGAAGGTGTACACGCCGACCGAGGCGGAGGACGCCGTGGAGCCGAAGGAGGCGGCACCGGGGGCGTACGACCTCATCGAGTACGTGCCGCTCACCGACGCCGTCTCCAAGGTGACGTGCAGCAAGCAGACCGGGCCCTATCAGCGGCAGGTGGAGCGCTGGCTGAAGCTGGACACCGACGGGAAGCAGTCCGGCGACGACTGCAAGGTGATCCGCGAGTTCCAGGTCAAGCACAAGATCAAGCCGGCCAGCGGGTTCGCGGGGCCCGTCACCTGGTCGACGATGATGCTCATCTCGGCGAAGAAGGACCCGAACGCCGCCAAGAAGTGCCCCGAGCGGTCGTACAACGTCGCCTGTGTCGATCTGGACCGGCAGCTCACCTGGGTGCAGAAGGACTCCGAGGTGGTGTTCGGGCCGGTGCCCATGCGCAGCGGGCGCAAGGGCCACCTCACCCGCAAGGGCTGGCACACCGTCTACTGGCGGCACAAGAACCACGTCTCGACCCTGTACGACGAGCCCATGCCGTACGCCCAGTTCTTCGACGGCGGCGAGGCCTTCCACGCCGTCTACGGCAGCATCTACACCACCGTCGGCTCCTGGGGCTGTGTCAACCTGAAACTCGATGACGCGCGCGCACTGTGGGGCGTGCTGAAGAAGGGCGACCGCGTCTACGTGTGGGGGCGGCGGCCGGGTACCTGACACTGCACCGGGGGTCCGCGCGGCCCTCTGAGAGACTGGGGGCGCCATGACTGAGACTTCGACTGTGCCGACCGCCCCCCTGCGCGCCCGCGCCGAGATCGATCTGGGCGCCCTGCGGGCCAACGTGCGTACCCTGCGGGCCCGGACGACGGGCGCGGCCCTGATGGCCGTCGTCAAGTCCGACGGCTACGGCCACGGTGCCGTGCCGTGCGCCCGCGCGGCCCTCGCGGCCGGCGCGGACTGGCTCGGCACCGCCACCCCCGAGGAGGCCCTGGCGCTGCGCGCGGCCGGGCTGCCGGGCCGGATCCTGTGCTGGCTGTGGGTGCCGGGCGGTCCCTGGCGGCAGGCGATCGAGGCCGACCTCGACATGTCCCTGAGCGGGATGTGGGCCCTGCGCGAGGTCGTCGCGGCGGCCCGCGAGGCCGGGCGCACCGCGCGTGTGCAGCTCAAGGCGGACACCGGGCTCGGCCGCAACGGCTGCCAGGCCGGCGCGGACTGGGAGGAGCTGGTCGGTGCGGCGCTGCGCGCCGAGGCCGAGGGGTTGCTCCGGATCACCGGGCTGTGGTCGCACTTCGCCTGCGCCGACGAGCCCGGGCACCCCTCCATCGCCGCCCAGCTGGAGCGCTTCCGGGAGATGCTGGCGTACGCCGAGGCGCAGGGCGTGCGGCCCGAGGTGCGGCACATCGCCAACTCGCCCGCCGCGCTCACCCTCCCCGAGACCCACTTCGACCTCGTCCGCACCGGCATCGCCATGTACGGCATCTCGCCCAGCCCGGAGCTGGGCACGCCGGCCGACTTCGGACTGCGCCCGGTGATGACGCTCAGCGCCTCGCTGGCGCTGGTCAAGCACGTCCCGCGCGGGCACGGCGTCAGCTACGGCCACCACTACGTCACGCCCGGCGAGACCACCCTCGGCCTGGTCCCGGTCGGCTACGCGGACGGCATCCCGCGGCACGCCTCCGGCACCGGTCCGGTGCTGGTCGACGGCAAATGGCGTACGGTCGCCGGACGGGTCGCCATGGACCAGTTCGTGGTGGACCTCGGCGGGGACGAGCCGGTGGCGGGCAGCGAGGCCGTGCTGTTCGGGCCCGGTGACCGCGGTGAGCCGACGGCCGAGGACTGGGCGCAGGCCTGCGGCACGATCGCGTACGAAATCGTCACACGCATCGGGACCCGGGTTCCTCGCGTCTATGTGAACGGGGAAGAACTCGGGTAAGCCGTCCGTGAGCGGCCCGGTCGCCTCGGCGACGGCAGCACTGCGGCACCACACGAGCACCATCGGTTTCATCCGTTTCACCACCCAGGCGAACTGCAGTACGGCGAAGAGGAGCGGTACGTGAGCGAGAGCAGCGCGGAGGCCGTCGCGGACGTCGTCGCCGCGGCGGCCGCCGCCTCCGCCGCGGGGGCGGCCGGGAGCTGGCGCAGGGCTACCGGCATCGCCGGGGCCGCGATAGGCGTGCTCGCCGCGGGCGCGGCGGCCGGTGTCGCCATCGAGCGGATGACGGTGGGCCGCGGGATGCGCAGGAAGGCCCGGCTGGCGCTGGACTCCGCGGGCCCCTACGGCACCCTGCGCGGCACGCCGGGCAAGGCGCAGGCCGACGACGGCACCGAGCTGTACTACGAGGTCGACGAGGTGGAGCCCGACCCGGGCCCCCATGTCTCCCCGCGCAGGCGAAGGCTGTTCGGCCGCAAGGCCCCCGCCCCGGTCACCGTCGTCTTCAGCCACGGCTACTGCCTCAACCAGGACTCCTGGCACTTCCAGCGGGCGGCCCTGCGCGGGGTCGTGCGGACCGTGCACTGGGACCAGCGCAGCCACGGCCGGTCCGGGCGGGGTGTGGCCCAGACCCGGGACCGGGTGCCGGCCACCATCGACCAGCTCGGCTGCGATCTGAAGGCCGTCCTGGACGCCGCCGCACCGGACGGGCCGCTCGTGCTGGTCGGGCACTCGATGGGCGGCATGACCATGATGGCCCTCGCCGCCCAGTACCCCGAGCTGATCCGGGACCGGGTCGTCGCCACCGCCTTCGTCGGCACGTCGTCCGGACGGCTCGGCGAGGTCGACTTCGGGCTGCCGCTGGCCGGCGTCAACGCGGTGCGCCGGATCCTGCCGGGTGTGCTGAAGGCGCTCGGACAGCAGGCGGAGCTGGTCGAGAAGGGGCGCCGGGCCACCGCCGAGCTGTTCGCCGGGATCATCAAGCGGTACTCGTTCGCGGGGCGGGACGTCGACCCGGCCGTGGAGCGGTTCGCCGAGCGGATGATCGAGTCCACGCCGATCGACGTGGTCGCCGAGTTCTACCCGGCCTTCACCGACCATGACAAGACCGAGGCGCTCGCCTGCTTCCGGGACATGCCGGTGCTCGTGCTGGCCGGCGTCCAGGACCTGGTCACGCCCAGCGAGCACAGCGAGGCCATCGCCGACCTGCTGCCCGACGCCGAGCTGGTCCTCGTCCCGGACGCCGGGCATCTGGTGATGCTGGAGCACCCGGAAGTGGTCACCGACCGCCTCGCCGACCTGCTCACCCGCGCGGGCGCGGTGCCCGCAGGGGCTACGGTTATGGGCTATGGAAGCACCAGCAGCAGCACCGCGGGACCCCGCTGAGACCCGGCTGACGATCACCTCGCCCGAGCAGATGCGGGAGCTGGGCCGCACGCTGGCCAAGCTGCTGCGCGCGGGCGACCTGGTGATGCTCAGCGGTGAGCTGGGCGCCGGCAAGACCACGCTGACCCGCGGGCTCGGCGAGGGCCTCGGCGTGCGCGGCGCGGTCACCTCGCCGACCTTCGTGATCGCCCGGGTGCACCCCTCCCTCGGCGACGGCCCGCCCCTCGTCCATGTCGACGCCTACCGGCTCGGCGGCGGCCTGGACGAGATGGAGGACCTGGACCTCGACGTCTCGCTGCCCGACTCGGTGATCGTCGTGGAGTGGGGCGAGGGCAAGGTCGAGGAGCTGACCGAGGACCGGCTCCAGGTGGTCATCCACCGCGCCGTCGGCACTGCGACATCGGGGGACACCCCCGAACCCCCGGGCACCGACGAGGTACGGCACGTGACGCTGACCGGGCTGGGTGAGCGCTGGGCCGAGGCCGGCCTGGACGCCCTCAGCGCCTGACCGGCGGCAGGGTTCCGACAAGCCGTCGGCAACATATTGCGCAGGACGTCCCGGGCGTGGTCACATGGTATCCAGCCCGTAGTTAGGCGTGCCTAACTACGCCCGCCCCCGCACTTCAGGAGGCGTCCATGCCCGACCCGGAAGAGTCCCGGCCCACCGAGTCCCCCGGGCTGTCCATGGCCGCCCTGCTGGCGGCGTGCGCGGCGGCGGAGACGATCTCCAGGCCCCCGCGCGCCCCCGAAGGGGCGCAAGCGGAAGGGGCGCGGGGCTCTGCCGGATCTGCGGCTACCGCCGCGCGGGCGCGACCGGCCACGGCGGACCCGCGGTCGGACGACGGCATGGCGTGGCACTTTCGGCGAACCGCTTGACCCGCGGAGCGCTCGGCGAAGCGCTCAGTGGATGACCAGCACCCGCACACCGATCGTCGCGAAGTCCCACATCGCGTCGCCGTCCGCCCGGCTCTCCCGGATCCCGCCCGTCCGCACGGTCGGGTCGGCCTCGGTGCGCGGCGCGCCGCTGGACACCGCCGCGCTGAAGCCGACCGCCAGCCCGTCCACCTCGGTGAACCGTACGACGTGCTCGATGGGGGTGCCGTCGGTGCCGATGATCGCGTTCGAGCGGGACGTGACCCAGTACATGCCCGGGTACGGGTCGACGCTGCCGGGGTTGACCTTGTAGGTGCGCTGGACCTGGTTCCCGCGGTCGACCAGCCAGACCCGGTTGTCGTCCACCGAGTACACGACCCGTTCACCCGTGCCGGACCCGCTGGGCAGGGCCGTCGAGTGGTGGTCGCGGGGCGGGCCGGCGGTCATCGAGGGTGATGCGCTCGCCCTGGCCGCGGCGGCCAGGCTCGCCGGCACGGTCATCCGGGCCTGGTAGGAGAGGAGACCGACGGCTGCGAGGGCCGCAGCGGTGAGGCCGGCCACGACGGCCGAGCTGGTCCCTGCCACGTGCGCTCACCTCTGCCTCGGGTCATATGTCGTACTTCGTACAGACCGTAGCAGCCGGTGACCGTATGACCGGGACGGCGATGCATGAGCCGCGAGCGCCGTAGGCTGTTCGCGTGCTCTTGCTCGCTCTGGATACCGCAACACCCGCCGTCACCGTCGCGCTGCACGACGGCACGGACGTCGTCGCCTCGTCGAGCCAGGTGGACGCGCGCCGGCACGGAGAGCTGCTGCTGCCGGCCGTGGACCGTGTGCTCGCCGAGGCCGGACTCCGGCTGGACGCCGTCACCGGCATCGTCGTCGGCATCGGTCCCGGCCCCTACACGGGCCTGCGCGTCGGCCTGATGACCGCCGACACCTTCGGCCTGGCGCTCGGCGTCCCGGTGTACGGCGTGTGCACGCTGGACGGCCTCGCCTACGCCGCCGACATAGAGACGGGCCCCTTCGTCGTGGCGACCGACGCCCGGCGCAAGGAGGTCTACTGGGCGAAGTACGCCGACTCCCGCACTCGGCTGACCGACCCCGCCGTGGACCGGCCGGCCGACATCGCCGAGCAGGTCGCGGGCCTCCCGGCGGTGGGCGCGGGCGCGCTGCTCTATCCGGACACCTTCCCGGGCGTCCACGAGCCGGAGCACGTCTCCGCCGCCGCCCTCGCCTCGCTTGCCGCGGAGCGGCTGGCCGCGGGTGAGGAGCTGCCGGAGCCGAGGCCGCTGTACCTGCGCCGGCCCGACGCGCAGGTCCCCAAGAACTACAAGGTGGTCACGCCGAAGTGACCGTGCGACTGCGCGAGATGCGCTGGTGGGACATCGACCCGGTCCTGGAGCTGGAGAAGGACCTGTTCCCCGAGGACGCCTGGTCACGGGGCATGTTCTGGTCCGAGCTGGCCCACGCGCGGGGCGCCGAGGCCACCCGGCGCTATCTGGTCGCCGAGGGGGAGGGCCGGATCGTCGGGTACGCGGGCCTCACCTCCTCCGGCGACCAGGCCGACGTGCAGACCATCGCCGTAGCCCGTGACCACCAGGGCACCGGCCTCGGCGGGCGGCTGCTGGCCGAGCTGCTGAGCGCGGCGACCGCGTTCGAATGCCACGAGGTGCTGCTGGAGTGCCGGGTCGACAACGTCCGCGCCCAGAAGCTCTACGAGCGCTTCGGCTTCGAACCCATCGGCTTCCGGCGCGGCTACTACCAGCCGGGCAATGTGGACGCCCTGGTCATGCGCCTGATCACCAACCAAGCCACCGAAGAAGCGACCGAAGAGAAGAACCATGGCTGACGAACCCCTCGTCCTCGGCATCGAGACCTCCTGCGACGAGACCGGCGTCGGCATCGTCCGCGGCACCACCCTGCTGGCGGACGCCGTGGCCTCCAGCGTCGACGAGCACGCCCGCTTCGGCGGTGTCGTCCCGGAGGTGGCCTCCCGCGCCCATCTGGAGGCGATGGTCCCCACCATCGACCGCGCGCTGAAGGAGGCGGGTGTCTCGGCGAAGGACCTCGACGGCATCGCCGTGACCGCCGGTCCCGGGCTCGCGGGCGCCCTCCTCGTCGGTGTCTCGGCGGCCAAGGCGTACGCCTACGCCCTCGGCAAGCCGCTGTACGGCGTCAACCACCTGGCCTCGCACATCTGCGTCGACCAGCTGGAGCACGGCCCGCTGCCCGAGCCGACGATGGCCCTGCTGGTGTCCGGCGGCCACTCCTCGCTGCTGCTGTCCGAGGACATCACCTCCGACGTCCGCCCGATGGGCTCGACCATCGACGACGCGGCCGGCGAGGCCTTCGACAAGATCGCCCGGGTGCTGAACCTGGGCTTCCCCGGCGGCCCGGTCATCGACCGCTACGCACGCGAGGGCGACCCGGCGGCCATCGCCTTCCCGCGCGGCCTGACCGGCCCGCGCGACCCGGCGTACGACTTCTCCTTCTCCGGTCTGAAGACCGCCGTGGCCCGCTGGATCGAGGCCAGGCGCGCGGCCGGCGAGGAGGTCCCGGTCCGCGATGTCGCCGCGTCCTTCCAGGAGGCCGTCGTCGACGTGCTGACCCGCAAGGCCGTCCGCGCCTGCAAGGACGAGGGCGTCGACCACCTGATGATCGGCGGCGGCGTCGCGGCCAACTCCCGGCTGCGCGCGCTCGCCCAGGAGCGCTGCGAGGCGGCCGGCATCCGGCTGCGCGTGCCGCGCCCCAAGCTGTGCACCGACAACGGCGCCATGGTCGCGGCCCTCGGCGCCGAGATGGTCGCCCGTAACCGGGCCGCCTCCAGTTGGGACCTGTCGGCCGACTCCTCCCTGCCCGTCACGGACCCGCATGTGCCCGGCAACCACGACCATGTGCACGAGGTCAGCAAGGAGAACCTGTACTCGTGACCGTCGCGCTGATGTGGGAGGCCCGGGCGACCGCGGGCCGCGGGGCGGAGCTGCTCGCCTGGGCGCGGGAACAGCGGCTGGCCCGCGAGCCGCTCAGGCGGGAGACCTTCCGGGCGCCGCAGGACCGGGTGCTGGTCATCACGTGGTGGGACGCGGCGTACGACGCCGAGCTGCCCGAACTGCCCGAGCCGGACGGGGAGCTGGTGACCCGGGCCGTGCACCGCTGGCGGTTCGAGCAGCTGATTTGACGCGGGGGCCGGGTTGTTCGCTATGATCATCACACAGCGAACGGCCGGAACACCGGATCGGACGCAGTGCGTTGGTGGTCCAAGGAAAGACGCCCCGCTTCCTGCGGGGAAATGCAGGTGCAAGGCCTGCCCGGCGCTCCACAGGAACCCCGCCCCGGGACACCCGGGGCGGGGTTTCGCGTTACCGGCGCCCGGCCTCCTGCGGCTGGACCGCATCCGCCTCGGGGCCCGCGAACTCCGCGGCCGTGGAACGCCGTTCCTTCACCTGCGCGTACGCCATCAGGCCGAACAGCACCGCGAGCAGTACCGCCGAGGAACCGGCCGTACCCAGATCCAGGCCACCCTTGGCGACCGGCTTGGTCAGGAAGTCACCGGCCGTGGCGCCCAGTGGGCGGGTGAGCACGAACGCAATCCAGAAGAGGAGGACGTTCGGGACCGCCGGGGCCTTCATCAGGGCGACGAGGACCAGCAGGACGCCGGTCACGAGGGCCGCACCGCCCAGATAGCCCAGACCCGAGCTGTCGGACAGGAAGTCGCCCATCGAGGTGCCGAGGGTGTTGGAGACCAGGATCGCCGACCAGAACAGGGCTTCGCCCCGGAAGGTGACGATCTCGGTGATCTGGAAGGTCATCCCGCTCAGCTTCCAGCCGAGGAAGATCAGCAGCAGCAGGGAGACCAGGATCGCGGCGCCCTCCGGGTAGCCGAGGCCCAGCCCCTGCGGACCCCAGCCCAGCTTCGTCGCGCCGCCCGAGAGGAACTTGGCGCTGGCGTCGCGGTTCATGAAGTCGGACATGGTGGTGCCAGCCATGGAGGTCGACAGGATCACCGTCCAGTAGAAGAACGGGTTGTAGCGGGACGAGCGCAGCTGGATCACCAGCGTCACCACGAAGACCAGGAACAGGGCGATGGTGGTGAGGAAGTAACCGAGCTTCAGCGTCTGCGCGAACAGATCGCCCGCAGTCTCGCCCAGGGTCGTCGCGGCGATCTTCATGATCCAGAACGCCAGCGTGACCTCGGGCAGTTTCTTCATCACGGACTTCGTCGTCGTCAACGGTGCTCCTGTCGGGGTGGGGGGTGGGTGATCAACTTCGGCCCGACCCTGCCAGGCGCAACCTGAACCGATCCTGAACGCCCGCGTCAGAGGTCTTGCGAAACCGGGCTCTCTGTGGTCTCGCCGTGGCTCAATACGTCCCCTCGGCCCCT
The DNA here is from genome assembly GCF_040680235.1 of Streptomyces sp. NPDC052101. Lineage (NCBI taxonomy): Bacteria > Bacillati > Actinomycetota > Actinomycetes > Kitasatosporales > Streptomycetaceae > Streptomyces > Streptomyces sp. NPDC052101. The sequence continues at coordinate 20,958 of NZ_JBFAWH010000022.1, forward strand.
TCCGCTCAATCAGCCCCGCAGGCCACCTCCACCTCGCAGCGCAGCCGCCGATCCGCCCCGAGCACCCGCACCGGCCCCGTCAGCCACAGCCGTGCCGTGTGCCGTACCTCCGCGCTCGACGGCCCCAACCGCAGCTCCAGCGCACCCGGTTCCACCACCCGGGCACCCGTGCGGTCGGTGAAGGACGACAGGTCGGCGTGAAAGCGGAAGGTCAGGCGGCCCGAGTCCCCAGGGGCCAGTTCCAGCCGCTGGTAGCCGATCAGCCGTACGTCCGGCCGGGTCACCGACGCCACCGGGTCGTGCAGATACAGCTGGACGACCTCCGCGCCCGCGCGGTCACCCGTGTCGCGGACGGTCAGCGAGAGGTCGTACGAGCCGTCAGTGCCGATCTCGGTGACATCGCCGCCGGTGCAGTCCTCCCAGGCGAACGCCGTGTACGAGCGGCCGTGTCCGAACGGGTACAGCGGGGTCGGGTCCAGGCTGCTGACCTCTGTGGCCAGGCCCAGCGGGGGCTGGAGACAGGTCCAGGGCTGGCCGCCGGGCGTGCGCGGCACGCTCACCGGGAGGCGCCCGGAGGGGTTCACCCGGCCGGACAGCACCCCGGCCACCGCCGGGCCGCCCTCCTCACCGGGGAAGAAGGCCTGGACGACCGCGCCGAGCCTGCCGTGCCGGCGGCCCAGCGCATACGGCCGGCCGGTGAGCAGGACCAGCACCACCGGGACGCCGGTCGCCACCAGCCGGTCCAGCAACTCGGCCTGTACACCGGGGAGTCGGAGGTCGGGCACATCGCAGCCCTCGCCGGACGTGCCCCGGCCGAACAGGCCCGCGCGGTCGCCGAGCACCGCCACGCACACGTCCGCCTCCGTCGCCCGGGCCACCGCCTGCGCGAATCCGGTGGTGTCCGGGTCGCAGACCGCGCAGCCCGCGGCGAACGCGACCTAGGCGTCCGGGAGTTCGGCGCGCAGCGCGTCCAGCACGGTGGGGATCTCGATGCCGAGCGGGACCCCGGGGTGGCCGGTGAGGACATGGGAGGGGAAGGAGTAGCAGCCGAGCATGGCGAGCGGGTCCGCCGCGCGCGGGCCCACGACCGCGATCCGGGCGCCGGAAGCCAGCGGCAGCAGGCCGCCCGGGTTGTCCAGCAGCGCCACCGACTCCTGCGCCGGCCGCCGCGCCAGGGCCCGGTTCCCGGCCGAGTCCAGCTCGATCGGGCCCGCCGGATCCGGCCGCCAGTCCGTGGCCGGCAGGCCCAGCTCGCACTTCTGCGTCAGCACCCGGCGGGCCGCCCGGTCCACCAGCACCTGAGGGATCCGGCCGGCGCGTACGGCGGTCACGAGCGGGGTGCCGTAGCACTTCGGGGTCGGCAGCTCGACGTCGATACCCGCGGCCAGCGCCAGCTTCGCCGCCTCCGCCTCGTCAGCCGCGACCCGGTGCAGGGTCTGCAGAAAGCCGATGCCGAAGTAGTCCGCGACCACCGTGCCGGTGAAACCCCACTCCTCGCGCAGCAGCCCGGTCAGCAGCCGCGGATCGGCGCAGGCGGGCACCCCGTCGGTCTCGGTGTAGGCCGCCATCACCGAACGGGCCCCGCCCTCGCGCAGCGCCATCTCGAACGGCACCAGCACATCCGCGAACTCCCGTGCGCCCGCCCGGACCGGCGCCAGATTGCGGGCGCCGGCCGAGGACGCGTACCCGGCGAAGTGCTTGAGCGTGGCGACGACCCCGGCCGACTCCAGGCCGCGCACATACGCGGTGCCGACCGTGCCGACCAGGTACGGGTCCTCGCCGATGGTCTCCGCGACCCGCCCCCAGCGCGGGTCGCGGACCACGTCCAGGACGGGCGCGAGGCCCTGGTGGACGCCGGCCGCGCGCAGATCGTGGCCGATGCGCCGGCCCCTCTCCTCGACCAGCGCCGGGTCGAAGGCCGCGCGCCCCAGGCGAGCGGCACCGGGTACGCCGTCGCGCGCCAGGCGGTGAAGCCGGCCAGGCACTCCTCGTGGGCCACGGCCGGGACGCCGAAGCGGCCGGCCGCGGTGATCCGGCGCTGGGCGCGGGCCAGGGCCCGGGCGGCGAGCGCCGGTTCCACGGGGGCGGTGCCGAAGGAGCGGGTCAGCTGGCCCAGGCCGAGGGTGATCAGCTCCTCCCAGCCATGGGCGGCGGTCATCTCGCTCTGCAGAGGGGCGACCCCCTCGCCGTCCGCGGCGGCGCCCACCCACACGCCGTAGAGCTGGGCGGCCTTCTCCTCCAGGGTCATCCGGGCGAGCAGATCGGCCACGCGGGCGTCGGCGGGCAGGGCGGGGTCGCGCCAAGGGGCGATGGTCATGGAACTCCCGTCCGGCTCTGCTGAGTTGTGACCCGCCCCGAATGTTTCGCATTTCATCTCGAATGTTCCGGGAACTTATGGCGCGCGCACGCCTTCGTCAAGGGGGGCGGGCGGGGATACGATCGCCCGCATGAAGCCTTCGAAACCCGCAGAGACGCGGACGGCGACCCTCGCCGAGATCGCCCGTGAGGCCGGGGTGTCGGCTCCGACTGTTTCGAAGGTGCTCAACGGCCGCGCCGATGTCGCCCCGGCGACCCGTACCCGCGTCGAGGAGCTGCTGCGCGCCCACGGCTACCGGCGCCGGCGCGCCGAGACGTCCCGCTCGCCCCTGATCGACCTGGTCTTCCACGAGCTGGAGAGCGCCTGGGCGCTGGAGGTCATCCGGGGCGTGGAGAACGTGGCCCGGGCGGCCGGGCTGAGCGTCGTGCTGTCCGAGTCGGCCGGCCGGCTCACCCCGGGCAGGACCTGGGCCGACCAGGTGGCCGCGCGCCGCCCGCATGGCGTGGTGCTGGTGCTGTCCGGGCTCGACGAGTCCCAGCGGGCGCTGCTGACCAGCCGCTCCATTCCGTTCGTGGTGATGGACCCGGCCGGCGACCCCGGCCCGGACGTGCCCTCCATCGGCGCCACCAACTGGCAGGGCGGCCTCGCCGCCACCCGCCATCTGCTGGAACTCGGCCACACCCGGATCGGCGCGATCAGCGGCCCGTCCCGGATGATGTGCAGCCGGGCGCGGATCGACGGCTACCGGGCGGCCCTGGAGACGGCCGGCCTGCCCGTCGATCCCTCCCTCGTCGCCGCCGGGGACTTCCACCACGACTCCGGCTACCGGCTGGGCCTGGAGCTGCTCGGCCGCCCCGACCGGCCGACGGCCGTCTTCGCGGGCAACGACCTGCAGGCTCTCGGCCTGTACGAGGCCGCCCGCGAGCTGGGCCTGCGCATCCCGGAGGACCTCAGCGTGGTCGGCTTCGACGATCTGCCGGTGGCCCGCTGGGTCGGCCCGCCGCTGACGACCGTACGGCAGCCGCTGACCGAGATGGCCGAGGCGGCGGCCCGGCTGGTGCTGGAGCTGGGGCGGGAGCGGGAGGAGCGGGCGGCGACCCGGGTGGAGCTGGCGACCGGCCTGGTGGTGCGGTCCAGTACGGATGTGCCTCCGGCGCTCTGACGGCACGCGTATTGACGCGTTCCGAGGGCCGTCCCACACTGCTCCGAGTCAATCGGTGATCCGACCGAAACTTTCGGAGGTTCTCGCCATGAGATTCCTGAGAACGGGATTATCCTTCGCTTCCCTCCTGACCGGTGCCGCGCTCCTGCTCGCGGCACCCGCGGCGCACGCCGCCGGCACCCCGCTGCGCGACCTCGCGGCGGCGAAGGGCAAGGTCATCGGCACCGCCGTCACCGGATCCAGGCTCACCGGCGGCTACGGCGGCATCGCCGGAGCCCAGTTCAGCTCGCTCACCCCCGGCAACGCCATGAAGTGGGGGACGGTCGAGCCGACTCGGGGCGGCTTCGACTGGACCGAGGCCGACCGGATCGTGGCCTTCGCCCGGGCCCACCACCAGCAGGTGCGCGGCCACACCCTGGTCTGGTACCAGCAGAACCCCGGCTGGCTGACGAACGGCAGCTGGACGCCGGCCCAGCTCGGCAGCCTGCTGCGGAACCACATCAGCACCGAGGTCGGCCGCTACAAGGGAAAGATCGCCGCCTGGGACGTGGTCAACGAACCCTTCGACGACGCAGGCGGCTACCGCTCGACGATCTGGTACAAGGGACTCGGCCCCGGCTATGTCGCCGACGCCCTGACCTGGGCCCACGCGGCCGACCCGGACGCCAGGCTGTACATCAACGACTACAACGTCGAGGGTGTGAACGCGAAGTCCGACGCCCTGTACCGCCTGGTCAAGTCGCTGAAGGCGCGGGGCGTCCCGATCGGCGGCGTCGGCCTGCAGGCCCATCTGACCCTCGGCCAGGTGCCCGCCACGCTCCAGCAGAACATCCAGCGCTTCGCCGACCTCGGCGTGGACGTGGCGATCACCGAGCTGGACGTCCGCATGCAGCTGCCCGCCGACAGTACGAAACTCGCCCTGCAGAAGGCCGACTTCAGGTCCGTGGTGGCCGCGTGCGCGGCCGTGACCCGGTGCGTGGGCGTCACGGTGTGGGGCTTCACCGACGCCGACTCCTGGGTGCAGGGCACCTTCCCCGGCTACGGGGCGGCGACCCCGTACGACGAGAACTACCGGCCGAAACCGGCGTACCACGGCATCGCCGAGGCGCTGGGCGGAGCATGAGACGACCACAGCATCAAGAGCGTCGGGCCACCGTCGTCAGCATCCCGCGCGACACCCTCGTCACCCTCACCGGAAAAAAATCCGCGAGATTTTTCCGGTGAGGGTGTCGATCCGGGTGTCTCCCGTTCGACGCACGGGGTGAGCGGCCGGGGAACGGCCCCGCCGCCCGACCGAAGGAGTCACCATGCCCCGCTATCTGTCGATCGTGCACATCGACGAGTCCTCCGCCCCCGCCGAGGGCCCCAGCGAGGAGCTGATGCAGCGGATGGGCCAGCTGATCGAGGAGATCACCAAGGCCGGCGTGATGCTCGACACCGCCGGGCTGACGCCGTCCGCGCAGGGCACCACGGTGCGCTGGCAGGGCGGCAGGATCTCCGTCACCGACGGGCCGTTCACCGAGTCCAAGGAGGTCATCGGCGGCTACGCGATCATGCAGTGCAAGGACAAGGCCGAGGCGCTGGAGTGGACCAAGCGGTTCCTCCAGGTCCACGAGGACTACTGGAACGTGAGCTGCGAGGTCCGCGAGATCGCCGAGGGCTGAGTCTTCGCTGGCACCGTGGCCTCCGGGGGTGTTGCATGGTGGGCTGTGGAACCACAGCCCACCGCGCCACCGCACGCCCCTGCCGCTCTCGCCGCCCCCGATGCCGCCGCCGCGGAGGCCACCGCCTCCGATCCCGCCGCCGCCCGCGCCATCGAGACCGTCTTCCGCCTGGAGTCGCCCCGCGTCGTCGCCGGTGTCGCCCGGATCGTCCGGGACGTCGGCATCGCCGAGGAACTGGCCCAGGACGCGCTGGTCGCCGCCCTGGAGCGGTGGCCCCGCGACGGCGTGCCCGACAACCCCGGCGCCTGGCTCATGGCCACCGCCCGGCACCGTGCCGTCGACCTGATCCGGCGCCGCGAGGCCTACGCCCGCAAGCTCGCCGAGATCGGCCGGGACCTCACGACCACGGCCGCTCCTCAGGAGCCCGCCGACCCGGACGACATCGACGACGACCTGCTGCGGCTCGTCTTCACCACCTGCCACCCGGTGCTGTCCGCCGAGGCCCGCACGGCGCTCACCCTGCGGCTGCTCGGCGGTCTGAGCACGGCCGAGATCGCCCGCGCCTACCTAGTCCCGGAGCCGACGATCGCCCAGCGCATCGTCCGCGCCAAACGCACCCTGGCGAAGAAGAACGTCGCCTTCGAGGTGCCCTGCGGCCCCGGCCGCGAGGCCCGCCTCGGCTCGGTCCTGGACGTCATCTACCTGATCTTCAACGAGGGGTACGCCGCGACCACCGGCGACGATCTGCTGCGTCCCGGCCTGTGCGAGGACGCGCTGCGCCTGGCCCGCGTCCTTACCGGGCTGATGCCCAAGGAACCGGAGGTGCACGCCCTGACCTCGCTGCTGGAGTTCCAGGCGTCCCGCACGGCCGCCCGTACCGGCCCCGACGGCGAGCCCGTCCTCCTCAAGGACCAGAACCGCCGCCGCTGGAACCGCATGCTCATCGCCCGCGGCATCCGCGCCCTCGACCGCGCCGACGCCACGGCGACAGGGGCCCCGGGCCCGTACGCCCTGCAGGCGGCGATCGCCGCCTGCCACGCGCACGCCTACACCTACGAGGAGACCGACTGGCGCGCCATCGCCACCCTGTACGGCTTGCTGGCCGCCCGCGCCCCGTCCCCGGTGGTCGAACTGAACCGCGCGGTCGCCGTGTCGATGGCCGACGGCCCGGCCGAGGGCCTGGAGCTGGTGGACGCCCTGGCCGCCGAGCCCGCCCTGCGCGACTACCACCTGCTGCCCAGCGTCCGCGCCGACCTGCTGGCCCGGCTCGGGCGCACCGCGGAGGCGCGCGCGGAGTTCGAGCGGGCGGCCACCTTGGCCCGCAACGAGAAGGAACGCGAACTCCTGCGACGCCGGGCGGGCGAACTGCCGGACAGGCCCTAGACGGGGCGCCCCACGAGCATCGTGGGGGCTCCCGCGACCCGGGTGAGGAACACGGTCGCCGCGTTCGGTCCCTGCGGCTTGACCTTCTTGCGCAGCTCCTCCGGTTCGACCGCCGAGCCGCGCTTCTTCACGGTCAGCGTGCCGACCTCGCGCTCGCGCAGCAGGGCCTTCAACTTCTTGACGTTGAAGGGGAGTTGGTCGGTGATCTCGTAGGCGGAGGCGTACGGGGTGGGCCGCAGCCCGTCGGCGGTGACGTACGCGATGGTCGCGTCGATCAGGCCGCCGCCGACCTCCTCGGCCACCTCGGCGACCAGATGGGCGCGGATGACGGCACCGTCGGGCTCGTACAGGTACCGCCCGACGGGCCGGACCGGGGGATCGGGCAGCTGCCTGCCGAGGAGCGTGCGCGGGCCGGGCAGCAGCGTGGCGCGTACCGCGCCCGGCGCCCCCGTCCCGAACCACACCACTGCCTCCTTCACGTCCCCGCCGTCCGAGATCCACTCGGCCTCGGCATCGGCGGGCACGGCCTCGTGCGGAATGCCGGGCGCCACCTTCAGCGCCGCGTGCGGTGCCCTGCGGGCGGCCCCGACCGCCCAGGACAGGGGAGGGGAGTAGGCCTCGGGATCGAAGATCCTCCCGCCCGTCGCCCGACCGCCACCCCTCGCCGACGCTCCCCCAGCGCCGAAAGCCTGGGGGGACCCCCATCGCGCGGCCCCTCCGGACCGTCCCCCTCGGCGCGCCGGGTCCACGAAGACCGCGTCGTACCCTTCCGTCTCCACCTCCGTGACGTCGGCCTCCCGCACCTCGATCAGCGCGTCCAGCCCGAGCGCCTCGGTGTTCGCCCGCGCCACGGCGGCCGTCAGCGGATCCCGGTCCACGGCGAGCACCCGGATCCCGGCCCGGGCGAGCGCGATCGCGTCCCCACCGATCCCGCAGCACAGGTCGGCCACCGAGGTGACACCGAGGCCCTTGAGCCGCTCCGCGCGGTAGGTCGCGACGGTGGTCCGCGTCGACTGCTCGACCCCGTTCGGCGTGAAGAACATCCGCGCCGCGTCCGCCGCCGCGAACTTCGCCGCCGCCCGCTGCCGCAGCCGGGCCTGGCCGAGCGCGGCCGAGACCAGTTCGGCGGGGTGGTCGCGGCGCAGCCGGGTGGCGACGGCGAGTTCGTCGGCCGGGGCGGTGTCGCGGACCTGGTCGAGGAGGGCGCGGCCTTCGGGGGTGAGAAGCAGAGCGAGGTCGTTCACCGGGTCATTGTGGGCCAGTCGGTGGATCGTGCGCCTTCCGGCGGCGGCGTCGGCCCGGGCGCCGGGGTCCGGGCTGGGAGGATCCGACACCATGCGAGCAGTCGTACAAAACTATGAAAACGATAAAAGATCGTCCCTTTTCGGGCGTCTGGCTCGGGGCTGCGGAGCCGTCGCACTGGCCTCGGCCGCTCTCCTCTCCGGCTGCGCCGGCCCCACCGGTACCCGCTCCGCCCCCGGGTCGGGCGGCCCCGCGCATGCCCCGAGCCCGCAGGCCCGCCAGGCCGCCGAGCACGCCCGCCTGGTCGCCGCCGCCAAGCACTGGGGACTCGACCGGGTGCCGCTGACGCCTCCGCCGCCGCCTGAGAAGAAGCCGAGGATCACCACCCGGCGCGGCTTCGAGGTGGACCACCAGGAGGACGACTGGGACCTGCCTCCGGTCTTCACCACGATCCCCACCAAGCAGAAGATCGTCTTCCTCACCATCGACGACGGCTCGGAGAAGGACCCCAGGTTCCTGCGGATGATGGAGGACCTGAAGATCCCCTACACCGCGTTCCTCAGCAACTACCTGATCGAGGACGACTACGGGTACTTCCGCAAGATGCAGTCCCTCGGCCACACCCTCGACAACCACACCCTGCACCACCCCTACCTGCCGGGGCTGTCCTACGAGGAGCAGAAGACCGAGATCTGCGACATGCAGGACATCATGGAGAAGCAGTTCGGCAAGCGCCCGACGGTCTTCCGCCCGCCCTACGGCAACTACAACGAGGACACCCTGCGCGCCGCCAAGTCCTGCGGCATCAAGTACGCGCCGATCTGGAACGAAGAGGTCTACGTCGACCACTGGGAGTACCGCGAGGACGACCAGAAGATGCGCCGCGGCGACATCGTCCTCACCCACTTCCGTGGCCGCTCCGACTGGAACGGCACGATGATCGACGACATGCGCCGCTTCCTGAACAAGATCACACGCGAGGGCTACGCCGTGGCCCGCCTGGAGGACTACCTGTGAGGCCGGGGAGGAGCCCGCGGGCGCGGCACGCGAAGGCCGGTCACGGCTGCCGCCCGTGCCGTTCCCTGGCCGCGCTGCTCGCCTCGGCCCTCCTCCTCACCGGCTGTGCCCAGTCCGTCGACCCCATCGAACGCCTCGGCAAGAAGGCCGCCGAGGGCGTACGCCCGCACGGCCCCGCCCCCGACCGGAGCTACCGCCGCTGGGGCCTGACCGAGCCGCTCGCCCGTCCGCCCCGGCCCGCCGCCCGCTCCCTTGCCCTCGCCCCGCAGACCGGGGGCCGCGCCCTGCCCCGCGTCGTCGACCACGTCCCCACCCGCGACCGTGTCGTCTTCCTCACCTATGACGACGGCGCCGAGCGGGACCCCCGGTTCGTCGACATGGTCCGCGAACTCCGGCTGCCGGTCAGCATGTTCCTCACCGACAGCGCCACCGGCCCCGGCTACGGCCACTTCGCCCGGCTGCACCGGCTGGGCGCGGGCATCCAGAACCACACCCTCGACCATCGCGCGCTGGCCGGACTGCCGTACGCCGCTCAGCGCGCCGAGATCTGCGGCCAGCAGGCCAGGCTCAGGTCCCGCTTCGGCCTGCGCCCCCGCCTCTTCCGCCCGCCGTACGCCGCGTACGACACCACCACCCTGCGCGCGGCGGCCGACTGCGGTATCTCCACGGTCGTCCTGTGGCGCGCCGCGATGACCCCGACCGACCTCGTCTACCTCCGCGGCGAACACCAGCTGCGCCCCGGCGACATCATCCTGGTGGGCCCGGACGAGACGACGGGCCGAAGCCTGCTGCAACGCACGACCCGGGCTCTGCGCAGGGTCCAGCAGCGCGGGCTGACGGTGGGCCGGTTGGAGGACTACCTGTAGCTCTATGCCGGGCAGCGTTTCAGCGAGGGCCGGTAGAGGCAGCCCGTCCGGCGTTCGAGGACGAGGCCGTTGAGGCCGAAGCGGGGGTCCGGGGGCGGCAGCCCCCAGGGACGGCGGGCCGAACACTGGCCCATCAGGCACCCGGCACACCGGCCCATCAGGCACCCGGCGCGCCCCGTCTTCCGCCGACGCGCCGCACGGCATTGGCACTCCGCTTGACCGAGTGCTAATCGCGGTCATAGTCTCGGCTCTGGCACTCCCCCCTGGAGAGTGCCAACAAACGCGACGGGCAGGTCCGGCACCCGCGACGACGGATCCACCTGGTCGCCACCTCAGACAGTTAACCCCGTGAGATCTCCGAAGGGGGAGGTCGGATCGTGACGACCACCAGCTCCAAGGTTGCCATCAAGCCGCTCGAGGACCGGATCGTGGTCCAGCCGCTCGACGCCGAGCAGACCACCGCCTCTGGCCTGGTCATCCCGGACACCGCGAAGGAGAAGCCCCAGGAGGGCGCCGTCCTCGCCGTGGGTCCGGGCCGCTTCGAGAACGGCGAGCGCCTTCCGCTCGACGTCAAGGTCGGCGACGTCGTCCTGTACAGCAAGTACGGCGGCACCGAGGTGAAGTACAACGGCGAGGAGTACCTCGTCCTCTCGGCTCGCGACGTGCTCGCGATCATCGAGAAGTAATCACCTCGAGCATTCCATTTGCTCTTGAGCTGCGCCCCTGGCCCCCGCGACCGATAACGAAGCCGGGCGTCCGGGGCGCAGTTGTCTTTACACCCAATAGATTTCCGAGAGGGCTTCCGCTGTCATGGCGAAGATTCTGAAGTTCGACGAGGACGCCCGTCGCGCCCTTGAGCGCGGCGTCAACAAGCTGGCCGACACGGTGAAGGTGACGATCGGCCCCAAGGGCCGCAACGTCGTCATCGACAAGAAGTTCGGCGCCCCCACCATCACCAACGACGGTGTCACGATCGCCCGCGAGGTCGAGATCGAGGACCCGTACGAGAACCTCGGTGCGCAGCTGGTGAAGGAGGTGGCGACCAAGACCAACGACATCGCGGGTGACGGCACCACCACCGCCACCGTGCTCGCCCAGGCGCTGGTGCGCGAGGGCCTGAAGAACGTCGCCGCCGGTGCCTCCCCGGCCGCCCTGAAGAAGGGCATCGACGCCGCGGTCGCCGCCGTCTCCGCGGAGCTGCTCGCGTCGGCCCGCCCGATCGACGAGAAGTCCGACATCGCCGCCGTCGCCGCGCTGTCCGCCCAGGACCAGCAGGTCGGCGAGCTGATCGCCGAGGCGATGGACAAGGTCGGCAAGGACGGTGTCATCACCGTCGAGGAGTCCAACACCTTCGGTCTGGAGCTGGACTTCACCGAGGGCATGGCCTTCGACAAGGGCTACCTGTCGCCGTACTTCGTGACGGACCAGGAGCGCATGGAGGCCGTCCTGGAGGACCCCTACATCCTCATCAACCAGGGCAAGGTCTCCTCCATCCAGGACCTGCTGCCGCTGCTGGAGAAGGTCGTCCAGGCCGGCTCCTCCAAGCCGCTGCTGATCATCGCCGAGGACGTCGAGGGCGAGGCCCTGTCGACCCTGGTCGTCAACAAGATCCGCGGCACCTTCAACGCCGTCGCGGTGAAGGCCCCCGGCTTCGGCGACCGCCGCAAGGCGATGCTGCAGGACATGGCGATCCTCACCGGCGCCACGGTCATCTCCGAGGAGGTCGGCCTCAAGCTCGACCAGGTCGGCATCGACGTGCTCGGCTCCGCCCGCCGCGTCACCGTCACCAAGGACGACACCACGATCGTCGAGGGTGCCGGCAAGCAGGAGGACCTGACGGGCCGCGTCGCGCAGATCAAGGCCGAGATCGAGAACACCGACTCCGACTGGGACCGCGAGAAGCTCCAGGAGCGCCTCGCGAAGCTGGCCGGCGGCGTGTGCGTGATCAAGGTCGGCGCCGCCACCGAGGTGGAGCTGAAGGAGAAGAAGCACCGTCTGGAGGACGCCATCTCCGCGACCCGCGCCGCGGTCGAGGAGGGCATCGTCTCCGGTGGTGGCTCCGCTCTGGTGCACGCCTCCAAGGTCCTCGAGGGCAACCTCGACAAGTCCGGCGACGAGGCCACCGGTGTCTCGGTCGTCCGCAACGCGGTCGTCGAGCCGCTGCGCTGGATCGGTGAGAACGCCGGCCAGGAGGGCTACGTCATCGTCTCCAAGGTCAAGGACCTGGAGAAGGGCCAGGGCTACAACGCCGCCACCGGTGAGTACGGCGACCTGGTCAAGGCCGGCGTCATCGACCCGGTGAAGGTCACCCGCTCCGCCCTGGAGAACGCCGCCTCCATCGCCTCCCTGCTGCTCACGACCGAGACCCTGGTCGTCGAGAAGAAGGAAGACGACGAGCCGGCCGCCGCGGGCCACGGCCACGGCCACGCCCACTGAGCCTGACGCTCGTTCGAAGGCCCGGCACCCCGCCACGGGGAGCCGGGCCTTCGCGCTGCCGGCCGCACGAAGAGGCCGTCCGGGAAGCGCCCTACGACTCCAACTCGTCCAACGCGCCCAGCTGTTGCATCAGCCCCAGCTGGTCATGCTGCCACCACAGCTCGGCGATCTTGCCGTTGTCGGCGAACCGGAACATCGTCGACCCGGTCATGGTGACCTTCCGGCCGGTGGGCGCGATCCCCAGGAAGTCGCCCCTGTGCGTGGCGTTCCACGTCCAGCGCGCGCAGGCCCGGTCGCCCTGGGCGAGGAGGTCCTCAACGGTGAAGGCGAAGTCGAAGCCGCCGCGCCACATCCGGACCTCGGCACGCAGGTTGTCCAGCCCGAGGGTGTCCTGCGGATTCACCGGGTCATGGCTGTGGATGTCCTCGTCGAGAAGGTCGTTGAGCGGGGCGAGTTCGCCCGGAGCCGCGAGCACCGAGAAGAACCTGCGCACGGTGTCCTCGGCCAGCCGATCGTCCCGTACGACGTCCAGGTCGATGAACGTCGGCATCTCGTCGCACAGGGCGACCAATCCCTGGAAGATCCGGTCGGTCTCCGGGAGGTTCGAGTTCCGCATCGCCTCCTCGTAGGACGGGAACTCCACCACTTCCACGATGTGCGACGCGTCCGAACGGTCCTTGCCGACCAGCGCGTGCGTCGCCGTCCGCTTCCCCTTGGTCTGCTCGACCCAGTCGTCCATCAGCCGGTTCATCTCGTCCAGCCGGCTCGTCCTGCACTCGATGAGCTGCACGAAGGTCATGACGCCGCCTCCCGGCCCCCCTGGCCCGGTTGTCCACCCTCATTTTCGCACCGGGACGGCAGCGCCACCTGTCCGCTACTGCGGCCCGTACTTGCGCCCCGTCCGCGAGGAGATGCCGCCCAGCAGCCCGCGCGGGGTGACCTTCACCAGGCCCATCAGCGCCTTGTAGCGGGGGTCGGGGATGGACAGCGACTTGCCGTGCGCCAGATCGGACAGGGCCGACGCGACCAGCTTGTCGGCGTCCAGCCACATCCAGCCCGGGATGTTGTCCGTGCCCATCCCGGCCCGCTGGTGGAACTCGGTGCGCACGAAGCCGGGGCACAACGCCATCAGCCGGACGCCGCTGCCCGCCAGGTCCTTGGCCGCGCCCTGCGTGAACTGCACGACCCACGCCTTGGAGGCGCCATAGGTGCCCCGCGGCACGAAGGCGGCCACGGAGGCGACGTTGACGATCCCGCCCCGGCCGCGCTCGCGCATCGCCTCGGCCGCCGCCGAGGTCAGCCGGAGCACCGCCTCGCAGTGCACTTTGAGCATCTTCAGCTCGTCGGCCATGGCCACGTCGAGATAGCGGCCCTTGTTGCCGAAGCCGGCGTTGTTGATCAGCAGGTCGACCGGGTTCTTCCGGTCGCCGAGGCGGTCGGCGACCGTCTCGATGCCCTTGTCCTCGGCGAGGTCGGCGGTCAGCACCTCCACCTCGATGCCGTGCCGGTCGTGCAGTTCGGTCGCCTGCTCGCGCAGCCGCCGGGTGTCCCGTGCCACCAGGATGAGGTCATGCCCGTCAGCCGCCAGCCGTCGCGCGAACGCGGCGCCGATCCCCGCGGTCGATCCCGTAATCAGAGCCGTTGTCATGGCCCAAGGGTAGTGACCCGGGGACCGGCCCGGAGCGAGCGCGTCCGCTGCCGGTCAGGCTCGGCGGCGGCTCGGCCGACGGTTCTTCAGCTCTCCTGCTGGGCCACGTACTTGCGCGCCGCCGCCAGCGTCTCCGCGTGCAGCGCCTCGCCCGCCACGAGGAGCCGCGGCAGCAGTTCCCGTTCGGTGGTGACCGCGCGGAACTGCAGCGCCGCCGTCACCCCGTGGTCCGGCCGGTGCACGATCTCGATTGGGTCGCCCGCGCGCACCTGGCCCGGTTCGATCACCCGGAGGTAGGCACCCGTTGCGCCCTTCTGCGTGAATCTCTTGACCCAGCCGCGCTCGCCCAGATGGCCCTGGAACGTGCGGCACGGGATCCGGCCCGAGGTCACCTCCAGAACCACCTCGGCACCGATCCGCCAGCGCTCACCGATCAGCGCCCCGGAGAGGTCCAGACCGTCCGTCGTCAGGTTCTCTCCGAAGCAGCCATTGGCCAACGATCTGCCGAGTTCGCGCTCCCAGTCGTCGAGGTCCTCGCGCGCGTAGGCGTACACCGCCTGGTCGTTGCCGCCGTGGTGCCGCAGCTCGCACACCGCGTCGCCGGCCAGCCCGCTCGCGCCCACGCCCTTGGGGCCCGGCGCGGTCACCCGCACCGGTCCGTCGACCGGCTTCTTGTCGATGCCCGTCACACCCTGTGACTGGTCCGTGTACGGCACAGCCCGGGGCCGGCCCAGATTGACCGAGAGAAGCTTCATGTCCGCACGGTACGGCACCACGCCTCAAAGCGTCGAGCGAATATCGCGCGCCATCTCCAAGTACCCCTTATGCTCGAAGGGTGATCGAGGCCCGTCATCTCCGCGTCCTGCGCGCCGTCGCCGCCACCGGTTCCTTCTCCGCGGCGGGGCGCGAACTGGGCTGCACCCAACCCGCCGTCAGCCAGCAGATGAAGGCCCTGGAGACCTCCGTCGGTACCCCGCTGCTGGTCCGCAACGGCCGCGAGATGCGGCTGACCCAGGCCGGGGAAGCCCTGGTCAGGCACGCCTCCGGCATCCTCGCCGGGCTCACCGCGGCCGAGGAGGAGGTCGCCGCCATCGCGGGCCTGCGCGCCGGCCGGGTGCGGCTGGTCTCCTTCCCCAGCGGCAGCTCCACCCTGGTCCCCACCGCCCTGGCCGCCCTGCGCGCCGCCCACCCCGGCACCCGTGTCTCCCTGGAGGAGGCCGAGCCGCCGAAGTCCGTGGAGCTGCTGCGCGAAGGCGACTGCGACCTGGCCCTCGCCTTCCGCTACGAGGGGGCGGCGGTCGCCGAGGACTGGGACGACCTGGTGGTCCGGCCGCTGCTGACCGACCGTCTGGTCGCCCTGGTGCCCGAGCGGCACCGCCTCGCGCGCGCGGAGGCCGTGGCCATCGGCGAGCTGGCCCAGGAGCCCTGGATCGCGGGCTGCCCGCGCTGTCGCGGCCAGCTGGTCGAGGTGTGCGAGGGAGCCGGTTTCGCCCCGCGCATCGACTTCGCCACGGACGACTACCCGGCGGTGGTCGGCCTGGTCGGCGCGGGCCTGGGGGTCGCCGTACTGCCCCAGCTGGCGGTGGAGTCGGTACGGCCCAGGGGGGTGCGCGCGGTACGGCTGGAACCGGCGGTGCGCCGCGAGATCGTCGCCCTCACCCTGCCCGATCTGGCACAGGTGCCGGCCGTGGCGGCGACGCTGGAGCAACTGGCCCGGGCGGCCGGTCGCGCCTAGGCGGCGGGACCCGCAACGCGAGGGCACGCGTGCGCGTGCCCGGTGCGGATAAGTTGCAGAAACGTTCCTTCAGTGGTTGGGGGCGGTGTCGGCGCCGGTGGCCGAGGCCGTCACCAGGCGGTTGCGTGCACGCCCCATCAGCTCCTCGCGCTCGTCCTCGGTCAGGCCGCCCCACACGCCGTACGGCTCGCGTACCGCCAGCGCGTGCGCCGCGCACTCCGCGCGCACAGGGCACCTCATGCAGACCTCCTTGGCCGAGTTCTCGCGAGCGCTCCGAGCCGCCCCGCGCTCGCCCTCGGGGTGGAAGAAGAGCGAGCTGTCCACGCCGCGGCAGGCAGCCAGCAACTGCCAGTCCCACAGGTCCGCGTTCGGTCCGGGAAGGCGGGAGAAATCTGCCATTACGTGACCCCTTGTAGCCGTTCTGAGCGGATACGGTGCCAACGACCGTACATCTCCGGTCTAAGAAGATGAAAATATGACTCATTGGCAATCTAGCCTCGGACACCACGAAACGGGAAGAAAAGCGGCTAAATGGGGCATAGTTGTGATGAAAAGTTGAGGGTCTGTGGTCCATGTCTGCACCGTGTCGAGCCCCTCACGTAGAGTGCCGAAGACGGCATGTAGCCCCGTAACTCTTTCGAGTGACCGTCGTTGAGAGTGCGGAGGCGGTTGAAAACACAAGCGCTCGGGCAGGCGTCCGAGGCGGTCGACCGCACAGGTGACGATTCCGTACCAGCCTGGAGGCTCAAGGTGACGCGCATCAGCTGCGGAGGGCGGTCATGACATCCGTCCTCGTCTGCGACGACTCCCCGCTTGCCCGAGAAGCGCTCCGCCGCGCGGTGGCGACCGTGCCCGGCGTCGAGCGCGTGACGACGGCGGCCAACGGCGAGGAAGTCCTCCGCCGCTGGGGCGCCGACCGTTCCGACCTCATCCTGATGGATGTGCGCATGCCCGGCCTGGGCGGCGTGGAAACCGTGCGGCGTCTGCTGTCCGCCGACCCCGGCGCACGCATCATCATGCTCACCGTCGCCGAGGACCTCGACGGCGTGGCCCTCGCGGTCGCCGCCGGCGCCCGGGGCTACCTGCACAAGGACGCCTCGCGCGCGGAGCTGCGCGCCACGGTGACGCAGGCCCTCGCCGACCCGACCTGGCGGCTGGCGCCGCGCCGGCTCCGCTCGGCCGAGATGGGCGCCGCGCCCACGCTCACCGCGCGTGAGATCCAGGTCCTGGAGGGCATGAGCCACGGCCGCTCCAACGCCGAGATCGGCCGCGAGCTGTTCCTCTCCGAGGACACCGTCAAGACGCACGCGCGGCGCCTGTTCAAGAAGCTCGGCGCCTCGGACCGGGCCCACGCCGTGGCGCTCGGCTTCCGCTGGGGACTGGTCCGGTAGGCAGTGCCCAGCCCTGCGGGGCGGGCGGAGCCGGCCGCCACCGGGCATGGTCCCGGGAGCCGGACGGGGGTCCGCCTCCCCTGGCAGCAGCCGAGCGCCCCGGCGGCGCCCGAACACCCCGGGGAAGCAGACCCGGCACGCCCCACGGGGCGTCCGGGCCGTCTGCGACCACGCCCCACGACACGCTCAAGCCACGGCGCCGGACTCCGGACCGCCGGGCCGGGCCCCGGCCCGGCGCGGGCGACGGGGGCACGGTCCGGACGAGCGCGCCCCTCGGCTCCGGCGGCGTCTCGACGTGCCTTGCGAGACGGCCGAGGGTGCCCCGCGGCTTCGCGGGTGTGCCGGCGTGGCCCGGTGGTGGTGTGTCGGTCTGCCATGGCCGTGCGCCGGGCGTACGCGGGCGCCCTGCGGCTCCGGGGGCGCCTCGGTGTGCCCGGCGGCGTGCGCGAGGGGCGTCGTACGCCTGCCCCGGCCCGGGCGTCGTACCGGCGCATCCCCGTCGGCCCAGGACTCGTCGGTCCCGGACTCGTCGGCCCAGGAGGACGGGTGTCGGTGAAATGCCTTGACGGGTGTTCCGGTTGCCCGGGGACGCGGCTGTGACGCGGCGTCGAGGGGTGGACCCGGTCACACTCATGGAGCCGTGCGACAGCCCGTCGCCCGGGTGGCCGGTCGCACCCGGGCACGGAGATCCACTTGATGAACACCCGTGGTCGGCGCCGCGCGAGAGGCGCCGGGCCGCCCGCGGGAGGGCTGTTCGCGCCTCTGGCGTACGACTCCGTCGGACGCTTCGGCGGGCGCTGTGCAAGGCGGCCCACCGGACGCGCGCTGCTCGTTTCGGCGCGGATGCCGCATCCTTGAGATGTGGAGTCTCTCGGGGACGAGTCGATCGAGGTGAAGGGGAGGGCGCAGGGGATGAGTGCCGGCGCACCTGCTCATAACGCTTCGGTGCACAACCACCAGCACGATGCGACGGACCGGACGGCCGCAAGGCACCATGGACCGATGCGCGACGACGAGGCGGGCACGGCCCAAGGGGCGATCGGTGCGCTCGTGCATCGTGCCGTCGACGGGGACGCGCAGGCCACGCACGATCTGCTCGCGCATGTCCATCCGCTGGCCCTGCGCTACTGCCGCACCCGGCTGTCCCGGCTTCCCGGCGACGCCCGCCATTTCGTCGAGGACCTCGCCCAGGAGGTCTGCGTCGCGGTCCTCCTCGCGCTGCCCCGCTACCGCGACACCGGCCGCCCCTTCGAGGCGTTCGTCTTCGCCATCGCCTCCCACAAGGTCGCCGACCTGCAGCGCGCCGCCATGCGCCACCCGGGCTCCACGGCGGTGCCCTCGGACGAGATGCCGGAGCGGCCCGACGACTCCCTCGGCCCCGAGGAGCGCGCCCTGCTCAGCAGCGACGCCGAGTGGGCCAAGAAGCTGCTGGCCAACCTCCCCGAGAACCAGCGCGAGCTGCTTCTGCTGCGTATCGCCGTGGGCTTGACCGCGGAGGAGACGGGGCAGATGTTGGGAATGTCACCCGGCGCCGTCCGGGTCGCCCAGCACCGGGCACTGAGCCGCCTGCGCGCGCTCGCCGAACAGTAATCCCCTTACGAACCCCCTTACGTGGAGCCTTCGCAGCTCCCTCCGGTGAACGGGCGCGCTTCCGTTTCCGTACGAACATACGAAGCCTGAAGCAACCTCGTACCGTGGAATTTGCTAGCGATGCTTCCCGTTAGCATGGACATCCGCACCGATCAAGGCCATTTGGGGAAGGTGTCATGACTGCCAACGTCGACGGAGTGCCCGGTAAATTCGCGACACTCGGGCTGACCTACGACGACGTGCTGCTGCTGCCGGGCGCGTCGGACATGGCACCCGACGAGATCGACACCGCCTCGTACGTCTCCAAGAACGTGCGGGTCAACATCCCGCTGCTGTCCGCCGCCATGGACAAGGTGACCGAGTCCCGCATGGCGATCGCGATGGCCCGCCAGGGCGGTGTGGGCGTGCTGCACCGCAACCTGTCCATCGAGGACCAGGCCAACCAGGTCGACCTGGTGAAGCGCTCCGAGTCCGGCATGGTCACCGACCCCATCACCATCCACCCGGAGGCCACGCTCGCCGAGGCCGACGCGCTGTGCGCCAGGTTCCGCATCAGCGGCGTCCCGGTGACCGACGGCGACAAGAAGCTCCTCGGCATCGTCACCAACCGTGACATGGCCTTCGAGAGCGACCGCAGCCGCCGGGTGCACGAGGTCATGACCCCGATGCCGCTGGTCACCGCCAAGGTCGGCACCTCCGGCGCCGAGGCCATGGAGCTGCTGCGCAAGCACAAGATCGAGAAGCTGCCGCTCGTCGACGACAAGGGTGTCCTCAAGGGCCTGATCACGGTCAAGGACTTCGTCAAGGCGGAGCAGTACCCGAACGCCGCCAAGGACTCCGAGGGCCGCCTGCTGGTCGGCGCGGCGGTCGGCGTGGCCGGTGACTCCTTCGAGCGTGCCCAGGCCCTGATCGAGGCCGGTGTCGACTTCATCGTCGTGGACACCGCGCACGGCCACTCCCGCCTGGTCGGCGACATGATCGCCAAGATCAAGTCGAACTCGTCGGGCGTCGACGTCATCGGCGGCAACGTCGCCACGCGCGACGGCGCCCAGGCCCTGGTCGACGCGGGCGCCGACGGCATCAAGGTCGGTGTCGGCCCCGGCTCCATCTGCACGACCCGCGTGGTCGCCGGTGTCGGCGTCCCGCAGGTCACCGCGATCTACGAGGCCGCGCTCGCCGCCAGGGCCGCCGGTGTCCCGGTGATCGGCGACGGCGGTCTGCAGTACTCCGGCGACATCGCCAAGGCGCTGGTCGCGGGCGCCGACACGGTGATGCTCGGCTCGCTGCTCGCGGGCTGCGAGGAGTCCCCGGGCGAGCTGCTGTTCATCAACGGCAAGCAGTTCAAGTCGTACCGCGGCATGGGCTCGCTCGCCGCCATGCAGACCCGCGGCGACCGCAAGTCCTTCTCCAAGGACCGCTACTTCCAGGAGGGCGTCGCCTCCGACGAGCAGCTGATCCCCGAGGGCATCGAGGGCCAGGTGCCCTACCGCGGCCCGCTGGGCTCCGTCGTCCACCAGCTGGTCGGCGGCCTGCGCCAGTCGATGTTCTACGTCGGCGGCAGGACGGTCCCCGAGCTGCAGGAGAACGGCCGCTTCGTGCGGATCACCTCGGCGGGCCTGAAGGAGAGCCACCCGCACGACATCCAGATGACGGTCGAGGCACCGAACTACAGCAGCAAGAAGTGACGTGCACGCGCGCGTGAGGCCCTTCGCCGCGTGATCGACGGCGGCTCCGGAGTATCCGGGGCCGCCGTTGTCGTACCGGTCGGCGATACTGGGAGACGCTGAAACGCATAGGGAAAGGCCAAGACGTGACTGAGATCGAGATCGGGCGCGGCAAGCGCGGCCGCCGGGCGTACGCCTTCGACGACATCGCCGTCGTCCCCAGCCGCCGTACGCGGGACCCGAAGGAGGTCTCGATCGCCTGGCAGATCGACGCCTACCGCTTCGAGCTGCCGTTCCTGGCCGCCCCCATGGACTCGGTCGTCTCCCCGGCCACCGCGATCCGTATCGGTGAGCTGGGCGGCCTCGGCGTGCTCAACCTCGAAGGCCTGTGGACGCGGTACGAGGACCCGCAGCCGCTGCTGGATGAGATCGCCGGGCTGCCCGCCGAGCAGGCGACCCGCCGCCTCCAGGAGATCTACGCGGCTCCCATCAAGGAGGAGCTGATCGGCGCCCGCATCAAGGAGGTGCGCGACTCCGGCGTGGTCACGGCGGCCGCGCTCTCCCCGCAGCGCACCGCCCAGTTCTCCAAGGCGGTCGTCGACGCGGGCGTGGACATCTTCGTCATCCGCGGTACGACGGTCTCGGCGGAGCACGTCTCGTCCTCGCACGAGCCGCTGAACCTGAAGCAGTTCATCTACGAGCTGGACGTCCCGGTGATCGTCGGCGGCTGCGCCACGTACACCGCCGCCCTGCACCTGATGCGCAGCGGCGCGGCCGGCGTCCTGGTCGGCTTCGGCGGCGGCGCCGCGCACACCACGCGCAACGTGCTGGGCATCCAGGTCCCGATGGCCACGGCCGTCGCCGACGTGGCCGCGGCCCGCCGGGACTACATGGACGAGTCCGGCGGCCGCTATGTGCACGTGATCGCGGACGGCGGTGTCGGCTGGTCCGGCGACCTGCCCAAGGCGATCGCCTGCGGCGCCGACGCGGTGATGATGGGCTCCCCGCTGGCCCGCGCCACGGACGCGCCCGGCAAGGGCCACCACTGGGGCATGGAGGCGGTCAACGAGGAGCTGCCGCGCGGCAAGAAGGTCGACCTCGGCACGGTCGGCACGGTCGAGGAGATCCTCACCGGCCCGTCCCACACCCCCGACGGCTCGATGAACTTCTTCGGTGCCCTGCGCCGCGCCATGGCCACCACCGGCTACAGCGAGCTGAAGGAGTTCCAGCGGGTCGAGGTCACGGTCGCGGACAGCCAGCACCGCCGCTGACCCGTACGACGCCGAAAGGGCCCGTCCACCGGTGCGGTGGACGGGCCCTTTCCTGTGGACGCGCGGTTACTGAGCGGCCTTCTTGGCGCCGGAGAACGCGGCGAACGCGGCGATGGCGAAGAAGAGGAAGGTCAGCGGGTCGGCGTCGTCCTTCCACGCCTGCTGGACCACGTCGAAGTGCTGGAAGAACACCTCGCTGAAGCCCACGTGCACCGCCTTGGCGCCGATCATCGCCTCGCCGACCAGCTGGCCCAGGTACACCGAGCCGAGCGCGAGGATGGCGGCGATCACCGGGAGGGCCGGGTTGCGGCCGCCCGCCTTGCCGGCGGCGAGACCGACGACGAAGCCGACGCCGACGGCCGCGTAGCCGATCTCGTGCTCGGTGGCGCCGATGATGACGCCGTAGAGCGCGGCGGCTGCCACGGCGGCGACGACCGCGGCGACCACGCCGAGGACGAGGTTGTTCCGGACCGGCGCGGGCGGCGCCGGCGGGGCGAAGGCACCCGGCTGGCCGGCGAAGGCGCCCGGCTGCGGCGGGTACGGCGCACCGGCCGGGGCCTGCTCGGCGTACGGGTTGCCGCCGACCGGACCGGGCTGCGGCTGCTGCGGTGGCGGAGCTGACTGGCTCATGACAGAAATCCCCCCGATATGGAGCACGACTGTGAAGACGGAAACGGAAGACCCCGGCACACGCGTGTGCGGCGGGTCCGGGGGAGATTAACAGCCGGGGACGGCAACACCCCTGGCTGTTTTCCGTTCGTGACCCGGCTCAGAGCCGGTGCGCCGCCCCCATGGGCGTGGCTCCGCGGGTGTCCAGCAGCAGTTGGGCCTTTACCGACAGCGCCTGCAGGTCGTACGTCCGGTGGTTCTGGAGCAGGATCGTCAGGTCGGCGTCGGCGGCGGCGTCGTAGAGCGCGTCCGCGCGCGCAACCGGGCGGTCCAGGACGTTCCAGGAGGCCACGTGCGGGTCGTGGAAGCTCAGGGTGGCACCCAGCTCCAGCAGCCGGATCGCGATCTCCTGGGCGGGCGTGCCCTGCTGGTCGGCGACGTCGGGCTTGTAGGTGACGCCGAGCAGCAGCACGCGCGCGCCACGGGCGGACTTGCCGTGCTCGTTGAGGAGGGTCGCTGCGCGCTGGACGACGTAGCGCGGCATACGGTGGTTGACCTGCTGGGCCAGCTCCACCATCCGCAGGGTGCGGGTGGCGTGGCCGGTCAGGTCCTGCGGGACGCCGTGCCCGCCCACCCCCGGCCCCGGCCGGAACGCCTGGAAGCCGAACGGCTTGGTCTCCGCGCACCGCAGGACGTCCCACACGTCGACACCCAGCTCATGGCAGAGCACGGCCATCTCGTTGACGAGCGCGATGTTGACGTGCCGGAAGTTGGTCTCCAGCAGCTGCACCGTCTCCGCCTCGCGCAGTCCACGCGCGCGTACCACCTTGTCGGTGAGCCGGCCGTAGAAGGCGGCGGCCGACTCGGTGCAGGCGGGAGTGAGGCCGCCGATGACCTTGGGGATGCCGGCGGGCGTGTGGTCGCGGTTGCCGGGGTCGATCCGGCTGGGCGAGTAGGCGAGGTGGAAGTCGCGGCCGGCACGCAGTCCCGAGCCCTCCTCCAGCAGGGGCCGCAGGAACCCCTCCGTCGTGCCGGGCAGCACCGGCGACTCCAGGATGACCGTGGTGTGCGGGCGCAGCTGCTCGGCCAGCGCGCGGGCCGCCGCCTCCACCTGGCCGAGGTCCTGTACGCCGTCGGCGCCGCGCGGGGTCGACGCGCAGATCACCGCGGTGCGCACCCGGCCGAGCTGGGCCGGGTCGGTGCCGGGCCGGAAGCCGGCCTGGTGCATCCGGCGCAGCTCGGCCGGACTGAGCGAGCCCGCCTCCGGGCCGGTGGTGTAGCCGAGGGTGGAGATGCCTGCGGCGACGGCGGCCTGGGCGAGCGGCAAGCCGTGCGGGCCGAGTCCGATGACGGCGAGGTCTGCGGGCATGCGTGGGCCGTCCTTCCCAGTAGCCGAAGCGGGTCAGATGCGCAACCGCTGTCGACAGGGTGAGCGAGTGCCCTGTCAGACTAGGTACACATATGACTGTTATGTGTGATTGTGTTCGTGTGTCTTCCGAGGGTTGCGCGCAAGTTGTCCACAGCTTGGGAGCCCGTGGTGGCTGAAGTCGGGCAAGCCGGTCAGAATTTGGGCATGAGGAGGGGATGAACCGGGCTTCGCCCACCGGGTGCGGCCGACGCGACGGGTCTGCGACAGCGGGAGGCAGCGGTGAGGACAGCGACTCTGGGGCCGACGCAGCGTGCCGAGGCACTGGCGGCGATGGCGGAGCGGGAGCTGGACGTGCTGGTGATCGGCGGCGGAGTCGTCGGCGCCGGCACCGCGCTGGACGCCGTCACACGCGGGCTGTCCACCGCTCTGGTCGAGGCCCGCGACTGGGCGTCCGGCACCTCCAGCCGCTCCAGCAAGCTGATCCACGGCGGTCTGCGCTATCTGGAGATGCTCGACTTCGCCCTCGTACGGGAAGCGCTGAAGGAGCGCGGGCTGCTGCTGGAGCGGCTCGCCCCGCACCTGGTCAAGCCGGTGCCGTTCCTCTACCCGCTGCAGCACAAGGGCTGGGAGCGGCTGTACGCCGGTTCGGGCGTGGCCCTGTACGACGCGATGTCCATGGCGCGCGGCCATGGCCGGGGCCTGCCCCTGCACCGCCATCTGACCCACCGTCACGCCCTGCGCGTCGCCCCCTGCCTGAAGAAGGACGCCCTGGTCGGCGCCCTGCAGTACTACGACGCGCAGATGGACGACGCCCGCTTCGTGGCCACGCTGGTGCGCACGGCCGCGTCCTACGGCGCGCCGGTGGCCAACCGCGCGCGGGTGACCGGGTTCCTGCGCGAGGGCGAGCGGGTGGTCGGCGCCCGGGTGCGGGACGTGGAGGGCGCCGGAGAGTACGAGATCCGCGCCAAGCAGGTGGTGAACGCGACCGGTGTGTGGACCGACGACACCCAGGCCATGGTGGGGGAGCGCGGCCAGTTCCACGTCCGCGCCTCCAAGGGCATCCATCTGGTCGTGCCCAAGGACCGCATCCACTCCACGACCGGCCTGATCCTGCGCACCGAGAAGTCGGTCCTGTTCGTCATCCCCTGGGGCCGGCACTGGATCGTCGGCACCACCGACACCGACTGGGACCTCGACAAGGCCCATCCGGCCGCCTCCAGCGCCGACATCGACTACCTGCTGGAACACGTCAACTCGGTGCTGGCGGTGCCGCTCGGCCGCGACGACGTCCAGGGTGTGTACGCCGGTCTGCGCCCGCTGCTCGCCGGGGAGTCCGACGCCACCAGCAAGCTCTCCCGCGAGCACACGGTCGCTCATCCGGCGCCGGGGCTCGTGGTCGTGGCGGGCGGCAAGTACACGACGTACCGGGTGATGGCGAAGGACGCGGTCGACGAGGCGGTGCACGGCCTGGACATGCGGGTCGCCGACTGCGTGACGGAGGAGACCCCGCTGCTGGGCGCGCAGGGATACCAGGCGCTGTGGAACGCGCGCGCCCGCATCGCCGCCCGCGCCGGACTGCACGTGGCCCGCGTCGAGCATCTGCTGAACCGGTACGGCTCCATGGCCGAGGAGGTCCTGGACCTCATCACCGCCGACCCCGGCCTGGGCGAGCCGCTGCAGGCCGCCGACGACTATCTGCGCGCCGAGGTGGTGTACGCCGCCTCGCACGAGGGCGCCCGGCATCTGGACGACGTCCTCACCCGCCGCACCCGTATCTCCATCGAGACCTTCGACCGGGGCACCCGCAGCGCCCGTGAGGCGGCCGAGCTGATGGCGCCGGTCCTCGGCTGGGCCAAGGACCAGATCGAGCGCGAGGTCGAGCACTACGAGAAGCGGGTGGAGGCCGAGCGGGAGTCCCAGCTCCAGCCCGACGACCAGACGGCGGACGCGGCCAGGCTGGGGGCGCCGGACATCGTGCCGCTCAACTGACCGGCAGCGCACCGGGGCACCGGTGAACTCGCCCGTCGGCGTGCCGTTTTCTCCCTTCTTACGGTCCATCATCCCGTCTTACGGCTCATCATCCCGGTAAGCGGAACACCCGATTCACAGGGGTGTGCAGTGCGCGGCGGGCGGGCCGGGCCCAGGGGCACCCTGCGCGTGGGGCACTTGTCGAGTGAGAGACAATGGAGGCTCTGTCAGGGCGGGTTGTATGAGGGGACGCATGTCGGAGGCGGAGCGGGCGGGTACCTCTCGTCAGGGGACTCGTCAGGACAAGAGCGAGCGTCGTCTCCTCGCCGGGCGGTACCGGCTGGGAGACGTGCTGGGCCGGGGCGGTATGGGCACGGTCTGGCGCGCCGAGGACGAGACCCTGGGCCGGACGGTCGCCGTCAAGGAGCTGCGGTTCCCGTCGAACATCGACGAGGAGGAGAAGCGGCGCCTGATCACGCGCACCCTGCGCGAGGCCAAGGCGATCGCCCGGATCCGCAACAACAGCGCGGTGACGGTCTTCGACGTGGTCGACGAGGACGACCGGCCGTGGATCGTCATGGAGTTGGTCGAGGGCAAGTCCCTCGCCGAGGTCATCCGCGAGGACGGCGTGCTGGAGCCGAGGCGCGCCGCCGAGGTGGGCCTCGCCGTCCTCGACGTGCTGCGCTCCGCGCACCGCGAGGGCATCCTGCACCGGGACGTGAAGCCGTCCAACGTGCTGATCGCCGAGGACGGCCGGGTCGTGCTCACCGACTTCGGCATCGCGCAGGTCGAGGGCGACCCGTCCATCACCTCCACCGGCATGCTCGTCGGCGCCCCCTCCTACATCTCGCCCGAGCGCGCCCGCGGCCACAAGCCGGGCCGGGCGGCCGACCTGTGGTCGCTCGGCGGCCTGCTGTACGCGGCGGTCGAGGGCGTGCCGCCGTACGACAAGGGGTCGGCGATCGCCACGCTGACCGCGGTGATGACCGAGCCCCTGGAGGAGCCCAAGAACGCGGGCCCGCTCAGGGACGTCATCTACGGCTTGCTCACCAAGGATCCGGCCGAGCGGCTCGACGACGCCGGGGCCCGGGTCATGTTCAACGCGGTGATCCACGCGCCCGAGCCGGAGCCGATGGACGCCACGCGGGTGGTGCCGCTGCCGGTGCAGCCCGAGCCGTCCGAGGGCAAGCGGGGCGAGGAGGCCGGCGAGAAGCTGCGCGGCGCGCTGCGTTCGGTCCGCAAGGCGGCCGGGGCGGCCACCGCGGCGGCGCGGACGAAGAACGGCGGGAACGAGTCCGCACCGGGTGGGGCGGGAGCGACGGGCGCGGGCGGCGCAGCCTCGGGCGCGGCACGTCCGGGTCCCCCGGGTCCCCCTGGCACCCCCGGCGCGGCACGTCCGGCCACCCCGGGCGCGGCGCGCCCCGGGACCCCCGGTGGAGCGCGGCCGGTCACCCCCGGTGGAGCGCGGCCGGCCACTCCCGGTGGGGCGCGGCCCGGGACCTCCCCCGGGGCGGGCGCCGGATCCGTCGGGAGGCAGACGAGGTCGGCTTCCGCCGCGGCCGGTTCTTCCGGCACGCCGAACTCCAGCACGAACAAGCCGAGTTCCGGCTGGCCCGTGATGCCGCCGCCGGACCTGGACCTGCCGCCGCGGCAGGTGCCCAGGGCGCCGCTGACCGACGTGGTGCCCAGGCGCACGCTGGTGATCATCGCCTTGGTGGTCGCTCTCGCGGTGCTCGGCACCGTCCTGGCCTTCGCCCTGAGCGGCGACGACAGCAAGAAGGGCGGCAAGAGCAGCGGGGCCGGGGCGGCGGCGAGCGCCAGTGCGTCCGCCAAGCGGGACAAGGGCGACAAGGCCACGGCCGGCGGGGCGCGGACGGACGGGACGAACTCGTCGTCCGGCACCGGTTCCGGCACCGCCGTCGACGCGAGCGCGTCCGCCGGCGCCGGCGGCACGTCCGGTGCGCAGGGCGGCGGGAGCGCGCCGGTGGTGTCCACCCACAAGGGCGGCCAGGGGTACTCGATCGGGCTGCCCAAGGGATGGTCGTACAAGTCCACCGACGATGCCGGCGACCGCTACGCCGGTCCCGACGGGCAGAAGCTGCTCATCGGCTCGACCAGCAGCCCCAAGGACGATCCGGTGGCGGACTGGGAGAACCAGGAGCACTACATGGTGCGTCCCCAGTACCGGAAGATCCGCATAGAGAAGGTCGACTACCGGGGCTGGAACACGGCCGACTGGGAGTTCACCTACGTCGACGGAGGCACCGACTACCGGACCATCGACCGGGGTTTCGTGGTCAACGGCCATCTCGGCTACGGGCTGATGTACACCGCGAAGGCCGCGGACTGGGACGGCGCGCTGCGCAAGGACACCTGGAAGACGCTCACGGCTTCCTTCGAGCCCAAGTCGTAGGCTCCGGCCGCCGGTTTGGGGCATGAGAATCCGTCATCCACTCAATGCGGGTTGCCTCCGGCACGTATCGTGAATGGTTGCGGACCGTACGCAGCCGGATGCGTGTGCGAAACGGGTCGCGAGGCGAACGGATCTGACCGACCGGGTGGCCGGGGGAGGCAACGTGGACGACTACGCGGGTCGGGTGCTCGCCGACCGCTACCGCCTGCCGCTGCCGCCCTCCGACGAGTACGAACTCACCGAGACCCGCGCCTTCGACACCTACAGCGGCCAGGAAGTGCTCGTCCGCCAGCTGCCGTTGCCGGAGGTCGTCGAGGCCGAGGTGCTCGACGCCGAGGGCCTGCCCGAGGGGTTCACGGCGCGTGAGCGCGGGGCCCGGCGGACACCGGACGCCCGGACCGCCACCCGGCGGCCCGCCGACCCGGCCGTACGGCGCGCCGTCGAGGCCGTGCAGGCGGCGGCCCGCATCCCCGACCATCCGCGTCTCGACCAGGTCTTCGACGTGTTCGCCGAGGGCGGGTCGCTGTGGATCGTCAGCGAGCTGGTGGCCGCGCGCCCGCTGGCTGCGCTGCTCGCGAAGGAGCCGCTGTCGCCGTACCGGGCCGCCGAGGTCGCCTCCGATGTGCTCATGGCGCTGCGGGTGCTGCACGGACACGGCTGGGTGCACCGCAACATCACCGCTCGTACGGTGCTGGTCTGCGAGGACGGCCGGGTGATGCTGACCGGCCTCGCCGTCGGCGCCGCGGAGGAGGCGCTGTGCGGGTACGACCCGGTGCCGGCCCAGGACGACGGCATCGAGCAGGAAGCGCCGGGCGCGGCGGGAGCGGGGACACAGGCCGGTTCCGCCGACCGTCCGGCCGGAGCGCATGACCTTCCCTCAGCGGATGCCGATCCCGAGGCCGCGCGCCGGGCCGCGATCCAGGCGCGGGCGGCCGGGGGCCTGCCGGCGCCGGGGGCGGGGGCGAACGGGGCGAACGGCGGTACCGGGTCGGCCGGTTCGACGGGACAGCGGCCGCTGGAGACCGGCGCGGACATCCGTGCCGCACGCGCCGGGGCGATCGCCGCGTACCGCGCGGGTGCCCGTGCCGCCGCCCGGGTACAGGAGGCCCGGGAGAGCGGGCGCGCCGCCCTGCCCGGGGCCCGCCCGCCCGCCGACGGCGACACCGGCGCCGACCGGGCCGACGGCACGACCCGGCCGCCGCACTCCGGCGCGCCGGGCGGCACGGCCGCGCCGGGACGCATCGCCGACCCCTACGGAGTACACGGCGCCCCCTGGCACGGCACCACACCACGCCCCGGCGCCACCCCGCCCCTGAACGGCGGCCCCCAACGACCTGCCCTCCCCCTCGACGGCACGGGTTCGCCCCTGCCCCCGGGTGCCACGGGCCCCGCCCGCCGCGGCGCGGAACTGCCGTCGCCCGCCACCGCCCCCTCCGGCCGCGGCACCGGCGCCGACCTCGGCAAAGGCTCCGTCCCCGGCCGCGAGAGCTCCGGCCATGGCACCGGCTCCGTCCCCGGCTCGCCCCCGGATGCCGTGGGCGCAGCCAGGCAGTTGCTCCCTTCGCAGGGTCGGCCCCGTTGGGACGACGGTGGGGGCGGGCGGCGCGGGGCGGGCAGTGCGCTGGCCGCTGAGCGGGCGCGGCAGGTGCGGATGACCGTCGTGGGGCCGGTGACCGAGCGGTGGGCGCCGGAGCAGGCCGGCCCGGTGCACGAGAACTGGCAGCTGGCGGCGCCGATCGGGCCCGCGACCGACCTGTGGGCGCTCGGAGCGCTGCTGTTCCGGTCCGTGCAGGGGCATGCGCCGTACCCGGAGGAGTCGACGGCCGAGCTGGTGCAGCTGGTGTGCGCCGAGCCGCCCGCCTTCGCCGAGGAGTGCGGCCCGCTGCGGCCCGTCGTGGAGTCGCTGCTGCGCCAGGACCCCACCGAGCGCCCGGACGTCGAGGAGCTGAGCGGCTGGCTGCGGTCGCTGGTGCGCTCCGCGCCCGAGCCGGACGCCGGTACGCATGTCGTCACCGTGCCGTCCGCCGATCCGCACCGGCTGCCGATCGTCCGGCGCCGCGGCGAGCTGGTATGGCTGAGACGACGGCGTGCCGCGCTGCCCGAGGTCCATCCGCACGGTCGGCACAAGCGCGCCCGGGCCCAGGAGGAGGCCGCTTCGCCGCGCCGCCTCGGCCGGACCCTGCTCCTGCTGATCCTGCTCCTGCTGGCCGGCGCGATCGCCTACGCGCTGCTGTTCATGCCGAAGCAGGGCGAGAGCGGGGCCACCGGCGCCGACCGCACCGGCAGCGCGGGGCAGGCCGGTCCCGCACCCACGCGGACCGGGCAGCCCTCCGCCGGGCAGAGCGCGCCGGGGGACAGCCCCTCGGCGTCCGCGCCCGCCACCGAGACCCAGACGGACGGCGACCCGACCGTCGCGGACGGCTTCACCCTGCGCAAGGATCCGGACGGCTTCCGGATCGCCGTGGCCCAGGGCTGGGACCGCACCCCGAAGAACGGCAGCGGCCAGGTGGTCTACGCCCACGGGAACTTCGAGCTGATCGTCGTACCCGGCCGGGACAGCGCCGCCGCGTACGGCAGCGATCCGATGGCCTACCAGCGGGACAAGGAGAGCGAACTCCAGCCGTACCGCAGCTCCAGCTGGGCCACGGCCACCGGCCTGAGGACCATCGAGGTCGGCGGACGGACCATGGCCGAGGGGCAGTTCACCTGGACCGACGGGCAGGGACAGGATTTGTTCGTACGGAACATGGCGATCCTGCTGAACGGCCGCTATCACATCGTCCAGGTCCGCGGCCCGGAGGCGCAGCGGGACGAGGTGACCCGGCTCTACGAGCAGGCCACGACGACGTACCGCTACACGGGTTGAGCGCCCTGTATACCGGCTGACCGATCCTGGCCGGTTCCGGCGGCGGCAACCGTCACAGTGCTGTCACCTTGGCACCCCGCTGGTTCCCTGTTGGTGGACCGGTCCTTAGTCTGACCCTGTCAAGAGCATTGCGGGGCAACGTGAATCAGATGCAGGGCCTGCTCATAGCGGGCCGCTACCGGCTTGCCGATTCCATCGGCAGCGGGGGCATGGGCCGGGTGTGGCGCGCCCACGACGAGGTGCTGCACCGGACGGTCGCCGTCAAGGAGTTGACCGCCGCACTCTACGTCTCCGACAGCGACCGGGCCGTACTGCTGGCCCGTACCCGGGCGGAGGCCCGCGCCGCCGCGCGTATCAACCACTCGGCCGTCGTCACCGTGCACGACGTCCTTGAGCACGACGGCCGCCCGTGGATCGTCATGGAGCTGGTCGAGGGAAACTCGCTGGCCGACGAGGTCAAGGAGCGCGGGCGCGTCGAGCCGCGGGAGGCCGCGCGCATCGGCCTGTGGGTGCTGCGGGCGCTGCGCGCCGCGCACTCCGCCGGAGTACTGCACCGGGACGTCAAGCCCGGCAACGTCCTGCTCGGCCGGGACGGCCGGGTGCTGCTCACCGACTTCGGCATCGCGCAGATAGAGGGCGACTCCACCATCACCCGCACCGGAGAGGTCGTCGGCTCGGTCGACTACCTCGCGCCCGAGCGGGTGCGCGGCCACGACCCGGGTCCGGCCTCGGACCTGTGGGCGCTGGGCGCGACGCTGTACACGGCGGTCGAGGGCCGTTCCCCGTTCCGCCGCACCTCACCGCTGAGCACCATGCAGGCGGTCGTCGAGGAGGACGTCGACGAGGCGCGCCACGCCGATGCGCTCGGCCCGGTCATATCGGCGCTGCTGCGCAAGGAACCGGAGCGGCGGCCGAGCGCGGAGGAGGCGGAGCAGATGCTCGCCGAGGCCGCGGAGGGCCGCCGCCCGTACACCGCCCAGGCGTTCATCCCGACCCAGGGCTCGGGCCTGCACACGGGCCGGACGGGCACCCCGTCCGCGGCGGGCTACGGCTCCACCGGCAACACGTCCGGTTACGGCTCCACCGGGACCGCCTCCGGCTACGGCTCCGGCGCCACCTCCGGCTACGGGCCCGGGGCACCGGCG
Organism: Streptomyces sp. NPDC052101; assembly: GCF_040680235.1. Classification (NCBI taxonomy): domain Bacteria; kingdom Bacillati; phylum Actinomycetota; class Actinomycetes; order Kitasatosporales; family Streptomycetaceae; genus Streptomyces; species Streptomyces sp. NPDC052101. The sequence continues at coordinate 52,714 of NZ_JBFAWH010000022.1, forward strand.
GGCCCGGGTCGTTCCATGACCGGGCCGACGGCCGTCGCCCCGGCACCCCAGGGCCCGGTGCCCCAGGGTCCGGTGCCGGCCCGGCCCCGGCCGAGGCGTCGGCTGCGCACCCTCGCGCTCGTCGTCGCTGTCGCCGCCGTGCTCGGCGGGGGCGCGGCGGTGGCCTTCCAGGAGTTCGGCGCCGACTCGGGGCAGAGCACCGGGTCGAGCGGGGGCGCGGGCCCGGCCACGACGTCACAGTCCGCGACGGACAGCGCCACGCCGGGCGGCGACGGGGCGGTGCCCGCCTCGTGGCAGCCGTACCACGACCCCTGGGGCTTCACCGTCTACCTGCCCAAGGGCTGGACCCGGAAGGTCGTCGGCGTGCCCGGCGACCTCAGACAGGTCGACTACACGCCCGACAACGGCAAGCACTTCGTGCGCATCGCCATCGACAGCTCTCCGGACTTCGCCGACGCCCTCTCGCACCAGCAGGACCTGGAGCAGCAGCTCCAGCGGCTGGTCGACTACAAGCGCGTGAAGATGAAGGAGAACATCTACCGCGATCGCAAGGGCTCGGTGTGGGAGTACACCTGGACCGCGCTGAAGAAGGACCCGCCCCACGTCGCCGGTCCGCGCCATGCCATCGAGCAGACGTACTTCTCGCGCGCGGGCACCGAGTACGCCCTCTACATCTCGTCGCCGGCCGGGGACTGGGCGGAGACCAGCAAGGAGTTCAAATGGCTGCTGCAGACCTGGCAGCAGCCGAACGAGGGCTGATACGGCCGAAAAACGCTGGTTGAGCGGCCCGGCTTGGCCGATCGGCGCCCCGGAGCGCATGGGTCCGGTGCGGCATGATGGGGCGCATGGGGACCGAGGGCGCCGACTTCCGGGTGATCGCGGGCCGTTATCGCCTGGAGGAACGCATCGGGCGTGGCGGCATGGGCGTCGTGTGGCGGGCCACCGACGAGCTGCTGGGGCGCCGGGTCGCGGTCAAGGAACTCCTCCCGGACGACTCCCTCTCCGAGGACGACGGGCGGCGCCGCCGGGACCGTACCTTCCGTGAGGCGCGGGCGGTCGGCCGGCTGCGGCATCCGCACATCATCGTGGTCCACGACGTGGTGGAGCAGGACGAACGCCCCTATCTGGTCATGGAGTTGGTCGAGGGCGGCTCGCTCGCCGACCGGATCTCCCGGCAGGGCCCGGTGGACGCGGCCGAGGCCGCGCGGATCGGTGTCGCCCTGCTCGGCGCGGTGCGCACCGCGCACGAGGCCGGGGTGCTGCACCGGGACATCAAGCCCGCGAACGTCCTGCTGGAGTCCGGCACCGGCCGGGCCGTGCTGACCGACTTCGGGATCGCGCAGGTCGCGGGCGCCACCACGCTCACCGAGACCGGCTCCTTCGTCGGCTCGCCCGAATACACCGCGCCGGAGCGGATGTCGGGGCTGCGCACCGGGCCGGAGTCCGACCTGTGGTCGCTGGGCGCGCTGCTGTGCACGGTGCTCAGCGGCGAGTCGCCGTTCCGGCGCGACTCGCTCGGCGGCATCCTGCACGCCGTCGTCGCCGCCGACATCCGGCCGCCGGTCGAGGCCGAGCCGCTGCTGCCGGTCGTACGGGGGCTGCTGGAACGCGACCCCGACCGGAGGCTCGGCGCTGCCGAGGCCGAGCAGATGCTGCAGACGTTCCTGGACACGGGCCGCACCCCGGAGGCCCCGGGCGCGCCGGCCTCCGGGCGCGGCCACCGGATCGGCGGAGGCCGTGCGCCGAGGGCCGGGGCGGCGGGGGGCCGTCCAGTGCCGTCCGATGCGGCCGGGGGCCGTACGCCGGCGTCGGGTGCGGCGGCGGGGCGTGCTTCGAGGCCGGATGAGGCCGAGGGGCGTACGTCGTGGTCCGATGCGGCGGGCAGCCGTACGCCGAACGCCGACGGGGCCGGGGACTACACGCCGACCCAGCGGGACCTTCCGCACGGCGGACCGCAGCCGCCGACCGTGTCCGGGGCGGCGGCGGAGGCCCCGGCCCGGCCGTCCACGCGCGGAGTGCTGGTCGCGGCCCTGCTCGTCGCCGCGCTGGCGGGGGCCGGCGTGTCGGCGGCGGCGCTGCTGCTGCACGGAAGCGGGGACGGGGGCGGCGGCAGTCCGGGCGGTACGGCGACCTCCCCTGCGACAGGCACCGGTACCGGCACCGGGGCGAGCCCGACCGCGCCGTCCTCGCCCCCGGCCTCCGCCACCACCGACCCGGCACCCTCGGCCGACTCGCGCACCGCGCCCTCCGGTTACCGCACGGCCCGGGACCCGGCCGGCTTCTCCCTCGCCGTACCGCAGGACTTCACCCGCAGTCCGCAGGGCGAGCGGGTCTTCTACCTCTCGCCGGGCGAGACCTTCCGCCTCGGCGTGAAGGCGGCGGATCCCCAACCGGGCGGCCCGCAGGGCGTGATGGAACGCTCGGCCGCAGGCGGCCCGTCCACCAACCCCGGTTACCGTGAGGGCCGGGTCACCCGCACCACGCACGACGGACACCCGGCCGCGCTGTGGGAGTTCACCTGGGACGGCTTCAGCGCGGCGGAGGGCCCGCGCCACACGTACGACCTGTGCTGGGAGGAGGCCGGGCGGATGTACGACGTGTGGGTGTCGGCGCCGGTCGGCAAGGTGCGCGAGGCGCGGGAGTACTTCGACGTGGCGGTCGACACCTTCCGGGCCGGGGCCTGACAGCTGCTCGGTCACGGGTTCGTGACCGCTTGGCCCTCCCTGTGGCTGTGTGCGGGCAGGGCACGATAGGGATGACGCATGAGCAGTGACGGGGGAGTCGGCCAGAGGGCCGACGACACGACGAGTTTTGTTCTGGAACCGCCGGAGCCGCAGCCGCACCCTCAGCCGGAGCCGGACGCACAGCCGCACCCCCTTCCGGCCCAGCGGCAGGAGGCGGGCGCCGGGCGGCTCGTCGCCGGCCGGTACCGGCTGCTCGGCAAGCTGGGCCATGGCGGGATGGGGACGGTGTGGCGGGCCAAGGACGAGACGGTGGACCGGGAGGTCGCCGTCAAGGAGCCCCGCGTACCGGATCATCTTCCCGAACGGGAACGCGTCAACGCCTTCGAGCGCATGCGCCGCGAGGCCCGCGCGGCGGCCCGGCTGGATCACCCGGCGGTGGTGAACGTCCACGACGTCGCGGTCGTCGACGGCCGCCCCTGGATCGTGATGGAGCTGGTGCACGGCCGCACCCTCGGCGACGCCCTGCACGAGGGCACGCTGGGCGCGCGCGACGCGGCCCGGATCGGCCTGGAGGTGCTCGGCGCGCTGGAGGCGGCGCATGCGGCAGGCGTCCTGCACCGGGACGTCAAGCCCGACAACGTCCTGCTCGGCCGGTACGACCGGGTGGTCCTCACGGACTTCGGGATCGCCCGGATCGAGGGCGACACCCGGCTCACCGACACGGGTGGCTTCGTCGGCTCGCCGGAGTACATCGCGCCGGAGCGGGTGCTGGGGCAGCGGCCCGGCCCGGCGAGCGACCTGTGGTCCCTGGGGGTGTTGCTGTACACGGCCACCGAGGGCGTCTCGCCGTTCCGCCGCAGCAACACTCCGGCCACTCTCCAGTCCGTCCTGAACTCCGCCCCGGCCGCGCCCGCGTCCGCCTCCGGCCCGCTGGCCGAGGTCATCGAGGGGCTGCTGCACAAGGACCCCGCGCACCGGCTAGCGGCGGACCGGGTCCGCGCGCTGCTGACGGAGGCGGCCGAGCCCCCGCCGCCGCCCGTGCCCACCCAGCCGGTCCAGGTCACCGCCGCCGCGCCCGCGCCTCCGCCCCGCCGCTTCGGCCGCGCCGCGTGGCTCGGTGCGGGCGCGGCGCTGGTCGCGGCGGCGGTGGCGGCGGCGTATCTGGTGCTCGCCGATCCCTTCGCGGGACCGCTGCCCGGCGGCTGGGCGAGGCAGCCGGAGGCGAAGCTGGGCGCCACCGTCGCCGTGCCCGCCGGCTACCGGGCCGTCCGGCCCGCCAAGGACGCCACCGACAGGAACTGGGTGACGTACGAGGACTGGAGCGGTCGCGTCTGGGTCGAGCTGCATCTGTCCCGGAAGGCGGACGACTCCCTGCACGAGATCAAGAACAGTGCGCGGTCCCAGATGTACGCCGACGACGAGAAGTTCCGCAGCGAGGGCGAGTACACCTTTCAGATGCCCAAGGGCGCGCGGACGCACCCGGACGACACGGCGACGTACCACGGCGGGCAGGCCGCGAGGAACACGGTCGTCTACACGACCGACGACAGCCAGGACCCGCGCCCGCGCGAACTCCAGATCTTCTACTACCGGACCGCCGCCGGAGACATGTACACGCTCGCCGTCGGCTACCCGGGCAAGGGCGACTTCACGGCCCGCGGCCGGGAGGTGGCCGAGGCGGCGATCGCGAACCTGGACATCAAGAAGCCCTGACGGACGAGGCGTTGAGAGCACCCCCCGCTTCGACAAGGGCGTGGTGTGCACGGTACTCATGTGACATGAGTGGAGACGGCGCACACCCGCCCGACGCACATCTGAGCGAACGCCCGCCCGGCGCACGTCTGATCCGCGACCCGCGGCGGATCTCCGGCGCCCGGCTGATCGGCGGCCGCTACCGGCTGGCCGGACGCCTCGGCTCCGGGCCCACCGGAACCGTCTGGCGGGCCCGGGACGAGCAGACGCCGGGCCGCGAGGTCGCCGTCAAGGAGCCGCTGCTGCCCGGCGATCCGGCCGACGCCGAGGACAGCCGCCGTATCGCGCACCGGCTCTACCGGGAGGCGCGCGCCGCGGCCCGGGTGCGCCATCCCTCCGCCGTCACGGTGTACGACGTCGTCACCGAGGCGGATGTGCCCTGGATCGTCATGGAGCTGGTGGAGGGCGAGTCGCTGCGGGAGGCCCTGTCGCGCGGCCCCCTTCCGCCCGCCGAGGCCGCCCGGGTCGGGCTCGCCGTCCTCGGCGCCCTGTGCGCCGCCCATGCCGTCGGCATCGTGCACCGGGACGTGAAACCGGCCAATGTCCTGCTGGAGTCCGGCACCGGCCGCGTGGTCGTCACCGACTTCGGTACCGGCGACGGACATCCGGCGCAGGCGCCCGCCGGCTTCATCGCCCCCGAGCGCGCCGCGGGCCCCGGTGCCGGACCGGCCAGCGACCTGTGGTCCCTGGGCGCGCTCCTCCGCGCCGCCCTGGGGGACGCGGACCCCGGCCCGCTGGGCCCCCTGCTGGAGCGGCTGCACGCCGACGAGCCCGAGGCGCGCCCCGCCGCGGAGGAGGTCACAGCAGCGCTGCGGACGTATCTGGGCCTTGGGCCCGTACCGGACGCGGAGCCTGGCACCGCGTCCGAGCCCGCCGCGCCGCCGCCCCCCGGCCCCCGTCGCCGCACCCCGCGCACCGCGCTGGGGCTGCTCCTGGCGAGAAAAGCCGGACTCGAATGATCGTTCTGCTCACCGCCGCGTCAACGCCCTGATCAGCACATTCGCTGCCAGTGATCACTGGCGGTATGTGAGTACTCCGTGAATCCGCGTTACCGACGGGTACACAAAGCCTGCGCTCCGGCATACCCTGCGCGTCATGACGGACACGCAGGCCCCGGACAGCACCGGCACCAACCCCCTCGCGCCCGCACCCGAAGGCGCCCGCACCGCCGCCGACGTGGTCACCCCGGAGCTGGTGGCCCAGCTCACCAAGGGTGTCGTCGGTTCCGGCCGTACCGCCAACCACACCCCGTTCACCGGCGAGAAGCTGGCCGACCTGCCCGAGTCCACGCCCGAGGACGTACTCAAGGCCTTCGAGGCCGCCCGCACCGCCCAGGGAGTGTGGGAGAGGACCCCGGTGCGGCAGCGGGCCGCGGTCCTGCTCCGCTTCCACGATCTGGTGCTGGCACGCCAGGCCGAGGTCCTCGACCTCATCCAGCTGGAGACCGGCAAGGCCCGCCTGCACGCGCACGAGGAGGTCCAGGCCGTCGCGGTCGCGGCCCGCCACTACGGCCGCAAGGCCCCCGCCTATCTGCGACCCAAGCGGCACACCGGCGCCGTCCCCACGCTCACGAAGGTCACCGAACTGCGCCACCCGCGCGGGGTCGTGGGCCAGATCGCCCCCTGGAACTACCCCCTGGAGCTGTCCGTCGGCGACGCGCTGCCCGCCTTCGCCGCCGGCAACGCGGTCGTGATGAAGCCGGACACCGAGACCTGCCTGACCGCCCTGTGGGCGCGCGACCTGCTGATCGAGGCCGGCCTGCCCGAAGGCGTCTTCCAGGTCGTGCTCGGCGAGGGCCCGGTCGTCGGCCCCGAGGTCGTCAAGCACGCCGACTACGTCTCCTTCACCGGCTCCACCCGCACAGGGCGCGAGGTCGCGCAAGGAGCGGCGGCCCGCCTGGTCGGCGTCTCCCTCGAACTCGGCGGCAAGAACGCCATGCTGGTGCTGGACGACGCCGACATCGAGAAGGCCGCCGCCGGTGCCGTACGCGCCTGCTTCTCCTCGGCCGGACAGCTCTGCATCTCCATCGAGCGGCTGTACGTCCACGAGTCCATCGCCGACGCCTTCCTGGAGCGCTTCGCCGCCCGCACCCGGGCCATGCGGCTCGGCAACTCCCTCGCCTACGGCGCCGACATGGGCTCGCTGGTCGGTGAGCGGCAGCTGAAGACCGTCGAACGGCACGTGGAGGAGGCCGTCGCCAAGGGCGCGAAGCTGGTCGCGGGCGGGGCCGCCCGCCCGGACATCGGCCCCTACTTCTTCGAGCCGACCATCCTCGACGGCGTCGAGGACTCCATGTCCGTGTGCGAGGAGGAGACCTTCGGCCCGGTCGTCTCCGTCTACCGCTTCTCCTCCGACGACGAGGCGGTCGAGCGCGCCAACGCCACGCCGTACGGCCTCAACTCCTCGGTCTGGACGAAGAACGCCGGGCGCGGCCGCGAGGTCGCCGCCCGTCTGCGCACCGGCACGGTCAACGTCAACGAGGGCTACGCACCCGCCTACGGCAGCGTCCAGTCCCCGATGGGCGGCATGAAGGACTCCGGCCTCGGCCGCCGCCACGGCTCCGAGGGCATCCTCAAGTACACGGAGGCCCAGACGGTGGCCCAGCAGCGGTTGCTGCCGATGGCTCCCTCGCTGGGCATGACGGACGAAGGGTACGCCCGCTTCATGAGCACGAGTCTGCGGCTCATGAAGGCATTCCGGTTCAGGTAAGGGCTTTGGGGGCGCGGGGCCGCATTCGATATGCGGCTCCGCCGCAGGGGCGCGACCAGCCACGGACGGCCCGCACGCGAAACTCAACGAGGAGACACCCGTGCCGCAAGACACCTACGACTACGACGTCCTGATCGTCGGATCCGGTTTCGGCGGCTCCGTGTCCGCCCTCCGCCTGACGGAAAAGGGCTACAAAGTCGGCGTGTTGGAAGCGGGCCGCCGCTTCACCCGCGAGGCCCTGCCCCGCAACTCCTGGGACCTCAAGAACTACCTGTGGGCTCCCAGGCTCGGCTGCTACGGAATCCAGCGCATCCACCTGCTGGGCAACGTCATGGTGCTGGCCGGCGCAGGCGTGGGCGGGGGTTCACTGAACTACGCCAACACCCTCTACGTACCGCCGAAGGCCTTCTTCGACGACCCCCAGTGGCGGGAGATCACCGACTGGCAGGAGGAGTTGAAGCCGTACTACGACCAGGCCCGGCGCATGCTCGGCGTACGGCTCAACCCGACGATGACCCCCTCCGACGTCCATCTGAAGGCGGCGGCCCAGCGGATGGGCGTCGGCGACACCTTCCATCTCGCCCCGGTCGGCGTGTTCTTCGGCGACGGCAAGGACGCCGACGGGACGGCGAAGGCGCAGCCGGGCGGTGAGGTCGCCGACCCGTACTTCGGCGGAGCCGGTCCCGCCCGCACCGCCTGCACCGAGTGCGGGGAGTGCATGACCGGCTGCCGGCACGGTGCGAAGAACACCCTCAACGAGAACTACCTCCACCTCGCCGAGAAGGCGGGTGCGGTGGTCCACCCCATGACGACGGTCGTGTCCGTCACGGACGACTCACGGGGCGGGTACGCGGTGGCGACCCTGCCGACGGACCGGAAGAAGAAGGGCGAGGGCCGGCTGTTCACCGCGCGGAGGGTCGTCCTCGCCGCCGGCACGTACGGTACACAGACCCTGCTGCACCGTATGAAGGCCGGCGGTCAACTGCCGTATCTCTCCGCCCGGCTCGGCGACCTGACCCGCACCAACTCCGAGGCGCTGGTCGGCGCGCAGACCGACAACCGCCGCTACCGCAAGGCGACCGGCGAGCCGAGGGCCGACTTCACGCGGGGTGTGGCCATCACGTCCTCGATCCACCCCGACGAGAACACCCATATCGAGCCGGTCCGCTACGGCAAGGGCTCCAACTCGATGGGCGGCCTGTCGATCCTCCAGGTGCCCTACGCCGAGGGCTCCTCCCGCGCGCTGGCCTGGCTGACGAACGCGACCAGGCACCCCCTCCTCGTCCTGCGCTCCCTCTCCAACCGGCGCTGGTCCGAGCGGACCATCATCGGCCTGGTCATGCAGTCGCTGGACAACTCCCTGACGACGTATCTGAAGCCCGGCGGCGTCGGCCGGGGCCTGCTCACCGCACGGCAGGGCCATGGCGCGCCGAACCCCAAGCAGATCAAGGCCGCCACGCAGGCCGCCTCCGCGCTCGCCGCCGAGATCAACGGTTTCGCCGGCAGCAACGTCGGGGAGCTGATGGGCACCCCGCTGACCGCGCACTTCCTCGGCGGCTGCCCCATCGGCGACTCGGCGGACACGGGGGTCATCGACCCGTACCACCGCCTCTACGGCCACCCCGGCATCTCGGTCGTGGACGGCGCCGCGGTCTCGGCGAACCTGGGGGTGAACCCCTCGCTGACGATCACCGCGCAGGCCGAGCGCGCGATGTCCTTCTGGCCGAACAAGGGCGAGGAGGATCCGCGTCCGGCGCCGGGCGCGGTGTACGAGCGGCTGAAGCCGGTGGAGCCGCAGGCTCCCGCGGTCCCGGACGGCGCCTTCGGCGCGCTGCGCCTGCCGTTCCTGGGGATGCCGGCGGTGCCGCCGAAGAAGTAGGCCCGCACCAGGACAGCTCCAGGACAGCTCCAGGAAAGAGGGACCTGCATCCCCCTCCGAAGGCAGGTCCCTCTCGCTGTCTTTTCGACTTGGCAGGTTTGATCAGCGAAGACCTTCAACGGTTGCTCCGGGCGCACCCGATTTCCCTGTGAGGTGGGTCACGCCATGGCGAAGGGCCCCGCGGGACGGAGAGACCGCGGGGCCCTTCTTTCAGTCAGCACCGACGTCAGGGCAGCGTCGGTGCCTGGGCGGCGCCGGGGGGTGCGCCGCTGGTCTGGGATCCCCCACTGTGCTGTTTTCCGCCGGTCGGCTCCGGGCGTCCCCGGAGCCGACCGTTCTCTTGGGTGACCGGGCTGCTGTCCCCTGCCGTCCGGTCACTTCCCTGGGGCGAGGTCCCACGGCGTACGGCACGACCCGTACGCCTCATCGCCCCAGCGAGCCACGCGTGGTTCTGTCGGGCCCGCCCCTGGCTGGCACGGACACCCCCTCAACGAAACGCCGCCCGAACCGGTCACGCTCCGTACGGGTGAGACGGTGATCGAACTCAGATACGCCCCCGGCACAGTTCGAGCAGGGTCATGGCGAGGCCGGTGCCCGGCTTGCCGAGGGCCTCGCGGTAGCGGCCGAGGATCTCCATCTCGCGGGAGAGGTGCACCCGCCGGCCGCCGGAGGCGATACGGGTCTGCTGGACGACGGCGGAGACGGCCATCCGCTCCTGGATGAGACCGATGATCCGGTCGTCGAGCACATCGATCCGCTCACGGGCGCCTGCGATGGTCCTTTCCGGGGCGGTGATCTCTTCCGGAGCGGTGGTCGCTTCCGGGGTGGTGGTGGTCATGTCGGGGCTCCTGGTGAAGGTGGCGGCAACGCCCCGGAACGGCAGGACCCGGAAAACGACAGGCGCCCCGGGCCTTGTCGGCCCGGGGCGCCTGGGAAGTCGCTTGGCGGTTGGCTCAAGCAGCACGACCATGGCAGCCGGCGGGCCGGTTGCCATAGGTAAAGAGGAAGGTCGAGTGCGTGAGCATGGCGCTCAGTATGCCACGGCGAGGTCCGGGCGAAGTCCAGGGGAAGCCCTCCCGCCCACGCCGTTAGACTCGTTAGCACAGCCCCCGCCCGACCACCAGAAGGCACCCCGTGTCACCAGCGACTTCCACTGCCGCCACCCCCGACACCGTCCTGGTCGTCGACTTCGGCGCGCAGTATGCCCAGCTCATCGCCCGTCGCGTCCGCGAGGCCCGGGTCTACAGCGAGATCGTGCCCAGCACCATGCCGGTCGCGGAGATGCTCGCCAAGAACCCGGCGGCGATCATTCTGTCCGGCGGCCCCTCGTCCGTGTACGAGGAGGGTGCCCCCCGTCTCGACCGCGCGATCTTCGAGGCCGGCGTCCCCGTCTTCGGCATGTGCTACGGCTTCCAGCTGATGGCACAAGCCCTCGGCGGCACCGTGGACAACACCGGCGCCCGCGAGTACGGCCGTACCGATCTGCACGTCTCCCGGACGTCCTCCACCCTCTTCGAGGGCACCCCGGCCGAGCAGCACGTGTGGATGTCGCACGGCGACGCCTGCTCCGCCGCCCCGGAGGGCTTCACGGTCAGCGCGTCCACGGACGTCGTCCCGGTCGCCGCGTTCGAGAACGACGAGAAGAAGCTCTACGGCGTCCAGTACCACCCCGAGGTCATGCACTCCACGCACGGCCAGCTGGTGCTGGAGCACTTCCTGTACCGCGGCGCGGGCCTGAAGCCGGAGTGGACCACGGGCAACGTGATCGAGGAGCAGGTCGCCGCGATCCGTGAGCAGGTCGGCGACAAGCGCGCGATCTGCGGTCTGTCCGGCGGCGTGGACTCCGCCGTCGCCGCCGCCCTCGTCGCCCGCGCCATCGGCGACCAGCTGACCTGCGTGTACGTCGACCACGGTCTGATGCGCAAGGGCGAGACCGAGCAGGTCGAGAAGGACTTCGTGGCCGCGACCGGCGTCAAGCTGGTCGTCGTGGACGCCGAGGAGCGCTTCCTCACCGCGCTCAAGGGCGTCAGCGAGCCCGAGGAGAAGCGCAAGATCATCGGCCGAGAGTTCATCCGCGTCTTCGAGCAGGCGCAGGCCGAGATCATCGCCGACGCGGGCCCGGCGGTGGAGTTCCTGGTCCAGGGCACCCTGTACCCGGACGTGGTCGAGTCCGGCGGCGGCACCGGCACCGCCAACATCAAGTCGCACCACAACGTCGGCGGCCTCCCCGAGGACCTGGAGTTCCAGCTCGTCGAGCCGCTGCGCAAGCTGTTCAAGGACGAGGTCCGGATGGTGGGCCAGGAGCTGGGCCTGCCGGAGGAGATCGTCCAGCGCCAGCCGTTCCCGGGACCGGGCCTCGGCATCCGCATCGTCGGCGAGGTGACGAAGGAGCGGCTGGACCTCCTGCGCGAGGCCGACGCGATCGCCCGCGAGGAGCTGACCGCGGCGGGCCTCGACCGCGACATCTGGCAGTGCCCGGTGGTCCTGCTCGCGGACGTCCGCTCGGTCGGCGTCCAGGGTGACGGCCGCACCTACGGCCACCCGATCGTCCTGCGCCCGGTGTCCTCCGAGGACGCCATGACCGCCGACTGGTCCCGGCTGCCCTACGACGTCCTGGCCCGGATCTCGACCCGGATCACCAACGAGGTCCGCGACGTCAACCGCGTCGTCCTGGACGTCACCTCCAAGCCCCCGGGCACCATCGAGTGGGAGTAGGCCCTATGCGCGCTTGATCGTGCGCACGGGCTCACCGGGCTTCCAGACCTGGACGACCAGATACTTCTCGTCCTCGACGTAGGTCCGTACGACCTCCGTCAGCTCGGTGCGGAAGAGGTGGAACGGCTGCGGCGGTTCCACCTCTTCGACGTATGCGGCCTTGGCCTGGTCGTCCCCGATCTCGAACGCCCGTCCGCCGACCCGGATGTCCCCGCTGCCCAGGTCGGCGTCCCCCGGATTCGCCTGGAGCGCGAAGCGCGGGTCACGGAGCAGGTCGAGGGCCTTGAGGGACCCCTGCATCATGCCCAGCCACAGCTCGCCCCGCGTGAAGCGGACCTCCAGGCCCGAGGTGCGCGGCGAACCGTCCCCGCGGAGGGTGGCGAGGACGTGATGACGGTACGAGCCGAAGCGCTCCTCGGCGATCCTGGCGAGGTCAGGTGCGGCGGTGCTGAAGGCTGCCCAGTTCATACGCGTCAGTCTCACCGGTAAACCGGACAACCTCCGTCGTGTATTCGCCGCGTACGTCATCTTTACAAAACAGCTCTGCCCTTTTGCGCTGACCGGCGGTAACTTCCGGCCAGTACCGCAATTGACGCGCTGGAGGACCTATGCCCGGGCCCACACCGCCGCTGCCGCTGCCCACCGACCAGCTGCGGTTCGCCATGCCGCCGATGCACGACTCGGTCGAGGACGAGCGCCGGCACCGCAAGGAACGGCTCGCCGGAGCCCTGCGGATCTTCGGGCGGGCCGGGTTCGAGGACGGGGTCTCCGGGCACATCACCGCACGCGACCCCGAGTTCAGCGACTGCTTCTGGGTCAACCCGTTCGGGATGCCGTTCAAGCACGTCACCGTGAGCGACCTCGTCCTCGCCAACCAGGACGGGCAGGTCGTCGAGGGCCGCTACCACGTCAACCAGGCCGCGTTCACCGTGCACACCCAGGTCCACGCCGCCCGCCCCGACGTCGTCGCCGTCGCCCACTGCCACTCCGTGCACGGCCGCGCCCTCGCCGCGCTCGGCGAGCTGATCGACCCCATCACCCAGGAGAGCTGCGCCTTCTACGAGGACGTGGCGCTCTACGACGCCTACACCGGCGTCACCGTCGACATCGAGGAAGGCCGCCGGATCGCCGGGGCGCTCGGCTCCCGCAAGGCGCTCGTGCTGCGCAACCACGGACTGCTCACCGTCGGCGACTCGGTGGACGCCGCGGCCTGGTGGTTCATGTCCATGGAACGGTCCTGCCAGGTGCAGCTGGCGGCGAAGGCGGCCGGCCGCCCCGTCCTCATCGACCACAAACTGGCCGTCGCCACCCGCGAACAGCTCGGCGGCGACCTGGTGGCCTGGATCAACTACCAGCCCCTGTGGCAGGACATCAGCCGCAGCGAGCCGGACCTGCTCAGCTGACGTCCTCCGGCACCGCACGCTGCCGCCGAAGCCCCGGGCTCGTCCCGCCGGACGACCTCGGGCATACGGAACTTCTCGCGGCCGGGTCAACACGGCGGTCCGTAATTCACCCGCCGTGACCCGGCCCGACGATCCAGGACGGCCTGTCGTAGGGCACAATTCGCTGTCGACGCAAGGGAGTTGCCCGGCGGCGAGGCCTTCCGTCAAGAGGTCGCCGACCGGGCCGGTGAGTCGAGGGGAAGGCGGGCGCCGGGCGTGGCGGTGCAGGAGGCGACACAGGGCACGGGAGCCGAGGGGATGCACGAGGGCGGCTGCGCCTGCGGGGACTGTCCGCACGGCGCCCGGGAGGGGCACCGGCGGGCCGTCGCCGCGTTTCTGCGCCGGCGCGACGAGTTCGCGGCCGGACAGGGCCTGCCGGCGGCCGTGGCGCACTCGGCCTCGGCATCGCGCCAGTGGGTCTCCGAGGAACTGACCCAGCGGGCGGAGGCCGTCGCCGAACGCGGCCGCGCCGAGGGCGAGGCACGGCTCTCCCGGCTGTGGCTGCGCACGGTGGCCACGGTGTGGTGCGCCGTCCTCGCGCTGCTCCTCGGCGAGGCGCTCACCGCGGTCGGCGCGGGCTGGACCGGCGCCCGTACCGCTGCCCTGGCCGCCGCGCTCGTCGTCGCCGGTACGGTCAGCGCCGCCTCCTGGCTGCACCGGGCGCGCGGCGGGGTGCTGGCCCCGGTGATCGGCGAGGACAACCGGATGTCCACCTCCCGCACGGTGGCCGCCTGTTGGGTGCTGTTCGTCGGCTATGCCGTGCTGCTGCTGGCCGCCCGGCTGGCCGCCGCCTCCGACCACGCCGAACGCGACGCGCTGATCTCGGGCCTCGCTCTCGCGCGCGGCGCGGGCGTGGTGACCGTCCTCGCCGTGGTGTGCGGCATCGCCGTCCTGGTCCGCCGGGTGGTGGGCCTGCGTATCCTCGCGCAGCGGCTGCAGAAGGTCCCGGCCCACCGGCCGCGCGCCGCCGACCTGCTCACCGACGACTCCGGCCGGGGCGCCTTCGCCGACATCCAGTACGTCGCCATCAGCGCCGTCGCCCTGCTGTTCGCCGTGGTACGGCTCGCCCGCCGCCCCGACCGGCTGCCCGACCTGCCCTGGGGGCTGGGCATGGTGGTGCTGATCTCGGCCGCCACCTATCTGGCAGGCAAGTACGCCGAGGGCACTCGCCCGGTCGTCCTCTCCGTGGTCCGCGTCCGTGAACCCGGCGACCTGGACGGGCCGATCCGCACCGGCGACGACATCGAGATCCGCGGCGCCGGATTCGTGCCGCCCGGCGCCCACGGCGCCGACCGGCTCTCCCGCATGGTCGTCCGCATCGGCACCGTCGACGTGCATGTGCCGCTGGTCCCCGTCCCGGGCGGCTTCAGCAACCCCACCGACACCGTCCTGACCGTGCCCGTACCGGCCGATGTCGAGCCCGGGGCGGTGGAGGTGCAGGTGGTCACCGCGGCCGGCGTGGCGACCAACCGGTGCATCGTCCAGGTGACCGAGTGAACGACACCGGCGACCGGCGACCTCCCCGCCTCTGACGGACCCCGCCCGGCCCCTCTTCGCACGAGGGGTCGCACCTGGGGCCGAAATCCGGAAAAACGTCCGGGGTGGGATTGAACTGCACCCCCTTGTCGTACGTATGGTCAAGTGAGGGGCGGGACGGCGGGCGAGAGGCGGCGGGCGACGATGACTCACGGCATGCGGACCGACACGCACATGGACCGGCCGAACGGCCTGCGCGGCTGGCGGGACGCCGCCGGCCACTACGCCCTTCTGCCGCTGCGCGTCTTCCTCGGCGTCACCTTCATCTACGCCGGCCTGGACAAGCTCACCGACAGCGCCTTCATGAAGTCCGGCGGCGCCGGCTCCATCGGCGACACCATGCGCGCCGCCCGCGACTCCGCCGCCATCCCCGCCCTGGTCGACCTGGCGCTGAAGGCCCCGGTGGGCTTCGGCTACGCCATCGCCTTCGGTGAGCTGGCCGTCGGCATCGGCACCCTGCTCGGTCTGGTCGCCCGGCTGGCCGCGCTCGGCGGCGCGCTGATCTCGTTCAGCCTGTGGATGACGGTGAGCTGGGCGACGACCCCCTACTACTATGGCAACGACCTCGCCTACTTCATGGCCTGGATCCCCCTGATCCTCGCCGGCGCCCCCTACCTCTCCGCCGACGCGGTCTGGCGAGCCCGGCACCGACACCCACTGGCTGGCTACCACTAGCCGACGGCCCGCCCACCGCCTAACCGCCCGCCGCCTAACCGCCCTCCACACGGCGCCGTCTGCGTATGCCCCGTGCCACGGCCGAAGTGACACCGGCCAGCCACAGACCGCCCACGACCAGCGGCACGACCGCGGCCCACGGAGCCTTCCACAGCCCGCCCGCGTCTCCCGCGAAGACCACGCCGGTGGCGGTGAGGAAGAGCCCGGCGACCAGCTTCCCGGGCTGGAACTCATGACGCAGCACGACTGACCTCCACCTGTCCCAGTCCGACGCCCAGCTCGAGGTCGAGCGTGCCCGCGTCCTTGGTGCCCTTGGCCGGAGCCAGCGTCACGCTCTGGTGCCTGTCCGGCTGCACGTCCACGTCCCTTCTGCTGTCCCCGGGCAATCGGATGTCGCCCACCCCCACATCGATCTTCATCCGCACGGTCGCGTCCGCCGGCACGATGACCTTCAGCTGTCCCGCACCCACGTGGGCGTGCGTCGCCACGGTCCGCCCCTTGCCCGGACGCACCCCGCTCAGGTCCAGGGTGCCGCGCCCGGTGCCGAGGTCGTACGCCGGCCGTATCTGCGCCGTCGCGGTGGGCGTCCAGGAGGCGTTCCTCCAGTGGGTGGTGATGTCCTTGGGCATGGCCGACGCCCCGGCGAGCAGCGCCGCCGTGACGATGGCCAGGAACACCGTCCCGGCTCCCGTACGCCCCAGGAACGCGCTGACCATGAGACCCAGGCCGAAGACCGCCAACGCGCACGCCAGGCCGGTCTGCAGACTGGTGCCCAGCGGATGCCTGTCCCAGGTCAGCCCGGTGCCCAGGCCGCCCGCCAGCAGCGCGAGCAGGAACACCCAGCCGCCGATCCAGCGGGGGCCGCGCGGTCTCGGGGGCGGGGCGGGCCGCGGTTCTACGGAGCCCTGGTGGACCCAGGGGGTGGCGAGGCGGACGTCGAGCACCGAGGTGAGGTCCCGCTCGCGGCCGTCCCCCGGCCCCCACAGATAGCCGGTGCCGCCGACATGGGTGCCGTCCTTGACGATCGGATCCCGCCACCAGGACGGGTAGACGGCGACGACCGGCGGCGCCTGGGCCTCCGGCGGGGCGTCGGCGGCGGCCTGCGCGGAGAGCGGGTCGGGATCGGGGGCGCCGCGGCGCTGCGACCAGTACCCGGTGCCCGCCAGCAGCAGGGAGAGCACCACGGCGAAGGTCAGCACCGCGCCGTTTCTCAGCATGGTCAGGAAGATTCCGCAGCCGACCAGGGCGAACAGCACGGCGGCGAGCGCCTGCCCGTCGACCCGGCCCGTCAGCAGCTTGCGGACCTCGTTCTCCTCCTCGTCCGCGTACGGCACGAGGAGCCAGGCGAAGCCGTAGAAGATGAGGCCGATGCCGCCGGTCGCGGACAGCACGGCCAGGGTGATCCGGAAGATCACCGGGTCCATGTCGGTCTGCCGGCCGAGGCCCGCGCACACGCCCCCGATCATCTTGTGCCGGCGGTCGCGCCGGAACCGCTCGGGGGCTCCGGCAGCCGGCTGCTCCTGGTCCTGCAGCTGTTCATCGGCGCGGACGTCGGCTCCCGTGTCCGTGCCCGTGCCTGTCTCTGTACCTGCTCCTGCGCCTGTGCCGCCCGCTCCCGTCTTCTCCGTCGCGGCGGGCGCGGCATCCGTCGGTCCGGTGCCCGGGGCCGGGCGCGGGCCGGGGCCGGGTCCCGGACCCGTCGCGGCGTGCTCGTGATCCGTCATGCGTCCATGGTGACGGCCCGGCCGCCGCCACGGCAGTCGGGACGACCCTGGGCGAACCCTGAAATCGGCCCCGAGGCGGACCGGGGAACCGTTCGAGCGGCACGGGACCGCCCCGGTCCGGCGTTCCCCGACCCGGCCCCGCCGAAGATCAGGGGCGTCTCGGGGGCCGACCCTGATGCCTGGCCCCGCCAGCCGTGTGACCATCGTTGGCATGCCGGAAGCCGCAAGCCTGCCAGTCGACGACCCGCGGCCGCCGCGCAAGCTCTACCGCAGCAGCGACGGACGCTGGCTCGGGGGAGTGGCGCGGGGCCTCGCCGGGCATCTCGGATTGCCCGTCATCTGGGTCCGGCTCGCCTTCGTCGGCCTGTTCATGGCCAACGGACTCGGTGCGCTGCTGTACGCGGCGTTCTGGTTCTTCGTCCCGCTCGGCGTAGGCGGCGTAGGGGATCACAAGCCGCCGGCCGCCGCGGAGACCCCGCCGGGTGGCCGTCGCAGACTGGTGGCCCGCAAGCCGGACCGCGGACAGATCGTCGCGCTGCTCCTCATGGTCATCGTGTCCGTGGTGTTCGTGGGCAGTGTGAACCTGACCAGCGCGGCCAAGGCGTATCTGCTGCCCGCCGTCCTCGTCGCGGCCGGTGTCGCCCTCGTCTGGCGTCAGGCGGACAATGCCCGCCGGGCCCGCTGGGTCGAGGTCGGCCGCCGGCGCCGCACCCTCACCCTGCTGCGTGCGGCCGGCGGTGTCCTGCTTGTCACGGCCGGTGTCTCCGCCATCTTCGTGCTGCAGGGCTCGGCCGCCCACCTCGGCGCGGTGCTCCAGGCGGCCCTCGCCGTCCTCGTCGGCATCACGCTCCTCGCCGGCCCGTATCTGGTCCGGATGACCCAGGACCTGTCCGAGGAACGCCTGATGCGCATCCGCGCCCAGGAGCGCGCGGAGGTCGCCGCCCACGTCCACGACTCGGTTCTGCACACCCTCACCCTGATCCAGCGCAACGCCGACAACGCCGGCGAGGTGCGCCGCCTGGCCCGCGCCCAGGAGCGCGACCTGCGCACCTGGCTGTACAAGCCGGAGGGCACCGGCAAGGAGGAGGCCGATGAACCGGACACGGTCGCCGAGGCCGTGCGGCGCAGCGCCGCAGAGGTGGAGGACAAGCACGGTGTGCCCATCGAGGTCGTCATAGTCGGCGACTGCCCGCTGGACGAGAGGACCGGCCCGCAGATGCAGGCCGCCCGCGAGGCGATGGTGAACGCCGCCAAGTACGGTGGCGAGGGCGGCGCCGTACAGGTCTATGCCGAAGTCGAAGGGAAGACGGTCTTCGTGTCCGTGCGCGACCGCGGCCCGGGCTTCGACCTCGACTCGATACCCGCCGACCGCATGGGCGTTAGAGAATCGATCATCGGCCGCATGGAGCGCAACGGCGGCACGGCACGGCTGCGGTCGGTGCCGGGCGGCGGCACGGAGGTCGAGCTGGAGATGGAGAGGGCGGAGAAGACGTCATGAGCGACGCGACCGAGGCGAACGGCACGGCGGGAGCCGCCGGGACGGCCGGGGCCGGTGCTGCCGGAGGCGGACCGGGCGGACGGCACGTACGGGTGGTGCTCGTGGACGACCACCGGATGTTCCGCACCGGCGTCCAGGCCGAGATCGGGCAGACCGCCGAGACCGGTGTCGAGGTGGTCGGCGAGGCCGCCGACGTAGACCAGGCGGTCACGGTCATCACCGCGACCCGGCCCGAGGTGGTCCTCCTCGACGTCCATCTGCCGGGCGGCGGCGGTGTCGAAGTGCTGCGCCGGTGCGCGGCGTTGATGGCGGACTCCGACCAGCCCGTCCGCTTTCTCGCGCTGTCCGTGTCGGACGCGGCGGAGGACGTGATCGGTGTGATCCGCGGCGGCGCCCGCGGCTATGTCACCAAGACCATCACCGGCACCGACCTGGTCGACTCGATCTTCCGTGTCCAGGAGGGCGACGCGGTCTTCTCCCCACGGCTGGCCGGGTTCGTGCTGGACGCCTTCGCCTCCACCGACGCCCCGCCCGTGGACGAGGACCTGGACCGCCTCACCCAGCGCGAGCGCGAGGTGCTGCGCCTGATCGCCCGTGGCTACGCCTACAAGGAGATAGCCAAGCAGCTGTTCATCTCGGTGAAGACGGTCGAGTCCCATGTCTCGGCGGTCCTGCGCAAGCTCCAGCTGTCCAACCGCCATGAACTGACCCGCTGGGCGACGGCCCGCCGCCTGGTCTGACCCCGCACGGCCCCTACGGGGCGCCCTCACACCACCCGGGTCGCGCCCGCGAACGGCATCAGGTCGACGGGGGCCAGCCGGACCGGGGCCGACGGGTTAGGGGCGTGGATCATCTGCCCGTTGCCCACGTAGATGCCGACGTGGCTGATCCCGGAGTAGAAGAACACCAGGTCCCCGGGCTGGAGTTCGGTGCGGGAGACGCGCCGGCCGGCGTTGATCTGGGCGTAGGTGGTGCGCGGCAGGGAGATGCCGGCGGAGCGGTAGGCGGCCTGGACCAGGCCCGAGCAGTCGAAGGCGTTCGGGCCGGTCGCGCCCCACACATAGGGGCTGCCGAGCTTGGTGTAGGCGTAGGCGAGGGCCGCCGTGGCGCGGGCGTTCGGGGCCGTGGCCGACCCGGGCTGCTCCAGCGTGTCCCGTGGGCCCGAGGCTGACCGGGAGGCACGACCCGGCACGGCGCCGTCACCGGTGGCCTCGCCGCGCTGCTGCGGCGTGAGTTGCGCCAGCAGCCGCCGAGCCTCGCCCAGCTTGGCGGTGATGATCTTCTTCTGCCGTCTCAGCTGCGCCTGCCGTGACCGCAGCGACGCCAGATCGACGCGCGCGGCGCCGCGCAACTGCTCGATCTCCCGGAGCTGTTCGCGCACCTGTGACACGGTGGCGGCCTGCCGGTCACCGACCCGCTCCATGAGCGCGGCGTCGTCCAGATACCGGTCGGGGTCGCCGGACAGAGCGAGCTGCCAGGCCGGGGCGAAGCCGCCGTCGCGGTACTGCGCCGCCGCGAACCCACCGAGCGTGCCCCGGGCCGTGTTGAGCCCGCCCTGCTTGCGGGCGGTCTCGTCCTGCAGTGCGTTCAGCCGGCGCTGCGCCGAGTCCGCCTCCTCCTTGGCGCCGTCGTACTTCTCGGTCGCGGCCTCGGCCTCCTGGTACAGCTTGTCCACCTTGGCCTTCACCTGTGCCGGCGTCAGCTGCGGCTCGGCCTGTCCCGTCCCGTCGAACCCCGTCGCGGTGGCCGCGCCCGCCAGGGCGAGAGTGGCGGCCGTCCGGGCCGTATGGCCACCGATCGAGCGTTGCCGGGGCTTGCGGTGCGCTGCCACCTGGACCGTCACGTCCTTCCGTACGACTCGTACGGCCGAGGGGTCCGACCGGGCGGTCCGACCGTGAGCCCGTACGTCACGTCCGGCGGCGGCCCGCACAGGGGAAGCGGGCCACCGCCGGACCTTTCTCGGCGGTGGTGGCCGGCTGCCGCCCTGGCCCGAGCGGCGGTGGGGAGCCGGTCACCTGGGGGAGGACGCTAGGCCCGACTGTGACGACCAGGTAACGGGGTGTACGGAACTGGCCCCGACGGGCCGGGATGTGACCGCAAGTGACCGCGTCGCCGTTCTGGAGTCGTCGCCTTCACGCAGCGTAGTGACCGAAGCGTGGAAAGCGGGTCGAGCGGGCGGTGCGGGGTGCTATGGGGCGCATATATGCAAGATCGTCAGCGGGGGATCGTCGAGTGTCGGCCGGGCCCGGTGACAGGAGGTCCAGGAGCCCCTGGCTAGGCTCCGGCCCCATGGACGTACTCATCCATCTCTTCGTCGGCCTGCACATCATCGGCATCGCCGCGCTGCTCGGCGGTTTCCTCACCCAGATGAAGGCGATGGGCCAGGGCGCGGCCCGGTTCGTGCCCGGGATGCTGCACGGCGCGCTGACCATGCTGGTCACCGGCGTGGTCCTGGTCGGGCTCAACCAGGCCGACCACCACCACATCAACACCATCAAGATCGGCATCAAGCTGGCACTGCTGATCGTGATCCTCGGACTGGTCTATGTGAAGCGCGACGAGGAGAAGATCGACAAGGGCATGTTCGGGCTGGTCGGCCTGCTGACCACGGCGAACATCTTCATCGCCGTGCTGTGGACCTGACGGTCAACCGTTCCGGCCGCCGGCGCGGGCCGCGCGCACCGCGCCGGCGGCGACCGCGAGCCACACCGCCACCGCCACCCACAGCAGCACCCGTCCCGGCCCGCTGAGCCACGGGACGCCGACGGCGGTCGCGACGGACAGTGTCGCCACCGCCGCCATCCCCATCGGGAACACCGTCGACCACCGCCGCTCGTCGTAGCCGGGCCGGGGCCGCGCGGCCTCGGCGGCCAGCAGCACCAGATACCAGGCCAGATCCAGCACGAGCAGCGCGACCGTCACGGCGCGCAGCACGCCGCGGTCGTCGTCATCCCACAGATACAGGCCCGTATCCGCGGCGACGAGCAGTTTCGCCCCGGCCAGCGCCGAGATCGCGAGCGCCCCGCCCGCGATCCAGTGGTCACCCGCCCCCTCCAGCACCTGCCGCAGGTCGAAGTGGGCCAGCGCGAGGCCGTAGAGCACCAGGCCCAGCCAGAACAGCACCAGCGCGGTGTGCGCGAGCCACGCCGTGCGCTCCGCCGCCGCCAGCGTGGCGGCCAGTACGGCGAGCCCCTGTGTGGCCACACAACACAGGAACACCGCTCCCGGCATGCGCCGCCTCCAGCGCCGTACGACCAGGAACAGCAGCACCGGCCAGAGCAGCGCCGCGAGCGCCAGCAGCGCCTCGGCCAGGGGCTGCCGGCCCAGCGCCGAGATCCGGGTGCCGAGCACCGTGGTCGCGGCGACGGCGGTGAGTGCCCCGGGACTTCCCGCCTCCGCCACCCAGCGCAGCCGCTCGCCGCACAGCCGCAGGACGAAGTCGGCGGCCAGCGCCACCCAGGCGACGCAGACCATCGCCAACGCCAACCGGGAGACCGTCTCCGCGCCGGTCATACGCAGGCCGACCGACAGGATGCCGGTCGCCATCACGGCGGCCCCGGCCGCGGGGGGCCGGTCCGCCCACCACGCACGCAGACCTGGGATGCCGGGCATGCGCCTGATGCTAGGGAGCGGCCGGATCCCCGCCCGGGAAAGGCACGCACGCGTGGAGCGCGAAAACGCGGCACGCGTGCGTGGAACGCGGAAGGCCCGGGCGCTCCGGAGCCCGGCCGCGGTCAGCCCGGCCGCGGTCAGCCCGGCCGGACCACGCTGTGGATGATGGACTCTCCGCCGTAGTAGATCGATTCCTCGCGGACGTACGCGCCCGGTTTCGGGGCGTGGATCATCATGCCGTTGCCTATGTAGACGCCGACGTGGCTGATGTCGTCGTAGAAGAAGACCAGGTCGCCCGGCCGCGCGTCGGCCAGGGAGACCGTGGTGCCCGTGTTGACCTGGTCGTACGTGGTGCGTGGAAGCGTGACGCCGGCGGCCCTCCAGGCGGCCTGGGTGAGGCCGGAGCAGTCGTAGGAGTCCGGCCCGGTGGCGCCCCACACATAGGGCTTGCCTATCTGCGCACGGGCGAAGGCGATCGCCTTCTCGGCCTTGGTGTCGTACGAGCCGGAGGTCGAGGAGCCGGTCGACCCGGACCCCGTCGAGCCGGACCCCGTCGATCCGGAACCGGAAGCCGATCCGGACCCGGACCCCGTGGACGAGGATGATGACGAGTTGGCCTGCTGCTCGGCCTGCTGCTTCGCCAGCTCGGCCGCCTTGCGGTCCGCCTCCTGCTGCTTCTCCCGCTCGATGGCGGCCAGCCGCGCCTTCTCCTGGGCCGTCAGCTGCGACAGCAGCTCGCGCGCGGAGGCGAGCTTCGTCTGGACGGTGGCCTTGGCGGTCTGCAGGTCGTGCTGCGAGTCGGTCAGGGTCTGCAGGCTCTGAGCGGCCTCCCGCCGTTCCTTCATGGTCGCGGCCTGCTCGCCTATGTAGTCGTCGACCGCGCTCTTCTCCCGCGAGGTCAGCCGGTTCATCAGCTGGGTCTGGTCGAAGTAGTCCTGCGGGCTGTCCGCGAGCAGGAAGGTGGCCGTGTCGGGAGCGGCGACACCGGTGCGGTACTGGGCCGCGGCGAAGGAGCCCAGCTGCTCACGGGCCTTGTTGAGCCGTCCGGTGCGCCGGGCGACCTCGTTGCGCAGGGCGTCGACGCGCCCCCGCTGTTTGCCGGTCCGCTCCTTGGCCGCGTTGTACTTCTCGGTCGCCGACTCGGCCTGGCGGTAGAGGTCGTCGACCTTCTTCTCGACCTCCTCCAGGCTCGGCTTGGCGTGATCGGTTCCCGGGGTGGCCTCGGCGGTCTGAGAGAACACGGCCATGGAGGTGAGGGCGGCGGTGGCGAGGGCGGGAGCGCGGAGGCCTGCTCCGAGGTTTCCGCCGGGGCGCGGCTTGCGATGCGACGCCAAGGGAGGCGACTCCTTCCAGTGGGCCGCCTACCGGGTTAGCTGTCGGGTTCGGGCGGGGGTTCGGAAGGGTTGCCCTACGGCGTCGTCCCGGGCGGGAGTCGGCCGATTCACCCCAGGATCGGTGGGTCCCCGGCTCCGGGCACCAAGCGGAGGCGCGCCGGACTCGGCGGAGGCCGTGCGGCCCGGCGGGGATCGCCGGTAGGGGTCGTACGGCCCGGACGCACGCTAGCCAACTCGTGTGACTCCTGTGAAGGTTGGTGCGTGATATGTCCGATACATTTTTGTGACCTGGGGGCGGTTTCACGGCTGCGTCATGGGGTGGTTCCGCTGCGTGAGCGGCCGGTGGGCCGCGCGGACCGCCGGGCCGTGGAGATCGACTCTCCTCGCGAACCGGCCATGTTCCGGGGACGGCGACCGGTTGTCGGTGGGGCGCCCTAGACTCGGAGAGCGATGAGCAGCCTCTTTGACGACAGCTTCCTGGCGGACCTCCAGCCCCCTCGCGGGCACGCGGAGGAGCCCCCGCCGCCACCCGAGGACGATCACGCTCCGGAGTCGATTCCGGACGATCTGTTCGGCGGGAAGTTCGACGTGCCGCCGGACCGGGACGTCTACTACCGCGACGGCGCCCCCCGCCCCGTGCTCGACTCGGCGGCCCTCCTGGCGGGGCTGAACGACAACCAGCGCGCCGCGGTCGTGCACGCCGGCTCCCCGCTGCTCATCGTCGCCGGCGCCGGCTCCGGCAAGACCCGTGTGCTCACCCACCGCATCGCCCACCTGCTCGCCGAGCGGAATGTGCACCCGGGCCAGATCCTCGCGATCACCTTCACCAACAAGGCCGCTGGCGAGATGAAGGAGCGCGTCGAGCAGCTCGTCGGCCCGCGGGCGAACGCGATGTGGGTGATGACCTTCCACAGCGCATGCGTGCGCATCCTGCGCCGGGAGAGCAAGAAGTTTGGCTTCACCTCGTCGTTCTCGATCTACGACGCCGCCGACAGCAAGCGCCTGATGGCCCTGGTCTGCCGCGACCTGGACCTCGACCCCAAGCGCTTCCCGCCGAAGTCCTTCAGCGCGAAGATCAGCAACCTGAAGAACGAGCTGATCGACGAGGAGGACTTCGCCGCCCAGGCCGCCGACGGTTTCGAGAAGACCCTCGCCCAGGCCTACGCGCTCTACCAGTCGCGGCTGCGCGAGGCGAACGCGCTCGACTTCGACGACCTGATCATGACCACGGTCAACCTGCTGCGCGCCTTCCCGGACGTCGCCGAGCACTACCGCCGCCGCTTCCGGCACGTCCTGGTCGACGAGTACCAGGACACCAACCACGCCCAGTACGCGCTCGTACGGGAACTCGTCGGCACCGGCGAACGCTCCGCGCAGGACGCGGACACCCCGCCCGGTGAGTACGACATCCCGCCCGCCGAACTGTGCGTCGTGGGTGACGCGGACCAGTCGATCTACGCCTTCCGCGGCGCGACGATCCGCAACATCCTCCAGTTCGAGGAGGACTACCCGGATGCGACGACGATCCTGCTGGAGCAGAACTACCGCTCCACGCAGACGATTCTGAGCGCCGCCAACGCGGTCATCGAGCGCAACGAGTCCCGCCGCCCCAAGAACCTGTGGACCAACGCCGGCCAGGGCGCGCGGATCACCGGCTACGTCGCCGACACCGAGCACGACGAGGCCCAGTTCGTCGCCGACGAGATAGACCGCCTCGTCGACGCGGGCGAGGCCAAGTCGGGCGACGTCGCCGTCTTCTACCGCACCAACGCCCAGTCCCGTGTCTTCGAAGAGGTCTTCATCCGCGTCGGCCTGCCCTACAAGGTCGTCGGCGGTGTCCGCTTCTACGAGCGCAAGGAGGTCCGGGACGTCCTCGCCTATCTGCGCGTCCTCTCCAACCCCGAGGACTCGGTGCCGCTGCGCCGCATCCTCAACGTGCCCAAGCGGGGCATCGGCGAGCGCGCCGAGGCGATGATCGACGCGCTCTCCCAGCGCGAGAAGATCAGCTTCCCGCAGGCGCTGAAGCGCGTGGACGAGGCGTACGGCATGGCCGCGCGCTCCACCAACGCGGTCAAGCGGTTCAACACGCTGATGGAGGACCTGCGGACGATCGTGGAGTCCGGCGCCGGACCGGCCACCGTCCTGGAGGCGGTGCTCGAACGCACCGGCTATCTGGCCGAGTTGCAGGCCTCCACCGACCCGCAGGACGAGACCCGCATCGAGAACCTCCAGGAACTCGCGGCCGTGGCCCTGGAGTTCGAGCAGGACCGCGGGGAGGGCGAGTCGGTGGCGTTGTCCGACTTCCTGGAGCAGGTCGCGCTGGTCGCCGACTCCGACCAGATCCCCGACGAGGACGAGGACGGCTCCGGCGTCATCACCCTGATGACCCTGCACACCGCCAAGGGCCTGGAGTTTCCGGTCGTCTTCCTGACCGGCATGGAGGACGGCGTCTTCCCGCACATGCGCGCCCTCGGCCAGACCAAGGAGCTGGAGGAGGAGCGGCGGCTGGCGTACGTCGGCATCACCCGCGCGCGGGAGCGGCTCTACCTCACGCGTTCGGCGATGCGCAGCGCCTGGGGCCAGCCGTCGTACAACCCGCCCTCCCGCTTCCTGGAGGAGATCCCGCCCGTCCATGTGGAGTGGAAGCGGACGGGAGCCGCGGCGCCGGTGTCCTCCGGCCCGGCCTCCGGGATCGCGGCCTCGCTGTCCTCGACCCGCTCGCGCTCGTCGGCGTCGGGCGCGTCCGGGTTCGCCACGCGGCGCACGGCGGAGAAGCCGGTCGTCGGGCTGGCCGTCGGGGACCGCGTCACCCACGACCAGTTCGGGCTCGGCACGGTCGTCGCCGTGAAGGGCACGGGTGCGAACGCGGAGGCGACGATCGACTTCGGCGACACCAAGCCGAAGCGGCTGCTGCTGCGGTACGCGCCAGTGGAGAAGCTGTAGAACGAACGGGCCCTCGCCGTCGGCGAGGGCCCGGGGGACGCTCAGGTCGGATCGAGCCCGTGGCTCCGTAGCCACGGCAGTGGGTCTATCGCCGCCCCGCCCGCAGGACGCACCTCGAAATGGAGGTGCGGGCCCGTGGAGTTGCCGGAGTTGCCGGAGAAGGCGACCGGATCCCCGGCCTTGACGCTCGTGCCGGAGGCGACGCGATAGCTGGACAGATGGCAGTACCAGGTCTCCGTGCCGTCCTTCGCCGTCACGATCAGCATGTTGCCGTAGGCGCTGTTCCACTTCGTGGAGACGACGCCGTCGGTCGCGGCCATCACCGTGGTGCCGTAGGCGACGGGGAAGTCGATGCCTGTGTGCACCGACATCCAGTTCACCCCCGCCTGGCCGAAGAAGGCGCTGAGCCCCTTCTGCGTGACCGGCAGCACGAACTTCGGGCGCAGCCGCTCCTTGAGCGCGGCCGCCGCGGCGGCCTTCTTCTTCTCCAGCGCCTGCTGGTTCCTGAGGTCGAGCCGCTCCTGCGTCCGGCTGGCCCGGTCGGCGAAGTCGTCGGCGCCGGCGGAGAGGTTCGTGAGCTGGGAGTCCAGCTTGCTGTTGGCGATCGACGGCTTGACCGCCTGCGCGTCCGAGGCGGAGGCGGTGGTGTCCCTGCCGTCGTCGCTCAGGGCGCCGACGGAGGCGGCGGCGATCCCGGCGACCCCCATCACACAGACCGAGGGCACGGCGACGGTCAGCAGCGCGGAGCGCTTGGCGGGCGTGCGCCGGCGGGAACGCGCGGCGCTGCGTGCGCCGGCGCGGGTCGTCGGCGCCGGAACGACCTCTTCCTGGTCGTCCAGCAGCTGGGGCATGGCGTTCGACTCGTCGCCCCCGGAAGGCTGTTCACCGAAGACGCCGTCCTGGTACGGCATCCCGTCCTCGTACGGCACCCCGTCCTCGTACGGCGCCTGGTTCCCGAACGGCGTCTGATGCTCGTACGGCATCTGCGCGAAGGCAGCGGTCGGCTGTGCGTCGCCGACCTGGTCGAAGGCGGCACCGGCCTGCTGGCCGAACGGTTCGGCAGCCTGCTCGGGCTCCGCCGGCATGCTCATGGCCGGGCCGCCGGAGTTCCACTGCGTGGCGTCGTACGTGCCCGTCTCGAAGGTCTGGGTGCCCCACTCCCACTGCTGGGTCGGCTCGGCGCCGGACTGGCCCGGCTGCAGCCAGGCGCTGGTGTCCCAGTGGCCGCTGATGTCGTTGCCTGTCGCCTGGGCGGGGACCGTCCAGGCGGTGGTGTCGTGGATGCCGGAGCCGTAGGTGGCGTGGTGCTGGGCGGCGTACGGGTCGTAGGCCGGGGTCTGGCCGGTCTGCCACTGCGTGGTGTCGTACGCGCCGATGCCCTGCTGGCCGGGCAGGCTGCCGAAGAGCGGGTCGGTGGAGTAGGAGCCGGTGCCGTCCGGAAAAGCGGTGGCGCCGTAGCCGCCGTACGTGGTGAGGTCACCGTAGGGGGCTTCTTGGCTTCCGTACGGCGCGTAGTGCGCTGCGGAGGCGTCGGAAGCCGGGGCCGGGGAGGTCATGGTCCCCGACGGGTGACGGTCGTTCACCAACTTCTCTTTCGCCTCGACAACAGGGGCTGCCAGAGCAGTGCGGCGACTGTACCCGCCGGTACCTGGGCGCGACAATCTTCAGTTGGTTTCGCGTTGGCGGGAAACGGGCATTCGGCGGTGTTTCGGGGGCACCGGACACGAGTTTGGCCCAGGGTTCGATTGGTGTTCGATGTGCGGTGACCGTTCGTCACCTGTATGTCGCCTGTGCGTCACGCCACCGTCAGGCCGTCGGCCACCCGGTTCCCGGGGTGCGCGGTGTCGAGCGCCTCGCGTATCCCGGCCGCGACGGCGGGGTGCACGGGCAGCGCGAGATGCCCGATACCGGTCACCCGGACATTCCGCACATCGAGATCGGGGTGCTCCAGGCAGGCCGTCTCCAGCGGCACCATCACGGAGTCCAGGTCGCTCCAGAAGCTGACGAACCGCGTACGGCAGCCGGGTGCGGGCCGGGCCAGCTCCTCTATCACCCCCGAACCGGGCCGCATCTGGCGGACGATCGGATGGGCGTTGGCCAGCGGCGCCACGCTGGTCCCGGAGTGCGGCGTGCCCAGCGTGACGAGCGTGCGCACCCGCAGGTCGCCGCCCAGGCACTGCGCGTAATAGCGGGCGATCAGCCCGCCGAGGCTGTGCCCCACGATGTCGACCCGGTCGCTGCCGGTGCGCTCGCAGATCTCCTCGACATGCCGGCCGAGCAGTTCGGCGGCGGCACGGATGTCGCAGGTCAGCGGCGAGTAGTTGAGCGATATGACGCGCTGTCCGCCGTGCTGGGCGAGGTTGCGGCGCAGCAGCACGAACACCGAGCGGTTGTCGATGAAACCGTGCAGCAGCAGCACCGGTGGCCCGGCCCGGACCGGCAGCTGGGCGGTGCCGTCCTGGGCGGGCAGGACGGGGAAGGGGCGCTCCTGGGTGAGGCCGGTCGGGTAGAGGAGCAGATGGCCGGCGAGGATCACGGCCTCGAGGGCGGTCGCCTTCAGCAGCGCCACGGAGAATCCGGCCAGCCCGCCGGGCCACAGGCGCCGGTAGAGCGGGAGGAAGAGCGGCAGTACCCCGGTGACCTTCATGGCCGACCTCCTGTCGGCACGCCGGAGGACGGCTCCATCCCCCGTGTGCCCTCATGTCCCACCATGTGATTTCCCCCTCGCTGCGCACCGTAAAACTGCCGGTTGCGGGATGCTGGAGATAACGTTCGTTCACTTCGCGACGGGTGGCGGAACGCGCCAAAAGTGCGGTACTTGTCGTTACGGACGGAAGCGATCGCTTCCGGGGTCGTCTGATGGAGGCAGTGATGGGTGTGGCAGCGGGTCCGATCCGCGTGGTGGTCGCCAAACCGGGACTCGACGGCCACGATCGCGGGGCCAAGGTCATCGCGCGTGCCCTGCGCGACGCCGGTATGGAGGTCATCTACACCGGGCTCCACCAGACGCCGGAGCAGATCGTCGACACCGCCATCCAGGAGGACGCCGACGCGATCGGCCTGTCCATCCTCTCCGGCGCGCACAACACGCTGTTCGCCGCGGTGATCGACCTGCTCAAGGAGCGCGAGGCCGAGGACATCCTCGTCTTCGGCGGCGGCATCATCCCTGAGGAGGACATCCCGCCGCTGAAGGAGAAGGGCGTCGCGGAGATCTTCACGCCGGGTGCGACGACGGCGTCGATCGTGGAGTGGGTGCGGGAGAACGTACGTCAGCCGGCTGCCTCCGGTGGTTGAGCAGTCGCCTCAGCTGGTTGAGCGTGTGCCTTTGGCGGTTGAGCCGGCGGTTCGGTGAGTCCGCCGTCCGGGGTCAGTTCCTCGGCCATGTCCGCCCGCAACCGCAGCGTGGTCATCAGCCGCTGAAAGGCCTCCGCCCAGTACCCGCCGGCCCCGGGTGCGGCATCTTCCCGTTCGTCGGGTATCGCCAGCAGTCCCTCCAGCCGTATGGCCTCCGCGGGGTCCAGGCAGCGTTCGGCCAGCCCCATCACCCCGCTGAAGCTCCATGGGTAACTGCCCGCGTCGCGCGCGATGTTGAGCGCGTCGACGACCGCCCGGCCCAGTGGCGCGGCCCAGGGTACGGCGCACACCCCGAGCAGTTGGAACGCCTCCGACAGACCGTGCGTCGCGATGAAGCCGGCCACCCAGGCGGCCCGTTCCCCCGGATCCAGGGTCGCCAGCAGCTTCGCCCGCTCGGCCAGCGACACCGCGCCCGGCCCGCCGGCCTCCGGCGCCGACGGTGAGCCGAGCAGCGCCCTCGACCACTGCGGGTCCCGCTGTCGCACCGCGGCCCGGCACCAGGCGGCGTGCAGTTCGGCCTGCCAGCCGTCCGCCACCGGCAGCGCCACGATCTCGCGCGCCGTCCGCCCGCCGAGCCGCCCCGGCCAGGTGCCGAGCGGGGCGGCCTCGACCAACTGCCCCAGCCACCAGGACCGTTCCCCTCTGCCCGCGGGAGGCGTGCCCGCCACACCGTCCCGCTCCATGCCGGAGTCGCACTCCAGCGGCGGCTCCACCACGATCGCCGGCGCGTCCTTCGTACGGTCGAGGGCCACGCATGCCGTAGCCCGTACGGCCATGCGCGCGGCGAGTGCCGAAGCGGGCAGCGCCGACAGCAGCTCCGCCGCCGTCGCCCGCACATTGCGGCTGCGGTCGCCCAACGCCTGCTCCAGGAATGGCTCGTCCGCGGCGGACAGCCCCGTGCGCAGCGAGTCGAGGAACATCAGCCGGTCCTCCGCCCGTTCCGTGGGCCACGTCGACGCCAGCAGCTCGCGTCCGAGCGCGGGCGCACCGGCGCGCAGCGCGCCCAGCAGGGCCGCCCGCTCCGCGAACAGGCCTTCCTGCCACAGCCGGAGCACCGCCTCGGTGTCCTCGGGATCGGGCAGCTTGGCGCCGCCGCCGGGGGCCGCGCGCAGGGCGAACCGCCAGTCCGCGTTCAGCCGGGCCAGCCACAGTGCGCGCGGGCCCGCGAACGCCAGCGCCGCCGGGCGCAGATCCGTCCGGCCCCGGGCCGCGTCCAGCAGGGCGGGAAGCGCCTGCGGAGGCGGCGCGTACCCCTGCGCGTTCGCCGCCGCGAGCCACTGCGGGAGCAGCTCCATGAGATCCGGTGAGCTGCCCCGGCGGCCACCGGCCCCGCCGCCGGATCGGTCGGCCAGCAGCATGGCGAGCCTGCGGGCCGCCGCGCCGGGCAGCGCCGGGCGCGGATCCTCGGCCGCCGGTTCCGGTCGGCGGGCCGCCCGAGCGGGCCGTAGCCCCGCCCGCCGCCGTACGGTCGCCACGGCGGCCTCGTCGAGCAGCGCCAGCGGGGCCTGCCGGCCTGATCCGCCGTATGCCGCGGGGCGTCGGTCGGTGCCGAGGAGAGCGGCGGTGACCAGGTCTTCCCAGGGGCTCGGGGCAGCCGCGGTGGCCGCGCTGGCCGAGGACGTCCCGTTCATCGCGTTCCCTTCCCTGCGTGGGTCCATGTCCGGTGAGCCGGTCCGCACGGCGGCGCCGCCTCGACCGGGTGTGTCCGAGGGTGTTGGTGTCGGCGTCTGTGACCGGTTGTTACGGAGGCGCCATCTCGGACGAGTGCGTCTGCCGGTGTTGGTGTCGGTGTCGGTTTCCGGGGGCCGGTCAGCTCGGTGGCTCCGTGTCGGCCGGGTGTGTTCGCGGGGCGAAGGTGTCGCTTCGCCAGTGGAGCGGTCAGCACAGCGGTACCGGCTCGCCCGTGTCCTGCGGCCAGGCCGTGAGCGGGGTGAAGCCGCGGTGGCCGCATTCGCCGAACACCTTGACCGGGGCGCCGCCGGACAGTGCGACCAGTCGCCACAGGCCGGGGCGGGAGCGGGCGGTGCGGGTCAGCGGCAGCGCGGAGTCCGCGTCGGCGTCGGCCAGCTGCCACAGGTCGCCGTCCGGGACCGGTATCACCCGGTCCAGCGTCACCGGGACCGACTCCAGCCAGGGGTCGTCGCGCAGCGCCTCACCGTATCGGGCCGCCGCCTCGGCCGTGGTCGTGCCCGACGGGCGGAACGCGGCCGGTGCGGGTGGCGCGAACCGCTCGCCCAGGGCGGACCGGGACTGACCGGCACCCGGATAGGCGGACAGCTCCGCGTCCAGGGCCAGCCCGACCGGCAGGGACAGCTCCGGAGCCCGGCCGGCCGCGCCGTAGGACAGCAGCAGCCGGGTGCGACCCGATGCAGCGCCGTGCAGCCACATCCGGCGGGTCGTCAGTTTGGCGTCCACCGTGTCGTACTGGGCGAGGACCAACCAGTGGTCGCGGACCGGCGCGCCGTCCGCCGTGGCGGGCAGGCCCAGCCGGGAGCGGACCGTGGCCGCGAGGGCGTCCGGCAGCCGGTCGCGGCGCAGCCAGCCCTGGTCCAGCAGATGCAGCAGCGCGCACTCCTCCAGCAGCCGGGCCGGCCAGCCCGCGCCGGACGCCGGGATCGCCCCCAACTCCCGTACGCGCGCGGCGAGTCCAGGTGCCTGTGCGTCCACCATGCGGGCCGCCGTCTCGTCCCACAGTCCGTACCCCGCCTGCTCGGCCGCGGCCAGGCCGCCGCGCAGGAGGTCGGCGAGGCGCTGCTCCAGCTCCGTCGCGCCCGCCGTGACCCGCTCGGCCCGGCGCCCGGCCCGCCGCCGCGCCGCCTCGGGATCGGCGGCCCCGCTCCCCGAACTCCCCTCTCTCCGGGGCTCCTTGCTCTCGGCGCGCTCACGTCTGCCCGCGAGCCACTGCTCGGCCCAGTCCGGCGGTTCGGCGGAGGCCGGCACCGAGCCGTCGCCGCCCGCCCACAGCAGAAGCAGCCCGAGCGCGTGCTTGCACGGGAACTTACGGCTCGGACAACTGCACTTGTACGCCGGACCGGCCGCGCCGGCGAGATCGACCACCGTCTGATACGGCCTGCCGCCACTGCCCTTGCACAGCCCCCACACCGTCCCCTCTCCGCTTCCCGCCTCGGACCACGGACCAGCCGCGCCGAGCTTGCCTCCCGCTTTGCGTGACGCGGCGTCAGGCGTCAGTGCCAGCACCTGTTCCGCGGTCCAGCGCACCCCCTGCTCAGTCATGCCACCGACGGTAGGTCCCGCCACTGACAATCGGCCCGGAGCGGGAGTTTGTGCAGGTCGGAGCGATTGTCAGTGGCGTGGTGCACGGTGGATGTCAGACCGAACCGGCCGAGCTGGAGGGGGCCTCAGCCATGTCCGCCATGTCTGTCACATCCGCGTCCGAGCGACCGACCACCGTCGAACCGAGCCAAGGCGAGAACGCATCGGCGCTGCGCCCGCACGCCGAGCACGCCTTCGCGGCCGAACTCGCCGCTCTCGCCGCGCAGGACGACCGTCCGCGCCCGGCCCGCTGGAAGCTGTCGCCGTGGGCGGTGGCGACGTATCTGCTCGGCGGCACCCTGCCGGACGGCACGGTGATCACACCCAAGTACGTGGGCCCGCGCAGGATCGTCGAGGTCGCCGTCACCACGCTCGCCACCGACCGCGCACTCCTTCTGCTGGGCGTGCCCGGCACCGCGAAGACCTGGGTGTCGGAGCACCTGGCCGCCGCCGTCAGCGGCGACTCCACCCTGCTGGTGCAGGGCACGGCCGGCACCCCGGAGGAGGCCATCCGCTACGGCTGGAACTACGCGCAGCTGCTCGCGAACGGCCCGAGCCGCGACGCGCTCGTGCCGAGTCCCGTCATGCGCGCCATGGCCGAGGGCATGACGGCCCGCGTGGAGGAGCTGACCCGTATCCCGGCCGATGTGCAGGACACGCTGATCACGATCCTGTCCGAGAAGACCCTGCCCGTCCCGGAGCTGGGCCAGGAGGTCCAGGCGGTCCGCGGGTTCAACCTCATCGCCACCGCCAACGACCGGGACAGAGGCGTCAACGACCTCTCCAGCGCGCTGCGCCGCCGCTTCAACACCGTGGTGCTGCCGCTGCCGGAGAGCGCCGACGCCGAGGTCGACATCGTCACCCGCCGAGTGGAGCAGCTCGGCCGCTCCCTCGATCTGCCGGCCGCGCCCGACGGCATCGAGGAGATCCGCCGGGTCGTGACCGTCTTCCGCGAGCTGCGCGACGGCATCACCGCCGACGGCCGCACCAAGCTGAAGTCGCCCAGCGGCACACTGTCCACGGCCGAGGCGATCTCCGTCGTCACCAACGGCCTTGCCCTGTCGGCGCACTTCGGCGACGGCGTGCTGCGCCCGGGCGATGTCGCCGCGGGCATCCTCGGCGCCGTCGTGCGCGACCCGGCGGCCGACCGGGTCGTCTGGCAGGAGTACCTGGAGACGGTGGTCCGCGAACGCGACGGCTGGACGGACTTCTACCGCGCGTGCCGGGAGGTGAGCGCATGAACGACACCCGCTGGCCCAAGGCCCACGACCCCGGACCGCTGCTGCTGGGGGTACGGCATCACGGTCCGGGTTCCGCCCGCGCGGTGCGCGGCGCGCTCGATGCCGCCCGGCCGGCCGCCGTCCTGATCGAGGGCCCGCCCGAGGCCGACCCGCTGATCACGCTGGCCGCCGACCCGGATCTGCGGCCTCCGGTCGCCCTGCTGGGCCACGCCGTGGACGAACCGGGCCGCTCGGCGTTCTGGCCGTTCGCCGAGTTCAGCCCCGAATGGGTGGCGATCCGCTGGGCCGTGGAACACGGTGCCCCGGCCCACTTCATCGACCTGCCGGCCGCATACACGCTCGCCTGGGACGAAGGCGAGCAGGAGAGGGAGAAGGCGGAGGCGGAGGAGAGCCAGGGCGATGAAAGCCGGGACAGCGAGGAGCAGGTCCGTGTCGACCCGCTCGCCGTGCTCGCCGGGACCGCCGGATACGACGATCCCGAACGCTGGTGGGAGGACGTCGTCGAGCACCGGGGCCCGGGGGAGCGGGACCCGTTCGCGCCGTTCGCCGCGCTGGCGGAGGCCATGGGCGCGCTCCGCGAGCGCTACGGAGCAGGCGGGCACACCCGGGACCTCGTCCGCGAGGCGCACATGCGGCTCCGACTGCGCGCGGCACGCAAGGAGTTCGGGGAGGCGGTGGCCGTGGTCTGCGGGGCCTGGCATGTGCCCGCGCTGCGCGCGAAGACCACCGTCGCCGCGGACCGGGCCCTGCTGAAGGGGCTGCCCAAGGTCAAGGCCGATCTGACCTGGGTGCCCTGGACCCACTGCAGGCTCGCCCGGTCCAGCGGATACGGCGCGGGCATCGACTCGCCGGGCTGGTACAGCCATCTGTTCCACGCCCCCGACCGGCCGGTCGAGCGGTGGCTGACCAAGGTGGCCCGGCTGCTGCGGGAGGAGGACCGGATCGTGTCCTCCGCCCATGTCATCGAGGCCGTCCGGCTCGCCGAGACCTTGGCGGCGCTGCGCGGTCGCCCACTGCCCGGGCTGAGCGAGACCACCGACGCGGTGCGCGCCGTGATGGGCGACGGCTCGGATGTGCCGCTGGCGCTGGTGCACGACCGGCTGGTGGTCGGGGACGTCCTCGGCGAGGTCCCGGAGTCGGCGCCGGCGGTACCGCTCCAGCGCGACCTGGCCCGGCAACAGCGTTCGCTGAGGCTCAAACCGGAGGCGCTGGAGCGCGAACTGGAGCTGGACCTGCGGGGCGGCACCGACGCCGGCCGCAGCAGGCTGCTGCACCGGCTGCGGCTGCTCGGCGTCGGCTGGGGCGAGCCCGCGCGGTCGCGGGGGAGCACGGGCACCTTCCGGGAGACCTGGCGGCTGCGCTGGGAACCGGAGTTGTCTGTGCGGGTGGCCGAGGCGGGCGTATGGGGGACGACCGTACTGGCCGCGGCGCAGGCCAAGGCCGAGGCGGACGCGACCGGCGCGGGCACGCTCGCCGATGTCACCGCGCTCGCAGAACAGTGCCTGCTCGCCGGTCTGGCGGACGCCCTGCCGGTCGTCATGCGGGCCCTCGCCGACCGGGCGGCGCTCGATGCGGACGTCGGCCATCTCGCCCAGGCCCTGCCCGCCCTGGTCCGCTCCCTGCGCTACGGCGATGTGCGCGGCACGGACACGGGTGCGCTGGCCGACGTCGCCGCGGGCCTCGCCGAACGCATCTTCGTCGGCCTGCCCCCGGCGTGCGCCGCGCTCGACAGGGACGCGGCGGACGAGATGCGCGGCCATGTGGATGCCGTGCACACGGCGGTGGGGCTGCTGACGGAGACCCTGGCCGGAGCCGGAGCCGGAGCCGGAGCCGGAGCCGGAGCCGGAGCCGGTGGCGGTGGCGATGGTGGTCCGGGCACGGTGGAGCGTGCCGGTGCCGTGGGTCAGGTCGGCGCTGGAGATGGCGCCGACCGACCTGCCGCCGCCGCTGAGTGTGCCGGTGCCGGTGCAGGGGCGGACGGTGGCGCGGTGGGCAGTGCCTTCTCCGGTGTCGGGTTCGGGGGCGGGGGCCTGCGGGAGCGCTGGCGGGCTGTGCTGCGGGCGTTGTCGTCGCGGGACAGCGTGCCCGGTGTGCTTCGGGGGCGGGCGGTGCGGTTGTTGCTGGACGACGGCGCGTTGCGGCCCGAGGAGGCCGCCCGGTTGATGGGGCTCGCGCTGTCGCCGGGGACGCCGCCCGCCGACGCGGCCACCTGGATCGAGGGCTTCGTCGGTGGCGGGGGAGGACTGCTGCTGGTGCACGACGAGCGGCTGCTCGGCCTGGTGGACGGCTGGCTGAGCGGGGTGCCGGCGGAGGCGTTCACGGATGTACTGCCGCTGCTGCGGCGCACGTTCGCGGCGTACGAGCTGGGGGTGCGCAGAACGCTCGGCGAGCTGGTCCGGCGCGGACCGGGAGACCGCGCGGCCGGGCGGGTGGCCCACGGCACCGTGACACCCGGCTTCGCCGCCGAGCCGGACACCGAGCGCGCCGACGCCGTGGTGCCGGTGCTGCGTCTGCTGCTCGGCCTGGACGACACAGGCGTGGGCGACCTGGGCGACACGACGGACCGCAACAGCCTTGTGGGGGTGGGTGCATGACGACCGAGTCGATGCCGGTGGCTGTGGACGATCCGGCGCGGGAGCGGTTGCGGCGCTGGCGGCTGGTGCTCGGCGGCGACCAGGCCGACGGCACCGGATGCGCGCTGTCCGGCCGGGACGCGGCGATGGACGGCACGCTCGCCGCGCTCTACGGCAAGGGGGACAAACCGCAGACGGGCAGGGACCGTTCGGCGGGGCTCGGCGCGTCGGCGCCGTCCGTGGCCCGCTGGCTGGGGGACATCCGCACCTACTTCCCGGCCTCCGTCGTCCAGGTCATGCAGCGCGACGCCATCGACCGGCTCGGCCTCGCCTCACTCCTGCTGGAGCCGGAGATGCTGGAGGCGGTGGAGGCGGACGTGCACCTGGTCGGCACGCTGCTCTCGCTGAACAAGGCGATGCCGGAGACGACGAAGGAGACGGCACGCGCGGTCGTGCGCAAGGTCGTCGAGGATCTGGAGAAGCGGCTCGCGACCCGTACGCGGGCCACCCTCACCGGCGCTCTCGACCGCAGCGCGCGCATCAGCCGTCCGCGCCACCACGACATCGACTGGAACCGCACCATCGCGGCCAACCTCAAGCACTATCTGCCCGAGTACCGCACGGTGGTGCCGGAACGGCTCGTCGGATACGGGCGCGCCGCGCGGTCGGTGAAGAAGGAGGTCGTGCTCTGCATCGACCAGTCAGGATCGATGGCCGCGTCGGTGGTCTACGCGTCCGTGTTCGGCGCGGTCCTCGCCTCGATGCGGTCGATCAGCACCCGGCTGGTCGTCTTCGACACGGCGGTGGTCGACCTCACCGACCAGCTGGACGACCCGGTCGACGTTCTCTTCGGTACCCAGCTCGGCGGCGGCACGGACATCAACCGGGCGCTCGCCTACTGCCAGTCGCAGATCACCCGGCCCGCCGAGACCGTGGTCGTGCTGATCAGCGACCTCTACGAAGGCGGCATCCGCGACGAGATGCTCAAAAGGGTGGCGGCGATGAAGGCGTCCGGGGTGCAGTTCGTGGCGCTGCTCGCGCTGTCCGACGAGGGCGCGCCCGCGTACGACCGGGAGCACGCGGCGGCGCTGGCCGCGCTCGGCGCACCGGCCTTCGCCTGCACACCCGATCTGTTCCCCGACGTCATGGCCGCGGCACTCGAGAAGCGGCCGCTGCCGATACCGGACACCGCGTGACGCCGGGTACGAAAGAGGAGGGACAAGATAGAGGAGGGAAAAGGGGCATGACCACCCCTCGGTAACACCCGGGTTGCGCGGCCTCGGACGGGCCGTGCAAGGATCGACGGAGCCCGTG
This sequence comes from Streptomyces sp. NPDC052101, assembly GCF_040680235.1. Lineage (NCBI taxonomy): Bacteria > Bacillati > Actinomycetota > Actinomycetes > Kitasatosporales > Streptomycetaceae > Streptomyces > Streptomyces sp. NPDC052101. Next base: position 90,972 of record NZ_JBFAWH010000022.1, read on the forward strand.
TCGCGCCGACTCGAGGATGTCCCTCTCCTTGACCTTCCCAGCAGCCCTCCTTGGTACCGCCGTGCGCATGCTGCGTACGGGGGCGGGACGGCGTGCGCTCCAACTGGTGCTGCTGGTGGCCGGACTGTTCGCGCTGGGATTCCTCTGCGGCGAACAGGCGCATGCGGCCGAAGCGACCCCGGTTCCGGCGAAGGTGACTTCGGTGCCCTCCGGAGCGATCGGGAGGATCGCCACCACGAGCAAGGCCGGCGAGCGGGGTGTCGTCCCCGTCCGCGAGGTCGGCGAGCCGGCCGGCGCGCCCGTACGCCACGTGGTGAGCACCGTGAGCACTGTGACCGCCGCGCCGACCGTGCCCAGGTCCCTCGAGGGCACGGCGGCCCAAGTCGTCGACAAGCCACGGACCCCGGTGCCCTCCCTGCCGCTGCCCGACTTCCGCCAAGTCCAGGTCCCGGACCTCCCGGTCCACCCGACGCCGCAGCCGCAGTCCACGGCGCCCGCTCCGCCGCGGCACGGCGGCGCCACGGCGCCCGGCTCGGCGGAGCAGAAGCAGCCGTACGCCTCGGCTCATGCCCAGGCGGCTCGTACCGCCGTCGGTGCGCCGGTCACGGTCGCCTCGTACGGTCCGCGGACCGGCTTCGCGCCGCAGTCCCCGGCGCACGCCCTCCCGCGCCACGGCACCGCCGCCGTGGGCGCCCCCGGTACGCCCATGCCCACCGGGGACCCGGACGGTCTGCTCGGAAAGCAGGCCGCCGACGGCAACGCCTCCCGCCACGGTGACGCGTACGCCGTCACCCTCGACGACCGGGCGCCGCTGCGGCTCGCGCCCGGCGCCACCGCGCGCGTCGACGCGCCCCGCACCCGGGAACGGCACCGGGACATCCCCGTCTTCCCCGGCTAGGCAGCAGGGCCGACCTCCCCGCCGCGGATCTGTCGTGCGGGCGGAACAGGTCAGCCCCGCCCGTCCGGACCCGCACGCGTTGCGTGTTTCTGAATTCTGAGGTCCCCGGACGGAGCCCGTTCAGCCGTTTCCAGCGGTTTGCAGCCGCTTCCAGCCGTTTCCAGTCGTTCCCGAAGGACTGACGTACGCAATGAACAAGAACATCCGTCGTTCGATCGTGATAGCCGCCGGGGTCACCGGTGCGTGGGCGCTCGGCTCGGCCGCCGCCAGTGCCGACGAGCTGTCCGGCACCTCCGTGTCCGTACCGGACGCGGGCACCGACACCGTCGCCGGTACGGTCGACGGCGTCCTCACGGGCGTCCACGACACCGTCTCCGGTGTCCAGAACACCGTCTCCGACCTGTCCGACCTGTCCGGCACGGCCGCCTCGACCGGTTCGGCCAGTCTGACCGCCTCGGGCCCCGCCGCCCAGGCGAAGCGGACCTCCACCACCGCCACCAGCGGCGTCGCCGGGACCACCGCCACCGCCGACCACGTCCGCCGCCATGCCGACGCCGAAGTCCCGGCCGCGGGGACGCACCTGTCCGGCCAGGTCGCCCACGCCGCGCACGCCGCCCCGCACGCCGCCTCGACCGTGCCCCAGGGTGCTTCCCACAGCACCCCACACGTCACCCAGCACGTCACCCCACACATCACCTCGCACGTCACCGCGCGCGTCACTCCGCAGGAAGAGATCGACTACCTCTTCGGCCCGCTCTCCTCCTTCGCCCCCGAGGTGGAGGAGGCCCTGGCCGCCGCCCAGACCAAGCTCCAGGCCACCCAGGCGGCCGCCCGCCTGAGGGCGCAGGGCGTCGAGGGCGTCGTACGGACGACGGCTCAGCGGACCGTCGCCGGCGCGCAGGGCCGGACCGCCGGTGCCGCGAACGTCGCGCGTGGCGCGGCCGCCGGGGCGACCGACGCGGCCGAGGCCTCCGTCGCCGGTGTGCCCGCGCAGGTCACCGGTACGGCCACGGGGGTCGAGCAGCGCGTCGTCGGCGCGGTCGCACCGGTCGTGGACGAGTCGACCGCCGCCGCCGTCCCGCCGGTGGCCTCCGCGGCGGTGAACGGCGCCGTGCCGGTCGCCGGGCAGGCGGTGACGGGCGTCCGGGCCACGGCCGGGCATGCGGTGACGGGCGGACACGGGACCGTCCAGCACACCTTCTCCGCCGTGCACGGGGCCGCCGAGGCCGCCGTGTCCGGGGTTCACGGGGTGGCTGCGGGTGCCCTCGGCGATGTGCGGCCGGTGGCCGGGGACGCGACGTCGTACGCCGGCGGGCTGGTCGGGCAGGTGACCCGGGATGCCGTGGAGGCCGTGCTGCCGCCGGTGGCCTCCGGGGCCGTGCACGGGATCGTGCCGGTCGCCGGGCAGGCCGTCGCGGACGCGGGCGCCCTCGGCCAGGGCGTGGCCGGCGACGTCCAGCCCTTCGCGGGCGGCGTCGTGGGCGCCGTACCGCCGCTCGCGCACGGTGTGACCGCGCGGACCGGTGCCTTCGCCGACGGCGCGACCGCCCAGCTGCCGCCCTTCGCGGCCGGTGTCACGGGCGCGGCCGCGCCGCTCACCGGTGCCGTGACCGGTGTGGTCGGGCAGAGGGCGGACGCTGCCACCGGGGTGGTGCACCAGGCGGTCGGCACTGTCACGGGGACTGTGGCGCCGGTGGCCGATGGGGTCGGCGGGAGCACGGCCGGTCTGGTGCATGGTGTCGCGGGAGCGGCTGGGCCCTTCGCGGGCGGGGTGGCGGGCGCGGCCGCGCCGCTCGCCGGTGCTGTGACCGGTGTGGTCGGGCAGAGGGCGGACGCTGCCACCGGGGTGGTGCACCAGGCGGTCGGCTCCGTCACGGGGATCGTGGCGCCCGTGGCCGATGGGGTCGGCGGGAGCACGGCCGGTCTGGTGCATGGTGTCGCGGGAGCGGCTGGGCCCTTCGCGGGCGGGGTGGCGGGCGCGAACGCGCCGTTCGCCCAGCGGGCCGGGGCCTTCGCGTCCGACGTCCAGGGCACGGCCAGGGACACCGGTGGTCCGCTCGCCGGGCATGCCGTCGAGGGGGTCGCAGGTGTCGCCCGTACGGCCGCACCCACCTACGTCCAGGACCTCCAGGACCCGTACGGCGTGCGGGGCGCCGGGCAGGGCATCCGGTACCAGGGGTGACCGGCTGAGCGGGCCGAGTGCCCCAACGCTCCGCGGGGTGTCCGGACCCGGACGGCCGAATGCCGTCGGACCGTCCGGCCGGACGCCCTGCGGCCCGGGCGGGTGGTCCCCATTGGGGTGGGGATCAACCGCCCCGGCCCCGGAACCACCGGGGCCGAGAGGCCTCACCGGGTCAACCCCAGCCCGGTGAGGCCTCGCACATCGTCACCAAGGCCGTCATGTGTCGGCACGCCGTGCCAGGAAACCCGGCATCATGTGACAGGTATCACCGCTCAGGTGTGACCCTCGATTTAGGGAGCCCCGGCATGCGGCGATAACCTGCGAGACGGACATGCCGCGCGCTCGGACACCGTGTGCGCCCCCCTTGTGACAAGCGGACGTCACGTTGCCCTTCGCGGCACGCCCACGCATCCAACGAACCGCGAGATCACTGATAGGGACGGAAGCGCGTGGACCTGTTCGAGTACCAGGCGAGGGACCTCTTCGCCAAGCACGATGTACCGGTGCTGGCCGGTGAAGTCATCGACACGCCTGAGGCGGCGCGCGAGATCACCGAGCGACTGGGCGGCAAGTCCGTCGTCAAGGCGCAGGTGAAGGTCGGTGGTCGTGGCAAGGCCGGTGGCGTCAAGCTGGCCGCCTCCGCGGACGAGGCCGTCGCCCGTGCGACGGACATCCTCGGCATGGACATCAAGGGCCACACGGTCCACAAGGTGATGATCGCCGAGACCGCCCCGGAGATCCTCGAGGAGTACTACGTCTCCTTCCTCCTCGACCGTGCCAACCGCACCTTCCTCTCCATCGCCTCCGTCGAGGGCGGCATGGAGATCGAGGAGGTGGCGGCCACCCGCCCCGAGGCCGTCGCCAAGACCCTGATCGACCCGATCGACGGTGTGGACGAGGCCAAGGCCCGCGAGATCGTCGCGGCCGCCAAGTTCCCGGCCGAGGTCGCGGACAAGGTCGCGAACGTCCTGGTCAAGCTGTGGGACACCTTCATCAAGTCGGACGCCCTCCTCGTCGAGGTCAACCCGCTCGCGAAGGTCGCCTCCGGTGACGTGCTCGCCCTCGACGGCAAGGTGTCGCTCGACGACAACGCCGAGTTCCGCCACGACTGGGACGAGCTGCACGACAAGGCCGCGGCCAACCCGCTCGAGGCCGCCGCCAAGGAGAAGAACCTCAACTACGTCAAGCTCGACGGTGAGGTCGGCATCATCGGCAACGGCGCCGGTCTCGTCATGAGCACCCTGGACGTCGTCGCGTACGCCGGTGAGAACCACGGTGGCGTCAAGCCCGCCAACTTCCTGGACATCGGCGGTGGCGCCTCCGCCCAGGTCATGGCGAACGGCCTGGAGATCATCCTGGGCGACCCGGACGTCAAGTCCGTGTTCGTGAACGTCTTCGGTGGCATCACCGCCTGCGACGAGGTCGCCAACGGCATCGTGCAGGCCCTGAAGCTCCTGGAGGACCGCGGCGAGAACGTCTCCAAGCCGCTCGTCGTCCGCCTCGACGGCAACAACGCCGAGCTGGGCCGGCAGATCCTCACCGACGCCAACCACCCGCTGGTGCAGCGCGTCGACACCATGGACGGCGCGGCCGACAAGGCCGCCGAGCTGGCCCACGCCGCCAAGTAAGCACTCAGGACGAGGACACAACACACCATGGCTATCTGGCTCAACAAGGACAGCAAGGTCATCGTCCAGGGCATGACCGGCGCCACGGGCATGAAGCACACCAAGCTCATGCTCGGTGACGGCACCAACGTCGTGGGCGGCGTGAACCCGCGCAAGGCGGGTCAGACCGTGGACTTCGACGGCACCGAGGTACCCGTCTTCGGCACCGTCGAGGAGGCCATCAAGGCCACCGGCGCCAACGTCTCCGTCATCTTCGTGCCGGAGAAGTTCACCAAGGACGCGGTCGTCGAGGCGATCGACGCCGAGATCCCGCTGGCCGTCGTGATCACCGAGGGCATCGCCGTGCACGACACGGCGTCCTTCTGGGCGTACGCCGGCAAGAAGGGCAACAAGACCCGGATCATCGGCCCGAACTGCCCCGGCATCATCACCCCGGGCCAGTCGAACGTCGGCATCATCCCGGGCGACATCACCAAGCCGGGCCGCATCGGACTGGTCTCGAAGTCCGGCACGCTGACGTACCAGATGATGTACGAGCTGCGTGACATCGGCTTCTCGACGGCCGTCGGCATCGGTGGCGACCCGATCATCGGCACCACGCACATCGACGCCCTGGCCGCGTTCCAGGACGACCCGGAGACCGAACTCATCGTGATGATCGGTGAGATCGGCGGCGACGCCGAGGAGCGCGCGGCCGCGTTCATCAAGGAGAACGTGACCAAGCCGGTCGTCGGCTACGTCGCGGGCTTCACCGCGCCCGAGGGCAAGACCATGGGCCACGCCGGCGCCATCGTCTCCGGCTCCTCCGGCACCGCCCAGGCGAAGAAGGAGGCCCTGGAGGCCGCCGGCGTCAAGGTCGGCAAGACCCCGACCGAGACGGCGAAGCTCGCCCGCGAGATTCTCGCCGGCTGACCTTCCCGGCTCAGCGTTGGTGGGCCCGTTCCCCAGGTGGGGGCGGGCCCACCGGCGTTCACGCTCACCGAAGCTCCGGTGCCAGTCTGGCCGGTCCGCGTGCGCCGGCCCTGCGCAGCAGCACCGTCCGCACCGCCTGTGCCTCCCGCGACAGCGGACCCATCACTGCGGCCGGCGGAACCCCCTGGACCGCCTGGGCCGGAGCGATCGGCGCCTCGTAGTGCGTCGGCGCCGTCCATAGCGTGAGCGTCGTCGCGCCGATGATCGTCACCGTGGACGCGATCGCCGCCCGCGTCCAGAACACGTTCCGCCGCTCGCCCTCACGCCGCACCGGCTCCGGCTCGGCCGCGCGCAACCGCTCCTTCGAGGCCAGCACGAGCAGCCGGCGATGGAGTTCGCCGAGGTCGGCCAGTTCCGGCAGCAGCGCGGCCAGCGCCTCGCGGGCGTGGGTCAGCCGGTTGGCGGCGGCCGGCGTGCTGGCCTCCGTCTCCGCCGCCGTCTCCGGCAGATCGAGGCCCACACCGTCGTACAGGACGAGGGTGCGCCGGTACGACGGTGGGAGTCTCAGCAGGGCGTGCAGCAGCGCCCGGTCGGCGGGGTCGGACGGCGGCGGCTCCGCGTTCCGGTACCGGGGCCGCAGGAGATGCCAGGGCGAGAGCGCGCAGTCGTACGCCACCGCCCGCACCCAGCCGCCCGGATCCCGGTCCTGCGCCACCTCGGGCCAGTGCTGCCAGGCCAGCTGGAAGGCCCGCTCCACGGCCTCGCGGGCCAGTTCCCGGCGCCCGGTGAGCAGGTAGGTCTGGCGTACGAGGGCGGGGGCGCAGAACGCGTAGAGCGCGTCGAAGGCCTGAGACGGCGTCAGGTCGGGGGTGGTCGTCCCCTGCTCCGTCCCCGGTTCGGCGGGCGTGGCGGCCTGATCCTGCGTCAGCGTGTTCTGCGTCGTCACCATGCACCCTTTCGTACGAAAAAGAACATAAACATATATTGGGCGACACATCGGAGGTTCGCCTGTTACGACGGGAAAGCGCGTGTCGTTGGGACCATGGCGGGCGTGGACCTGATGACCGCCGGCCGAACATCGCTGTCCCCCCTGCTGACGCGGATGCGGGAGCGCGAGCCCGGGCTGGCCGCGAGCTTCCTGGGCGGAGCCGTCGCGGCCGGGCTCGGATTCGCCTCGTTCGCCGCGCTCCTGATGCTGTTGTGGGTCAGCTCGCCGTACCCCGACAGCGGTCCGGGCGGTGCGCTGCATGTGGCTGCCGCGCTGTGGCTGCTGGCGCACGGCGTCGAACTGGTCCGCACCGACTCGCTGTCCGGCGCGCCCATGCCGGTGGGCGTGACCCCGTTGCTGCTGCTGGCGCTGCCCGTGTGGCGGGTGTACCGGGCGGCCAGGGACGGGGTGGACCCGCCCGAGGACGCCGACGGTCCGCCGCCCGTACCGGCGCGCACGGTGTGGACCGGGGTCGTCCTCGGTTATCTCGGCGTCGGCGTCGCGGTCGCGCTGTACTGCTCCGAGGGCGTACTGCGCCCCGCGTGGGGCGGGGTGACGGTGTGTCTGCCGCTGGTCGCGGCCGGCGCGGCGGCGGCCGGGGTGTGGTCGGCGTACGGCTGCCCGCGCGAGCCGGTGCTGAGAGCGCTGGTGGTGGTGCCGGGGCCGGTGCGGCGGCTGGTGTTCGGCGCGGACGCCCGCGCCCGGCTGGGTACGGCCGTACGGGCCACCGGTGCGGCCCTGGCGGTGCTCTGCGGCGGCGGGGCGGTGCTGCTCGCGGTGTCGATGGTGTGGCACGGCGGTGCGGCTCGGATGTCCTTCCTCCAGCTGACGGAGGGTTGGACGGGCCGGTTCGCGGTGCTGATGCTCGGTGTCGCGCTGATCCCCAACGCGGCGGTGTGGGCCGCGTCCTACGCGCTCGGCCCCGGGTTCCTCCTCGGCGCCAGGCATCTGGTGCACCCGTTCGCCTCCGATCCGGCCCCGCTGCTGCCGCCCTTCCCCCTGCTCGCCGCGGTGCCGGACCCGGGCGCGGGGACGCCGCTGAACTGGGCGGCGGGGGCGGTGCCGGTGGCGGCCGGGGTGACGGCGGGGTGGTTCGTGGCGCGGGGCGCCATGGGCCGGCCGGAGCCGGGCGCACCGGCGGCGGCACGCTGGTCGGCCGCCCGTACCGCCGGGGTGGCGCTGCTGACGGCGGCGGTCTGCGCGGCGGCCTTCGCCCTGCTCACCGAGCTGGCGGGCGGCCCGCTGGGCGTCGCCGCGCTGGCCGACTTCGGGCCGGTGTGGTGGCAGGCCGGGGGAGCGGCGGGAGTGTGGACGGCGGTGTTGGCCCTGCCGGTGGCGCTCGTCGTACGGGCATGGCGACTGTGGGGTCTGCGCAGGCGGGGCGGGGGGATCCCGGGGCAGGGCACGGAGGCGGGGAACGCCGGGAGCGGAACGGACCGAGCCGATCAGGGGCAGCCGAATACGAAGGAGGAAGAGGAGGAAGAGGGCGACACGGAGACCGCCGCCGGGTCGGGCCAGGGCAAGGAGGCGGCCGAGGGCGGGACCGAGGAGTCGGGCAAGGGCAAGGGTAAGGGTAAGGGCGCTGCCCGGAGGGGGGCCGCCGTGCCCGGCGCGGCCGGTGTCGACGCGGACGAGCTGTACGACTTCCTCCCGGCCGACGACCCGTTCCCCTCGGACTGGCAGGACGACCTGGCACGCGTCTCACGCAGGACGCCCCCACGGGAGGCCGCCGACCCGCAGGACCATGCTGACGCCCCGGTCGAGCCCCCGTCGCCCGGCACCGACCCACGGCCGGGCACCCCGGAACCCCCTGACACGGCCCACTGACCGGGTGTCCGGCTTCAGCTGTTGCCGACTCCCAGGACCCCCCGCAACTCTTGCGGCAGCAGGCGGTCGCAGGACTGTTTGGCCTCGTGGGTGAGGGCGTCGTTCACGCAGGTGTAGTAGTCCCGGTAGACGAGCTGGACCGTGAAGGTCGAGGCGACCAGGACCAGGGCCAGGGAGGCCGTGACGAGGCCGCCGACTGCCGCTGTCGTCAGGGAGCGGCCGGCGCCGGGCGGCGGAGTGGCCGGGCCCGAGCCGCGCGGCTCGGCGCGCAGCGCGCTGATGCCCCAGTACAGGGCGAGCGCGCCCAGCAGCAGGCTCACGTACGGCCAGCTGAACAGGGCGAAGAAGACGGCCCACATGCCGGACAGAAGGGCGTAGCGCGCGCGGCGCTGGGCGGGGTCGGTCGGGTCCCAGCGCATGTCGGGGCCGGCCGGTCCGCCGGGACCCTGGGGGCCGCCGCCGGGCCGCTCGCCGAAGCCGCCGGGGGAGCGCCCGGGCTGGCGGTCGCTCCACTGCCCGCCCCACGGGGAGCCGCCCCCGGGGCCGGAACCGGGCTGTCCGTGCCCGTGGCCGTAGCCATGGCCGTGACCCTGGGTGCCTTCGGGGTGGCGGGGCTGCCAGGGTCGGTCCGGGGCTCCCTCGGGCGGCGGCGCGAACGGGTTGTCGTCCTGCTGCCCCCCGCTGCGGCCGTCGCCGTCCCGGCCACCCTGACCCGCATGCCCGCTGTGCCCACCGTGCCCGGCGTGACCGTCCTGCGGAGCCTCCGGGGGCGAGGTCGGGCGGTCTCGCAGCAGGACAGTGCCACGCTCGCCTCCCTGGGCCGGGCGCGGAGGGAACGTGAGGAGTCGCAGGCTGCGATCGGGCATCAAAAGAGCGTCTTCCCCTAGGTGAATACGGCTGTGAATCCGGCAGTCCGATATGAGCTTCCTCCCCGTCAACGCACCGTATGACGACCGCGTTCCCCGGGCTGCCCTTCGTGATTCCCTGCGAACGCTACCTTCCGGCCAAGCCCCCGTCCCGAGGGGGCCTTCCCGTGTGCCGGTATCGTTGCTGGCGGTCGGCCGCTTCGTAGACTTCCCTGTATATCGAGGCATGAAGCATTCGTACGAATGTACAAGCGCCGGCCCGGAACCGTCGCCACCCGAGAAAGGGCCCCACAGTGGCCGCCACCCCCGCTGGCCCCGCGGTCAAGCGCCTCGTCGTGCTGGTCTCCGGATCCGGCACCAATCTGCAGGCGCTCCTGGACGAGATCGAGCGCACCGGAGCCGAGCGGTACGGCGCACGGATCGTCGCCGTAGGGGCCGACCGCACCGGTGTCGAGGGGCTGGCCCGCGCCGAGCGGGCCGGGCTGCCGACCTTCGTGTGCAGGGTCAAGGACCACGACAGCCGTGAGGAGTGGGATGCCGCCCTCGCCGAGGCCGTGGCGGCGTACGAGCCCGACCTCGTGGTCTCGGCCGGGTTCATGAAGATCGTGGGGAAGGAGTTCCTCGCGCGCTTCGGCGGGCGGTTCATCAACACCCACCCGGCCCTGCTGCCCAGTTTTCCGGGGGCTCACGGCGTCCGCGACGCGCTCGCGTACGGCGCCAAGGTCACCGGCTGCACCGTCCACTTCGTCGACGACGGCGTCGACACCGGCCCGATCATCGCTCAGGGCGTGGTCGAGGTCCGGGACGAGGACGACGAGAGCGCGCTGCACGAGCGCATCAAGGAAGTCGAGCGAAGGCTGCTCGTCGAGGTCGTGGGGCGCATCGCCCGCAACGGCCATCGCATTGAGGGACGAAAGGTAGTAATCCTGTGACCGCCGAGAGCACCGTCACGGCCGAGAGCGGCAAGCGGGTCATTCGCCGCGCGCTCGTCAGCGTCTACGACAAGACCGGTCTTGAAGACCTCGCGCGCGGGCTGCACGAGGCCGGTGTGGAGCTGGTCTCCACCGGGTCCACGGCCGGCCGTATCGCCGCCGCCGGGGTCCCCGTCACCAAGGTCGAGGAGCTGACCGGCTTCCCCGAGTGCCTGGACGGCCGGGTGAAGACCCTGCACCCGAGGGTGCACGCGGGCATCCTCGCCGACCTGCGGCTGGACAGCCACCGCGAGCAGCTCGCCGAGCTGGGCGTGGAGCCGTTCGACCTGGTGGTCGTGAACCTCTACCCGTTCCGTGAGACCGTCGCCTCCGGCGCCTCGGACGACGAGTGCGTGGAGCAGATCGACATCGGCGGCCCGTCGATGGTGCGCGCCGCCGCCAAGAACCACCCGTCGGTCGCCGTGGTCACCAGCCCCGAGCGGTACGCCGACGTGCTCGCGGCCGTCAAGGACGGCGGCTTCGACCTCGCCGCCCGCAAGCGGCTCGCCGCCGAGGCCTTCCAGCACACCGCCGCGTACGACGTGGCCGTCGCGTCCTGGTTCGCCTCCTCCTACGCCCCGGTGGACGAGTCGGGCCTCCCGGACTTCGTCGGCTCCACCTACGAGCGCAAGAACACCCTGCGCTACGGCGAGAACCCGCACCAGGACGCCGCGCTCTACGTCGACGGCACCGGCGGTCTCGCCGAGGCGGAGCAGCTGCACGGCAAGGAGATGTCGTACAACAACTACACGGACACGGACGCCGCCCGCCGTGCCGCGTACGACCACGACGAGCCGTGCGTCGCGATCATCAAGCACGCCAACCCCTGCGGTATCGCGGTCGGTTCGGACGTCGCCGAGGCGCACCGCAGGGCCCACGCCTGCGACCCGGTCTCCGCGTACGGCGGTGTGATCGCCGTGAACCGGCCGGTCAGCAAGGAGATGGCCGAGCAGGTCGCCGAGATCTTCACCGAGGTCATCGTCGCGCCGGACTACGAGGAGGGGGCTCTTGAGGCCCTCACCAAGAAGAAGAACATCCGTGTCCTGAAGGCCCCGAGCGCGCCCTGCAACCGGGTCGAGGCCAAACAGGTAGACGGCGGTGTGCTGCTCCAGGTCACCGACCGGCTCCAGGCCGAGGGCGACGACCCGGCGAACTGGACCCTCGCCAGCGGCGAGGCGCTGTCGCCGGAGGAACTGAAGGAGCTGGCCTTCGCCTGGAAGGCGTGCCGCGCGGTGAAGTCCAACGCGATCCTGCTCGCCAAGGACGGCGCCTCGGTCGGTGTCGGCATGGGCCAGGTCAACCGCGTCGACTCCTGCAAGCTCGCGGTCGAGCGGGCCGGCGAGGAGCGCGCCCGTGGCTCCTACGCGGCCTCCGACGCCTTCTTCCCCTTCCCCGACGGCCCGGAGATCCTCATCGGCGCCGGCGTCCGCGCGATCGTCCAGCCGGGCGGCTCGATCCGTGACGAGCAGGTCGTCGAGGCCGCCAGGAAGGTGGGCGTGACGATGTACTTCACGGGCACGCGCCACTTCTTCCACTGACAGACCCGCAGGCAGCAAGGACGGCCTCCGGCCCTCCCCCGAGGGAGCCGGAGGCCGTCCGCTCTGTTACGGCATCAGCAGGGACGCAGGGAGTAGATCGGGTCCCACGTCGCGTTGCCGGCCTCGTAGGCCGTCGAGGTCCAGCGGACGCTGCCGTCCTGGTTGAAGAACCTGGCGACCGTGCCCGGCGTCTGGTTGTTGGTGAACGGGCCGTCTCCGGTCCAGTTGTTCACGGTCCAGGTCTGGCACTTGTAGAAGTCGAACTTGGTGCCCTTGACGATCATGCAGAGGTGACCGTAGGCGCAGTCCAGGTCCTTGGCGGTGACCTTGCCCTTCGGGGCCTTGGTGAGGGTCAGGCCGTCGTAGCGGACCTGGTCGGCGGAGGCCGAGAGCGGCTTCGGGTGGCCGGCGAGGACCTGGTCGGCCGTCGCCTGGATGCCGGTGACCCGGACGCCGTCCGGGGCGGCCGCGGTGGCCGCGACCGTGGAGCCGGCGAGCAGGGCGGTGGCCGCGACGAGCAGCGCGGCGGGCTTGGCGATGTTCACGATTCCCCCATGTGAACGATTGGTGTCGGTCCCTCCGCCGCGAGGTCCGTGACGCCGCGACGCCGTGGCGGAGTGGTTCCACCGTGCCGCCGTATCCCGTCCGCCGGTACCTCGGAACTCTCAGGGTCACTTCTTTCCGGGTGGCGTGTACTCCTTGAGGTAGTGAGCGACACGGGCGCAGTAGTCGCGGTACTTCGGGGGAACTCCGCCCGTGTCGTTCACCTTCTTGTACGACGTCCGGTAGCCGGCCGCGATCAGCACCCGCTTGTCGCCGGACAGGCCGTCCTTCAGGTGGGAGTCGATGAAGCACAGGTAGCGGCCCATGGCCGGGATGGACACGGAGGGGCTCAGCGGCGGCGTGGGCGTGGCCGACGCGGGGACACCGTCCTCGCGCATCCACCAGCGCAGCACGCCGGGGGTCCAGCGGGCGATGCCGAACTCCTGGTTGCCGGGGTCGGAGAGGTTCGGGTCGAAGTCGCTCTCGGACTTCAGCATCGCCGCGATGAGCGAGGGCGTGACGTCGGGCTGGGCGCAGGCGTGGGCGGAGTTCACGATGAGCCGCCGATACTCGACGGGAACGCCCTGGCCGGTGCGGAGTTCCGAGCCGCCGTAGCCCGCGGCGGACGCGTCGGCCGAACCGTCGTTGCCGCCGAAGGCCCAGGTGCTGAGGCCGTAGCCGAGGACCGCCACGGCGGCGGTGGCGGCCGCGGCGCCGGCGATCACCGCCTGCCGGCGTCCGCGGCGCGGGAACAGCCGGGGCAGGCGCGGCGAGCGGCCCGTCCCGGCCGCCGACTCGACACGGCGCAGCAGCGCGTCCGTGCCGATGCGGCCGGCGTGCGTACGGGTCAGGCAGTCGCGCACGATCTCCCGCCAGGCGTCCGGGAGTTCGGGCGACAGGCGCAGCTCGTCGGTGCCGCGCGCATACGCGGCGGCCGCGTCGCGGCGGGCCGTCGGGGTGCCTCCGGGCAGCGGGAAGGAGTCCGTGAGGACCAGATGCGCGAGGACACCGAAGGCCCAGACGTCCGCCGACGGGCGGATGCGGCGGCCGCGTTCACCGATCTCCGACCAGAGGAGTTCGGGGGGTGTGTAGTCGGGGGTGGAGAACGCGGGCGTATACGCGTGCGTGCCCTCCAGCTCCGCCGCCATGTTGAAGTCCGTCAGCCGTGCCGAACCGTCCTTCATCAGGAGCACGTTGGCCGGCTTCAGGTCGCCGTGCACCCAGCCGGCGTGGTGCAGCTGGGCCAGGCCCTCGCAGATCTGCGCGAGCAGGGCGGGGCCGGCGGGCGGACGGGGTGTCGTACGCACCAGCGCGGACAGGGAGTGCTCCGCCTTCTCCAGGACGAGGACCGTGGCGCCGTCGAGTTCGGGGCGGGACGGGTCGTCCACGACGAGGGACTCGTACATCCGGATCAGCCGCGGCCGCCTGAGCCGGCGGTACAGGTCGACCTCGCGCTCGATGAGTTCGCGCAGATGGGCCAGTTGGCGCGGGGTGCCGGTGCCGGTGGGCAGGAACTTCAGCGCGGCGGCGTCCGGCAGTTCCGCGGAGCCGCCGGTGCGCCGGCCGGCGTACACGCTGCCGAAGGCGCCCGTCGCGATCGGCTCGCGCACCTCCCAGACGCCGACCCGGTAGCCCCGGGGCACCGGCACGGCGTACGGCTCGGTCACCGGCGCGCCCGGCCCGCGTCGGCGGACTCGGACCCGGACAGGACGACCAGGTCGTCCTCCCGCACCAGGTCGAAGCGGAGCGCCAGGGAGACCAGGGACTCCTTCTTGCCGTTGAGGCGGGGGCCGGTGTCCGCGGTCTCCGGGCCGGGCTTGAGCCGCAGCTTCACGGCCAGGTAGTCGATGTTCCACTGCACCGAGGTGCGCGAGGCGGCCGGCCAGGCGGGGCTCAGCCGGTCGACGACCTGGTCGACGGTGGGCAGCGGGGCGTGCGGGTCGCCGCGCAGCCGCGGTTCGCACAGGGCGGCCAGGACGGCGAAGTAGCGCTTGGTGCGGTCGACGGAGAAGGCCGGGGCGGTGGTGTCGCCGTCCGGTCCGCCGCCGTCGCGCAGATAGTCGTGCCGCGGCGCCCACACCTCGATCGTCAGCAGATCCCCGGCGGCGGGCAGCACGATCCGCGAGAACTCGAACGGGACGGGCGCGTCGAGCCGGCCCGGACCGACCTTGATGTGCTCGCCGGCGCCTTCCGGGTTCTCCACGACGTACGTCTGCCGCGCGGACAGGTTGCTCAGTATCCAGAACGCGCCCTGCGCGCTGACCTCGCCGGCCCGGCGGGACACCCCGTCGTGCGGGATCGTCAGGCCGTTGCCGGACGCCCGGCCGAAGGTGAGGCGCTCGCCGGGGGCGAGCCGGATCTGGCTGCGCTGCTGCCGGTCCTCCGGGGTCGGCGGAGGTACGACGATGATGCTGTACAAGGTGCGTCTCCCCGAGCCTGACGGCCGCGCCGGCCGGTACGGCTACGCCGGCCAGCCTAGGGGGAGACACCAGGGCCGTGCCTCCCCCTGTACGGGTGAGACACGGCCCTGGGCGATGAATGGCGCGAACTGGTCTGTCGCGCGGGCGGGTTCAGTAGCGGGCGCGGTTGAACCAGGCCTTGCCGTTGGCGCCGCCCACGAAGCAGGCGATCAGGATGGCGAGCACCAGGTGGATGATGCCCAGGATCGTGAACGGGTAGAGGGCGAGCACCGCGGTGATGATGCCGAAGACCAGCGTCGTGACGCGCAGGCCGTTGCCGCCGGTGGTGAACTTCGAGGCCAGGACCGCCGCCCAGACCAGCCACGCGAGCGCGAGCGCCGCGAAGGCCCACAGCACGCCCACCGGGTAGTTGGAGAGCGACGGGATGGAGTTGTCCTTCTTGACCTTGTCGATGGCCACGGCGCCGAAAGCGAAGAGCGCCACGCCGAGCACCTGAAGACCGACGATCACCCAGAGCATCACCCGGGCCGCGCTGACGTTGCCCGGCATGGCGGTCATCGGGACGCCGGCGCCGTACTGCTGCTGGACCGGCGGGGCCTGGGGGTAGCCGTAGCCGGGCTGCTGGCCCTGGGGGTGGCCATAGCCGGGCTGCTGCCCCTGCGGGGCGCCGTAGGGGTTGTTCGGGTCGCCGTAGCTCATGGCGGTGTTTCCTCCGTTGCTCGAGTGCTGGGGACGAGGCGCGGCACTGCACGGAGGAGAGTTTCTACAGATGCGGTCCGTCCCCCCGTCGAGCTGCCCGCTGCACTGTGCTGTTCATCGTTCTTGACCGATTACCGGCTTGTCCAGTCGGAAGCCACAGGTGTTGTGCAAGTGCAACATCATCGATCATCTGGTGACAAGGCGGTACGACGGCCGGGACCCCGGATTGGAACAGGGGCCGGGTCATCCGCGAGGATGGGAACATGACCGCCCAGATTCTCGATGGCAAGGCCACCGCAGCCGCGATCAAGTCCGATCTGACCGCCCGCGTGGCGGCGCTGAAGGAGAAGGGCGTCACGCCCGGCCTCGGCACGATCCTGGTCGGGGACGACCCCGGCAGTCAGAAGTACGTCGCCGGCAAGCACCGCGACTGCGCGCAGGTCGGCATCGCCTCCATCCAGCGTGAACTTCCGGCCACGGCGACCCAGGAGGAGATCGAGGCCGTCGTCCGCGAGCTGAACGAGGACCCGGCCTGCACCGGTTACATCGTCCAGCTGCCGCTGCCCAAGGGCATCGACGAGAACCGCATCCTGGAGCTGATGGATCCGGCCAAGGACGCCGACGGGCTGCACCCGATGAACCTCGGCCGACTGGTGCTGAACGAGCCCGCGCCGCTGCCCTGCACCCCCAACGGCATCCTCTCCCTGCTGCGGGCCCACGGCGTGGAGATCAAGGGCGCCGAGGTCGTGGTCGTCGGCCGCGGTGTCACCATCGGCCGCCCGATGCCGCTGCTGCTCACCCGGCGCAGCGAGAACGCCACGGTGACCCAGTGCCACACCGGCACCCGTGATCTGTCCGCCCACCTCAAGAGCGCCGACATCATCATCGCGGCCGCCGGCTCCCCGCACCTGGTCCGCGCCGAGGACGTCAAGCCGGGCGCCGCCGTCCTGGACGTCGGCGTCTCCCGCAACGCCGAGGGCAAGATCCTCGGCGATGTGCACCCGGACGTGGTCGAGGTGGCCGGCTGGATCTCTCCGAACCCCGGCGGCGTGGGCCCGATGACCCGGGCGCAGCTGCTGGTCAACGTGGTCGAGGCGGCGGAGCGAAGTGCCGGCTGAGGACGCCCGCGCGGGGGCGGTCACCCGCGGAGCACACGGCGCTGAGGAGAGCCTGCAGCGGACCACCCGCCGTTTCCCCCGGATCACCCGGGACACCGCGCGACCCGAGGGCGGCGGCCGGGCCGCGCCCGGCGACGCCCCGGCCCCGGCGCGGCAGTGGCCCCTGCTCGTCGTGCTCGGCGCGGTCGCGCTCGGCCTGCTGCTGACCTCGCTCGACCTGTTCCGGGCCGGCACCCTGCTGATCGGCGCCGCCCTGCTGGCCGGCGCGGTCATGCGCTGGATCCTGCCCGGCGTCGGCATGCTCGCCGTCCGCTCCCGCTTCACGGACATCGCCACCTACGGCATCCTCGGCCTCGCGATCGTCCTGCTGGCGATGATGGCCCAGCCCAAGCCGTGGATCCAGGTCCCGTTCCTGAAGGACACCCTGCACTTCACGCTCACCACCAACAAATAGCGGTGTCCGCGCCGGTGGCCCGCGTCTCCCCCGAGGACGCGGGCCACCGGCATGTCCCCGTCCCCGACGCTACGGCCGCCCGCCCGGGCCCCGCCTCCACCGGTGGGCTGAACTCCCCTGGCACCCGGCGCGGTAGCCGGCCGGTGCCTGCAACTTCCGCGGTACCGCGCCCGGTTGACTCCCGCCTGTGGCCTCGGGCGTTACCCTGCGGCGGTGCGACTGAGGACCCCCCGCCCGCTCGTCGTGGACACGCTGATCGCGGTCGCCATGGCCGTGGTCGCCGTGCTGCTCGGGCAGGAGTCGCGCTCGCAGGGGTGGCCCGACCTCGACGCCCGCGCCTATGCCCTGGTCGCCCTCGCTCATCTGCCGGTCGCCCTGCGCGGCCGCCGCCCCCTCGCCGTCTTCGCCGTCGTCCAGGCCGCCGTGATCGTCTACGTCACCCTCGGCTACTGGCCCGTGGTGTGCACCTTCGGCGCCATGCTCGCCCTGTACACCGTGGCCTCCGTCCGCCCCGTGCGCACCGCCCTGGCCTGCGCGGCCTGCATGACCGGGGTCTGGGCGTACGCCGGTGTGGTCAGCCACACCCCGTCCATGGCGTCCGTGCTCGGCCAGGCGCTGCTGTACTGCTCTGTGCTGGTCTGGTTCGGGCATCTGGCCCGCCGCTCCGCCGAACTCACCCGCCGGCTCCGCGCCGAGCAGGCCGAGCGGGCCCGGCGCGCGGTTGCCGAGGAGCGCGGGCGGATCGCGCGAGAGATGCACGACGTGGTCGCCCATCACATGTCCGTCATCTCGGTGCAGGCAGGCCTCGCCCGGTTCGTCTTCGACTCCGACCCCGCCACGGCGCGCGGCGCCCTCGGCACCATCGCCGGCACCAGCGGCGAGGCCCTGGAGGAGCTGCGCCGCATGCTGCGGGTGCTGCGCGAGGAGGATCCCGAGGCGCCCGAGCGGGCCCCCATGCCCACGCTGGCCCGGCTCGGCGACCTGCTGGACCGGGTCCGGTCCGGCGGACTGCCCGTGCACCTCGCCGTCGCGGGCATCGAGCGCCCGCTGCCGCCCGGCGTCGAACTGTGCGCCTACCGCGTCGTGCAGGAGGCCCTCACCAACACCCTCAAACACGCGGGGCCCGCCCACGCGCGCGTGGAACTCCGGTACGGCGCCCATGAGCTGACCGTCCGGGTCACCGACGACGGCAAGGGGACGATTTCGGCCAGAGTGCCGGCAGGTGGTGGACATGGCTTGATCGGTATGCGCGAGCGGGCCAAGCTCTACGGCGGGACGATCAGGGTCGGCCCACGCCCCGAGGGCGGCTTCGAGGTGCTGCTGGCCCTGCCCACCTCGGCCGCCGGACGCGGCCGTACCGGCTCGCCGGAGGCGGAGCGGTAACGAGGACGGCGCACGGCGGGGGGACGACCGTACGGCATGACCAGAGTGCTCGTCGTCGACGACCAGTTCCTCATCCGCGCCGGACTCGTCGGCCTGCTGCAGGCCGCGCCGGGCTTCGAGGTGGTGGGCGAGGCCGGGGACGGCGCGGAGGCCGTACGGCTCGCTGCCGAGACCCGTCCCGATGTGATCCTCATGGACATCCGGATGCCCGGCGTCAACGGCATCGAGGCCACCGAGCGCATCCTCGCCGAGGCCGACGGGCGCCCGCCGCGCGTGCTGGTGCTGACCACCTTCGACCTGGACGAGTACGTCTACGGGGCGCTGCGCGCCGGGGCCTCGGGGTTTCTGCTGAAGGACTCCGGGCCGGAGCGGCTGCTCGCCGCGGTCACCGCGGTCGACGGCGGCGACGCGCTGTTCGCGCCCAGCGTCACCCGGCGCCTGGTCGAGGCCTTCGCCCGGCAGCAGGCCCCGGAGCCGGCCGGTGCGGCCCCGCCCGACCTCGGCGTGCTCACCTCCCGGGAGACCGAGGTGCTCAAGCTCACCGCCCGCGGACTGTCCAACCTGGAGATCGCCGACCGGCTCTACATCAGCGAGGCCACCGTCAAGACCCATCTCAACCGCACGATGAGCAAGCTCGACCTGGGCAGCCGCGCCCAGGCGGTCGTGCTGGCGTACGAGACGGGACTGGTGACCCCGGGCGGCTGAACGGCGGCTCGTCCCCTCCCCCGAGGAAGGACGAACCGCCGCCGGGATTCAGCCTTCCGCCCATGAACTGCCTGTTCAACGCCTGTCCTTGCGCTGTGGCACGGAAGTGACCGTTCCGCTACGGTGTCCGCGCGCCGTCCATGCTCCCGCGCGCCCCCTCTCCGGGAACTGGAATCCTTAGGCAGTGCATCCTTGTGGGTAGCCAGGACGGGGGAGAGCAAGGGGGAAGCGATGCCGCGTTGGAAAGATCTGCCCGACGATCTGGACCCACAGATCAGGGAGTTCACCAGCCAGGTGCGGCGGCTTGTGGACGGCAGCGGCCTGAGCGTGGCGGCACTGGCCGACCGCACGGGCTACAGCAAGACGTCCTGGGAGCGCTATCTGGGCGGCCGGCTCCTCGCGCCCAAGGGTGCGGTCGTCGCACTCGCCGAGGTCACCGGCACCAATCCCGTGCATCTGACCACGATGTGGGAGCTGGCCGAACGCGCCTGGAGCCGGGCGGAGATGCGGCACGACCGCACCATGGAGGCGATCCGCATCTCCCAGGCGCGCGCCGCGCTCGGCGAGTTCGGGGCGGCGGAGGCCACCGGGGGACCCTCGGGCCGCATCGGTTCTCCGTCCGGCCGTACCGGTGGATCGTCCGGCCGTCCGGGCGGTGGCGTCGGTACGACCACGGGGATCGCCGGTCCGGCGGGTGTCTCCCCGACGATTCCGCCCCAGCCGACGGCCCCCGACGCCGATGCCCGTGAAAACGCGGGACGTGAGGGCGCGGGCCGTGACGGCGAGGGGCGTGGCCCGGTCGACCGTGAGGACGCCGGGCGCGGCACCGGGACCTCGGGCGGCAACTCCTGGGGCCTGGCCGGGTATCAGGGCCCGTCCCAGGCGACCGCCCGCCCTGGCAGCGGCATCCGCGCGGATGCCGGCGCCGCTGCCGCCGCCGGCGGTGCCCGGCCCGCCGTCGCGCCCGACGGCTCCGGCCGGACGCCGGGCACCCCGAACCCGTACGACGGACAGCCGCCGGCGCCCCGGCCCGCTGGGGGTACCCCCTCCGGGGGAGGCGTTCCGGCCCGGGGGAGCGCGGGCCGGCAGCGGGTGATCATGTTCGTCGCGGGGCTCGTCGGCGTGCTCGTCGTCATCGCGGCCGTCTTCTACGTCACCGACCGCAACGGCGCGCGGCACAAGAACGCCGCCAAGTCGCCGTCCCCGACCGTGTCGCAGGCGAGCCCGCCGCCCGGCGTCAAGTGCGCCGGCTCCGCCTGCGGCGGCAAGGACGCCGAGGCGATGGGGTGCAGCGGCGACCTGGTGACCACCGCCAGGACTGTCACCATCGGCACCACCACCCTGGAGGTCCGCTACAGCAAGGCCTGCGGCGCCGCCTGGGGCCGGATCACCGGCGCCGCCCAGGGCGACAAGGTCCGGATCTCCGCGGGCCGGGCCGAACAGACCGGCGAGACCAGCGGCGCCGGAGACACCATCGCCTACACCCCGATGGTCGCCGTGAAGGACGCGGCACAGGCCAAGGCCTGCGCGACGCTGGCGTCCGGGCGGACGGGCTGCACGAAGTAGGAGACGTGCGGGCCGGGCGGCCGGGTCCGGAAAACCGGGAGGATGAATTTCCTGGGGCGGGCGCATGGCCGGACGGATCCTGGGCACGCGAGGAGTACCCCCACGGGAGTCCGGCAGTCCGGTACCCCCACCCGGCGGCCGCCTCCGTCCTCTCCCCCTCTCCCGGACAGGCGGCCGCCTCTTCGTGCGCCATGTGCCCGACTTGTGGGGTGAGCCACACGGCCCCCCGGACGTCTCGCATGCCGGATGCGCGATAGCCTGACCGCTGGATCTCTCTTGATGCCAAGAGATCGATCATCCGCCCGGGGCAGGGACGCCCCACCGCCAGCTGTCATACGGAGAACGCCATGACCCGCACTCCCGTGAACGTCACCGTCACCGGCGCGGCCGGCCAGATCGGTTACGCCCTGCTCTTCCGCATCGCCTCCGGCCAGCTGCTCGGCGCGGACGTGCCGGTCCGCCTGCGCCTCCTGGAGATCACCCCGGCCCTCAAGGCCGCCGAGGGCACGGCCATGGAGCTGGACGACTGCGCGTTCCCGCTGCTCCAGGGCATCGACATCACCGACGACCCGAACGTCGCCTTCGACGGCACCAACGTAGCCCTCCTCGTGGGCGCCCGTCCGCGCACCAAGGGCATGGAGCGCGGCGACCTGCTGGAGGCCAACGGCGGCATCTTCAAGCCGCAGGGCAAGGCCATCAACGACCACGCCGCGGACGACATCAAGGTCCTCGTCGTCGGCAACCCGGCCAACACCAACGCGCTCATCGCGCAGGCCGCCGCGCCGGACGTCCCCGCCGAGCGCTTCACCGCGATGACCCGTCTGGACCACAACCGCGCGCTGACCCAGCTCGCGAAGAAGACGGGCTCGACGGTCGCCGACATCAAGCGCCTGACCATCTGGGGCAACCACTCCGCCACCCAGTACCCGGACATCTTCCACGCCACCGTCGCCGGCAAGAACGCCGCCGAGGTCGTGAACGACGAGAAGTGGCTGGCCGAGGACTTCATCCCGACCGTCGCCAAGCGCGGTGCCGCGATCATCGAGGCCCGCGGTGCCTCGTCGGCCGCCTCCGCCGCCAACGCCGCCATCGACCACGTGTACACCTGGGTCAACGGCACGGCCGAGGGCGACTGGGCCTCCATGGGCATCCCGTCGGACGGCTCCTACGGCGTCCCGGAGGGCCTGATCTCCTCCTTCCCGGTCACCACGAAGGACGGCAAGTACGAGATCGTCCAGGGCCTGGACATCAACGAGTTCTCCCGTGCCCGTATCGACGCGTCGGTGCAGGAGCTCGTGGAGGAGCGCGAGGCTGTCCGTTCCCTGGGCCTCATCTAAGAGTTCCGTAGACGCAGCAAACGCTCGGCAACCCGCCACAGGGGTGCCGAGCGTTGCCGTGTGCGGGTGCGTCGTGGCTGGTCGCGCAGTTCCCCGCGCCCCTAGGGAGCTGCAGTGCCGTCGGCTTCATAGCGCGGCACCCCTCCAGCGCGGGCAAGCGAGCCATACCCCGCCATCACCAGCGCCGTAGCCGCCAGCACCACCACCCCCACCGTCCGCAGCGCCGGCCCCATGCCATGGAGCAGGTCGGAGTGAGCCGACAGCACCGTGCCGGTGACGGCGACACCCAGCGCGGCCCCGGTCTCGCGGGCCGTGGTGCCGAGGCCGGAGCCGAGGCCTGCCTGGTGGGCGGGGAGTGAGGTGACCACGCCGAGGGTCAGGGCGGGCATGGACAGACCGGTACCGGCCGCGATGACCAGCAGCCAGCAGGCGTACACCGCGTAGGGGGTGCCCGCGTCGGCGGTGGACACACCGAGCAGGCCGAGGCCGATCAGGGTGAGTCCGGTGCCGATGACCGCGCGGGGGTGGCCGGCCCAGCGGGTGGCCAGCCGTTGGGCGACCGCCATGCCGAAGGGCAGCGGCAGGATCGCGACGCCGGTGACGGCCGCGCCGAAGCCCTTCAGCTCCTGCAGATACTGCGAGTTGACGAAGAACAGCGCGAACAGGCCGAAGAAGCCGGTGGCCGTGCCGAGGGAGGACGCCCGCAGACGGGCGGAGGCGAAGACGCGCGGGTCGAAGAGGGGGGCGGGCGAGCGCAGGGCGTGGCCGGTGAAGACGGCGATCAGCAGCGCGCCCGTCGCGAAGGCGCCGAGGATGCGGGCGGAGGACCAGCCGTAGGCGGGACCCTCGATGATGCCGAACAGGACGGCGACCAGGCCCGCCGTGAGCAGCAGGGTGCCGAGGGGGTCGGGGTTGCTGCGGGCGGAGCGCTCGGTGCGCGGGACGGTGACCGCGACGGCCGCGGCGAGTACGGCGGCGAGCGGGACCATGGCCGCGAACAGGGCGCGCCAGGTGAGGAACTGGCCGGCCAGACCGCCGCCCAGGTTGCCCGCCGCGCCGCCCAGGCCGATCGACAGCGTCCAGGCGCCCATCGAGCGGGCCCGGTGCTCGGGCGCGGACAGCTGCATCAGGATCGAGAGGGTGGCCGGTGTGATCAGGGCCGCTCCGGCACCGGACAGGCCCCGGCCCGCTATCAGGACGGCCGGGCCGGACGCGAGCGCGCTGGTGGCGGCGCCCGCCGCGAACAGGGTGAGCCCGGCGAGCAGCGCGCCCTTGCGGCCGTATCGGTCGCCGAGCGCGCCGGCGGGGATCAACAGGCCCGCGAAGACGATGACATACGCGTCGACCGTCCACAGGATCTCGGTGTGCGAGGGGTGCAGGGGCGAGGAACTCAGCTGCGGGATCAGGAGGTTGATGGCGGCGACCATGCTCTGCGCGACCAGGACGCAGGCGCACAGCGCGAGCAGGGTGGGGCGTTTCAGGGCGTGCGTGGGCACGGCTCCTCCCGGGAGCTTCGGAAGTGGTGTCGGGATCGCCCTCACCGTAGGCTCGCCGGTAACCTGCTTTCCAGTGCAACCTTTGCAAGGGGTACCTGCGCATGACGCAATCCACCGGCCGGGACCTGAGACTGGACCTGAATCTGCTGGTCGCGCTGGACGTGCTGCTGGAGGAGCAGAGCGTGCAGGGCGCCGCGCACCGGCTGCATCTGTCCGAGCCCGCCATGAGCCGCACCCTCGGCCGGATCCGCAAGGCGCTCGGTGACCCCGTCCTGGTGCGCGCCGGACGGCAGATGGTGCCGACCCCGCACGCGCTGGCCGTGCGCGCCGAGGTGAGTGCGGTGGTGGAGCGGGCCCGGGCCCTGTTCGCGCCGGGCCGGGACACCGATCTGCGCACGGTGACCCGTACGTTCACGATCCTCGGGCACGACTCGATCGCCGCCACGCTCGGCGCCGCCCTCTTCGAGCGCGCCGCCCGCGAGGCGCCCGGCATCCGGCTGCGCTTCCTCTCCGAGAGCCATGTGGACCTGCCGTATCTGCGCCAGGGCACCGCTGACCTGGAGGTCGGGGTGATCGACACGTCCGCGCCCGAGGTGCATGTGGAGACGGTGTACGAGGAGCGCATGCTGGGCGTCGTACGGGCCGGACATCCGTTGCTCAGCGGGGAGTTGACGCCCGAGCGGTTCGCCGGGCAGGCCGGTCATCTGATCGTCTCCCGGCGCGGCAAGCAGCACGGGCCGATCGACGAGGCGCTGGCCGGACTCGGCCTGAAGCGGCGCGTGGTGGGCACCGTCGGCACCTACCCCGCCTCGCTCTTCGTGCTGCGCGAGACCGATCTGATCGGGCTGATCAGCCACTGGGGCCGTCCGCTGGCCGAGATCCTCGGCCTGGTCACCTTCGAGATCCCGCTGCCGCTCCCGGCGGTCGGCGTCGGCTACGCCTGGCATCCACGCCACGACGCCGACCCCGCCCACGCCTGGCTGCGCGGCTGCGTACGCGAGCTGATCGTCCAGGCGTCACGCGCCGGTTAGTCGGCTGGCGCCCCGGCACTAGAGCCGCTTCTCGAACCAGTGGGCGGCGTAGACGTTGTCGTCGTAGCGCGGGATCTCGGTGTAGCCGCAGGCCCGGTACATCGTCTGCGCCTCGGTGAGCACGGTGTGCGTGTCCAGGCGTACGGCCGCAAGGCCGCGCGCCAGCGCCGCCTGCTCCAGGCCCGCCAGCAGGCGCCGGGCGAGCCCCAGCCGGCGGGCCTGCGGATGCACCCATACATGCCGGATCTCGCCGATTCCGGGTGCCAGCAGGCGCAGGGCCCCGCAGCCCACCGGACGCCGTTCCTCGTACGCCACCAGGAAGGCGCCGGCGTCCCCGGTCACCTCCTCGGGCCGTACCAGCGCCGCCTTGTCGAAGCCCTCGGGGAAGCGCGCGTCGATGTCCGCCGCGTAGGCGTCCAGGCAGGCCCGCGCGTCCGGTGAGGCGCCGTCGACGGTCTCGACGGCGATCCCGGCCAGCCGCAGCAGCCGCTCGGCGCTCGCCATGGCCCCGGCCAGCTCGGTCCGCTGGTCGGGGGTGAGCCCTTCGAGGAGGCCGGCCACCAGGGCGTCGGAGCGGCGGTCCTGCTCGGCGACCTCGGCGCGGCCGGCCGGGGTCAGCTCGACCGTGCGCAGCCGGTTGTCCTGCGGGGGCACGCCGACCCGGACCAGGCCCTGGGCCTCCAGGGCCTTCACCATGCGGCTGAGGTATCCGGCGTCCAGACCGAGCCGCCCGCGCAGTTCCCGCAGGGACACCCCCGCCCCGATCTCGAAGAGCAGCCGGGCCTCGCCGAGCGGCCGGTCCTGACCGAGGTAGTGGTCGTCCAGGACGCCGATGCGGCGGGTGAAGTACCGGTTGAAGCGGCGGAACGCGGCGACGTCCTCCGCCGGGATCCGTATTCCTTGACTTTGATCAAAGGCCTCCATTCTTTGACTGTAGTCAGAGATCTCCTTGGCGTCCACAGTCAGTTTTGCCCCTTTTCGGCCAGGTTTTCAGTGACGCGGCGCACTTTCGGCCAGCGATTACGCATGCGATCCGCAGGGTCGGGGCAGGCGGAGGCGGTCCCCGAGGGTGGCATGCACGTCACACAGGGACATGGATCAGGAACGGAAGGCAACACCGATCATGGCGGACAGAACGGCACGACTGGCCCAGGCGACCATCCACGCGGGCGGCGAGTGGCTGGAAGCGGTCTCCGGCGCGACGCGCGAGATCCTCGACCCCGCGGACGCCCGGCCCTTCGCCGTGGTCGCGGAGGGTGACGAGAAGGACGCCGAGCGCGCGATCGCCGCCGCCCGGCAGGCCTTCGACCACGGCCCCTGGCCCCGCACCTCCGTCGCCGACCGCGCCGCCCTGCTGCGCCGCGTCGCCGACCTCCTCGTGCGCGACCGCGAGGAGCTCGGCCTGCTGGAGAGCCGGGACGCGGGCAAGACCGTCGAGGAGGGCCGGATCGACATCGACTGCGTCGCCGACGCCTTCCGCTACTTCGCCGACCTGGTCGCCGCCGAGGCGCCCGGCCGGGTCGTGGACGCGGGCTCGCCCGACATCCACAGCGTCGTCGTCCACGAGCCGGTCGGCGTCTGCGCACTGATCACCCCCTGGAACTACCCGCTCCTCCAGGCCAGTTGGAAGATCGCCCCCGCACTCGCGGCCGGCAACACCTTCGTCGTCAAGCCCAGCGAGATCACGCCGATGACGACCATCGCGCTGTTCGAGCTGCTCACCGAGGCCGGCCTGCCCGCCGGTGCCGCGAACCTCGTCACCGGCCCCGGCCACACCGTCGGCGCCCGGCTCGCCGAGCACCCCGACGTCGACCTGGTCTCCTTCACCGGCGGCCTGGTCAGCGGCGTCAAGGTCGCCCAGGCCGCCGCCCCGACCGTGAAGAAGGTCGCCCTCGAACTCGGCGGCAAGAACCCCAACGTCGTCTTCGCCGACGCCTGCGCCACCGAGGAGGGCTTCGACACCGCCGTCGACCAGGCCCTCAACGCCGCCTTCATCCACAGCGGCCAGGTCTGCTCGGCCGGCGCCCGGCTCATCGTCGAGGAGTCGGTCCGGGACCGCTTCGTCACCGAACTCGCCCGCCGGGCCCAGAAGATCAGGCTCGGCCGCGGCACCGCGGACGGCGTCGAGTGCGGCCCGCTCGTCTCCGCGCAGCAGCGCGAGAAGACCGAGGCGTACGTCGCCTCCGCGCTCGCCGAGGGCGCCGTGCTGCGCTGCGGCGGCAAGCGGCCGCAGCCCTCGCCGGAACGCCCCGAGTCCGGCTACTTCTACGAGCCGACCGTCCTCGACGCCTGCCACCGCGAGATGAAGGTCGTCCGCGAGGAGGTCTTCGGCCCCGTCCTCACCGTGGAGACCTTCCGCACCGAGGACGAGGCGGTCGCCCTCGCCAACGACACCGAGTACGGCCTCGCCGGCGCCGTCTGGACCGCCGACGCGGGCCGGGCCCGCCGGGTCGCCGGCCGGCTGCGCCACGGCACCGTCTGGATCAACGACTTCCACCCCTACCTGCCGCAGGCGGAGTGGGGCGGCTTCGGCAGGAGCGGCACCGGCCGCGAGCTGGGGCCCGCCGGACTCGCCGAGTACCGCGAGACGAAGCACGTCTACCAGAACCTCGCGCCGAAGCCGGTGCGCTGGTTCGCCGGCGGAACCGACTGAGCCGGCCGATCGGCCGAATCGGCTGCGTCCCCTGTCTTTCCACACCCCTGGAGTAACACCCCCATGTCCGAGACCACCCCTCACGTCTACGACTACGTCGTCATCGGCGGCGGTACCGCGGGCTCCGTCATCGCCTCCCGCCTCACCGAGAACCCGGATGTCACCGTCGCCGTCATCGAGGGCGGCCCGAGCGACGTCGGCCGCGACGACGTCCTCACCCTGCGCCGCTGGATGGGCCTGCTCGGCGGCGACCTCGACTACGACTACCCGACCACCGAGCAGCCGCGCGGCAACTCCCACATCCGGCACAGCCGCGCCCGTGTCCTCGGCGGCTGCTCCTCCCACAACACGCTCATCTCCTTCAAGCCGCTGCCGTCCGACTGGGACGAGTGGGAGGCGGCCGGCGCCAAGGGCTGGGGCTCCGTGCCCATGGAGGCCTACTTCGCCCGCCTGAAGAACAACATCGTCTCCGTCGACGAGAAGGACCGGAACGCCATCGCCCGGGACTTCGTCGACGCCGCCCGGTCGGCACTCGGGGTGCCCCGCGTCGAGGGCTTCAACAAGAAGCCGTTCACCGACGGCGCCGGCTTCTTCGACCTCGCCTACCACCCGGAGAACAACAAGCGGTCGAGCGCGTCCGTGGCCTACCTCCACCCGGTGATGGACGAGCGTCCCAACCTGACCGTCCTGCTGGAGACCTGGGCGTACAGGCTGGAGCTGAACGGCACCCGCGCCGAGGGCGTCCATGTGCGCACCAAGGACGGCGAGGAACTCCTGATCCGCGCCCGGGGCGAGGTCGTGCTGTGCGCGGGCGCCGTCGACTCCCCGCGCCTGCTGATGCACTCGGGCATCGGCCCCCGCGAGGACCTCGAAGAGCTGGGCATCCCCGTCGTGCACGATCTGCCGGGCGTCGGCGAGAACCTGCTCGACCACCCCGAGTCGGTCATCGTCTGGGAGACCCACGGCCCGATCCCGGAGAACTCCGCGATGGACTCCGACGCGGGCCTGTTCGTGCGCCGCGACCCCGACCACGCGGGCCCGGACCTGATGTTCCACTTCTACCAGATCCCGTTCACGGACAATCCCGAGCGCCTGGGCTACGAACGCCCGCCGTACGGCGTCTCGATGACCCCGAACATCCCCAAGCCGAAGTCCCGCGGCCGCCTCTACCTCACCAGCGCCGACCCGTCCGTGAAGCCCGCCCTGGACTTCCGGTACTTCACCGACGAGGACGACTACGACGGCCGGACCCTCGTCGACGGCATCCGCATCGCCCGTGAGATCGCCAAGACCGAACCGCTGGCCGGCTGGCTCAAGCGCGAGGTCTGCCCCGGCCCGGAGGTCCTCGGCGACGCCGAGCTGAGCGAGTACGCCCGCAAGGTCGCGCACACCGTCTACCACCCGGCCGGCACCTGCAAGATGGGCGCCGCCGACGACCGACTCGCCGTGGTGGACCCGGAGTTGAAGATCCGCGGCCTCGACGGCATCCGCATCGCCGACGCCTCCGTCTTCCCGACCATGCCCGCCGTGAACCCGATGATCGGGGTGCTCATGGTCGGGGAGAAGGCTGTCGAGCTGATCGGCGGTGATGCGTGATGAGTACAACCACTCAGGCACCGATGGACACGCCGATGGAGGCACCGATGGAAACGCCCGTCTTCTCCGTGTCCGGCCTGTGGAAGGTCTTCGGCCCCAAGTCGGAGCGGATCCCCGCCGACCCGGAACTCAGCACCCTCGACCCCGCCGACCTGCGCACCCGCACGGGCTGCACGGCGGCCGTCCGCGATGTCTCCTTCGACGTCCGAAAGGGCGAGGTCTTCGTGGTGATGGGCCTGTCGGGCTCCGGCAAGTCCACCCTGGTCCGCTGCCTGACCCGGCTCATCGAACCGACCTCCGGCACCATCGCCATCGACGGCGAGGACGTCCGCGCGATGGACAAGGCCCGCCTGCGCGAACTGCGCCGCCACCGCGCCGCCATGGTCTTCCAGCACTTCGGCCTGCTCCCGCACCGCACCGTCCTCGACAACGTGGCCTACGGCCTGGAGATCCAGGGCGTCGGCAAGGCCGAACGGCGCGAGCGGGCCGCCGAGGTCGTCGCCAAGGTCGGCCTGGAGGGCATGGAACACCGCCGCCCCGCCCAGCTCTCCGGCGGCCAGCGCCAGCGCGTCGGTCTGGCCCGGGCGCTCGCGGTCGACCCCGAGGTGCTCCTCTTCGACGAACCCTTCAGCGCTCTCGACCCGCTCATCCGGCGCGACATGCAGGACGAGGTGGCCCGCCTGCACCGCGAGGAGGGCCGCACGATGGTCTTCATCACCCACGACCTCGCCGAGGCCCTGAAACTCGGCGACCGCATCGCCCTGATGCGCGACGGCAAGGTCGTCCAGCTGGGCACCCCCGAGGAGATCGTCGGCTCCCCGGCCGACGACTACGTCCGCGAGTTCGTACGAGAGGTCCCGCGCGAACACGTGATGACGGTCCGCACGGCGATGAAGCCGGGCGACTGCGGCGGATCCGAGCATCCGGGCGCACTGGACCCGGGCGCCGTGGTGGCCGACGCGATCAAGGCGGTGGCGGGCACAGGCACCGCGGCCTGCGTGATGGAGAACGGCAAGTGCCTCGGCGTGGTCGACCACGAGCGCCTGCTCGGCGTGGTCGCCGGCGTACCCGGCCCCCGCACCAGCCCGGAGGCCGTCTGATGGCAACGCTCACCGTCCCGAGTACCTCCCGCACCAAAGCGCCCCGCATCCTCAAGAACCGAGCCGCGGGCAAGCTCCTCCTGCTCGCCCTCGTCGCCGCGGTCCTCGCCCCCTGGGCCGCCCTGCAGTGGCCCGGCGCCACCTGGCCCCACGACCTGACCGTCAGCCTCGCGAAGCCCCTCGCCTCGGCCAGCAACTGGGTCATCGACAACCGGGACAGCCACCCCCTGTTCCTCTACTTCTTCGGTTACATCAGCAACGCGGTCGTCCTGTCCGTACGCGCCGTCTACCTCACCCTGCTCGCCGCCGGCTGGACCGGTGTCACGGCCCTCGGTGCCCTGGTCGCCTGGCGCGTCGCCGGCCCCCGCCTGGCCGCCGGCACGGCACTCGCCTTCCTGACCTGCGGCGCGCTCGGCATGTGGGTGCCGACCATGCAGACCCTCGCGCTGATGGTGGTGGCGGTCCTCGCCTCCGCGGTCGTCGGCGCGCTGCTCGGCCTCGCCGCCGGTCTCTCCGACCGCCTGGACCGCGCCCTGCGCCCGGTCCTGGACACCATGCAGGTGCTCCCGGCGTTCGCGTACCTCCTCCCCGTCGTCCTGGTCTTCGGCATCGGCGTCCCCGCGGCCGTCCTCGCCACCGTCGTGTACGCCGCCCCGCCGATGGCCCGCCTCACCGCGCTCGGCCTGCGCGGCGCCGACCCCGAGGTCCTGGAGGCCGTGGAGTCGCTCGGCGCGACCCGCCGCCAGCGGCTGCTGACCGCGCGCATCCCGCTGGCCCGGGGGGAACTCCTCCTCGGCCTCAACCAGACGATCATGATGGCGCTGTCCATGGCCGTCATCGCCTCGGTCATCGGCGCCGGCGGCCTCGGCGACCGTGTCTACCAGGCGCTCGCCTCGGTCGACGTGGGCCAGGCCCTCGCCGCCGGCATCCCGATCGTGCTGCTCGCGATCGTGCTGGACCGCGTGACCGCGGCCGCCGGAGCCGCAGCGGGCGCCGGCGCCGAAGAGACGGGAGGGACGCGGCCCCGGACGATCGGCTGGCCGTACGCCCTCGCCGCCACCGTGGCCGTCGCCCTGGCCACGCGCCTCCTCGGCCGGCTGGACTGGCCGTCCGGCGTGACGCTGAACATCGCCGAACCGGTCAACCACGCCGTCGACTGGATGACCAACCACCTCTACTCCGGCGTCCCGGTCATCGGTGGCACGGCCGACTGGGCGGGGCACTTCACCACCTGGGTGCTCGACCCCGTCCGCTCCGGTCTGCTGTGGCTGCCCTGGTGGGCGTTGCTGCTGATCGTCGCCGCCCTGGCCTGGTCGATCGGCACCTGGGGCACCGCCCTGACCGCCGTCCTCGCCATGGCCGCGATCGGTGTGCTCGGGGCGTGGGAACCGGCCCTCGACACGCTCTCGCAGGTGCTGGCCGCCGTCGCCGTCACCCTGGTCCTCGGGTTCGCGACCGGCATCGCCGCCGCCCGCAGCGACCGCGTCGAACGCGCCCTGCGCCCGGTCCTGGACGTGTTCCAGACCATGCCGCAGTTCGTGTACCTGATCCCGGTCGTCGCCCTGTTCGGCGTGGGCCGCGCACCCGCCGTCGTCGCCGCCGTCGTCTACGCCCTCCCGGCCGTCGTCCGGATCACCGCGCAGGGTCTGCGCCAGGTCGACCCGGCCGCCCTGGAGTCGGCGCGCTCGCTCGGCGCGACCGGCCGCCAGCAGCTGTGGCAGGTCCAGCTCCCGCTCGCCCGGCGGTCCTTGCTGCTCGCCGTCAACCAGGGCGTGGTCCTGGTCCTGGCCGTGGTCATCATCGGCGGCCTGGTCGGCGGCGGCGCCCTCGGCTACAGCGCGGTCTTCGGACTCGCCCAGGGCGACCTGGCGACCGGCCTGGTGGCCGGTGCCGCCATCGTCTGCCTGGGCCTGGTGCTCGACCGGGTGACCCAGCCGACCGAGCGACGCGCGAAGAAGGGAGCGTGACATGACGAAGCAGCCGAAGTCGACGAAGACGAAGCTGAGGCGCAGGACGGCGCTGATCGCCGCCGGAGCGGCCACCGTGTCGCTGCTCACCGGCTGCGGCGCCGCCGACATGACCAAGCAGGCCAGCCCGTTCGCGAACGCCCAGGGCGCGAAGTCCGTGACCCTGTCCGTGCAGTCCTGGGTGGGCGCACAGTCCAACGTGGCCGTCGCCCAGTACCTCCTGGAGCACAAGCTCGGCTACCGCGTCGACACCGTCCAGGTCGACGAGGTGCCCGCCTGGGACGCGCTCAGCCAGGGCCGCGTGGACGCGATCCTGGAGGACTGGGGCCACCCGGACCAGGAGAAGCGGTACGTCGAGGACAAGAAGACCATCGCCCGCGCCGGCGACCTCGGTGTGACCGGCCACATCGGCTGGTTCGTCCCGACCTACCTGGCCAAGCAGCACCCGGACATCACCGACTGGAAGAACCTCGACAAGTACGCCTCCCTCTTCCGCACCGCGGAGAGCGGCGGCAAGGGCCAGCTGATGGACGGCTCCCCGTCGTACGTCACCAACGACAAGGCCCTGGTGAACAACCTGAAGCTGAACTACCAGGTCGTCTTCGCCGGCTCCGAGGCCGCCCAGATCACCCAGATGAAACAGTTCGCCAAGCAGCAGAAGCCCTTCCTGACCTACTGGTACTCGCCCCAGTGGCTGTTCAAGAAGGTCCCCATGACGGAGGTGAAGCTGCCGCCGTACAAGGACGGCTGTGACGCGGACCCGGCGAAGATCACCTGCTCCTACCCGCACACCCCGCTGCAGAAGTACCTCAACGCCGACTTCGCGAAGTCCGGCGGCAAGGCGGCTGCCTTCCTGAAGAAGTTCCGGTGGACGACCGAGGACCAGAACCAGGTCTCCCTGATGATCGCCGACCAGAAGCTGTCACCTCAGGACGCGGCGAAGAAGTGGGTGGACAGCCACCCTGAGGTGTGGAAGCGGTGGCTGTCCTGAACGGCCTGACTAGGCAAGGGTGTCGGCGATCTCCCGCAGGGCAGCCGTCACCATCCTCTGGAGGCCCGGCCCGAACGTGATGCGGGTGGCCCCGAGTTCGCCGAGTTCGGTGAACGAGGGGCCCTCGCCGTCCGGGCGGGCGTTGATGTTGACCGGGCCCTGGATCCCGGACCGCAGCAGCGGCAGTACGTCCGCCGGGGCGAAGATCGGGTACACGCAGTCCGCGCCGGCCGCCACGTACAACGCGGCCCGCTCGATGGCCCGTTCGGGATCCTTGTCGCCGTAGAGGAAGACGTCGACGCGGGCGTTGAGGAACAGCCGGCCGGCGGCGGCCTCCCGGAACCCGGCGAGGAACTCCGCCTGCTCGCGCGGATCCCTGAGGACACCGCCGGCCGAGTCCTCCAGGTTGCAGCCGACGGCACCGGCCTCCAGCAGCCGCTCCACCAGCTCCTCCGGCGCGAGCCCGTACCCGCTCTCGATGTCCGCCGACACCGGCACGTCCACGGCCCGGGTGATCCGGGCGACCGCCGCGAACATCTCGTCGGCCGGGGTCGCCCCGTCCTCGTACCCGAGCGACGCGGCCACCCCCGCGCTCGGCGTGGCCAGCGCCGGGAACCCCGCCTCGGCGAACACCCGGGCGGCGGCCGCGTCCCAGGGCCCGGGCAGGACCAGCGGATCGCCCGGGGCGCGCCCCTGGTGCAGCGCGCGGAACACCTCGACCTTGCTCATGGCAGGTAACCCCCTGGAGGGACGCGACGGCTGACCATCAGGCGGTTCCAGCCGTTGATGACGGTGATCAGGCCGATCAGATGGGCGAGTTCGGCCTCGGTGAAGTGTTGCGCGGCCCGTTCGTACACGTCGTCCGGCACGCCGCCGGTGAGCACGGTGACCGCCTCGGTCAGCGCGAGCGCGGCCCGCTCCCGCTCGCTGTAGAGGTCCTCGGTCTCCTCCCAGGCGCCGAGGAGCTGGACGCGGTCCTCCGACTCCCCCTGCTTGCGGGCCAGCCGGAGGTGCATGTCCAGGCAGAACGCGCAGTGGTTGAGCTGCGAGGCGCGGATCATCACCAGCTCGGCCAGGGCCGGGTCGCCGAGCCCCTTCTTCGCGGCCCCGCTGAGCGCGGACATCGCCTGGGCGGCCTCGCGGTCCAGCAGCTGCGTACGGCTCACTTGTGCTGCCCCGCCTGGTAGTGGCCGGGCACCGCGCGGGTGGTCACCCCGAACCGGTTCCACGCGTTGATCACCGCGATCCCGGCGATCAGCTGGGCCAGCTCGGCCTCCTCGAAGTGCCGCGCGGCCTTCTCGTACACCTCGTCCGGCACGAAGCCGTCGGTCAGCACGGTGATCGCCTCGGTCAGCTCGATCGCCGCGAGCTCCTTCGCGGTGTAGAAGTGCTTCGACTCCTCCCAGGCGCTGAGCTGCACGATCCGCTGGACACTCTCGCCGGCCGCCAGCGCGTCCTTGGTGTGCATGTCGAGGCAGAGCGCGCAGTGGTTGAGCTGCGAGGCGCGGATCTTCACCAGCTCGTACAGCGTGGGGTCCAGGCCCTGCCTGGCCGCCGCGTCGAGCCGGATCATCGCCTTGTAGACGTCGGGCGCCAGCTGGGCCCACTGCATGCGGGGGGTGTGCTCGGGGGCGTACTCAACGGTTTCTTCACTGCTCATGGCCTCGACCCTAGGAGTCAGGCAGCCCAGGAGTATGGTCCATTTCCATGGTGGAATCCTGGGCCGCTTTCGGCGTCGACCTGCACCTGGAGCCGACCGGCGCGGGCGGGCTGCGCCGGGGCCTGACCGACGCCCTGCGGGACGCCGTCCGCACCGGCCGGCTCGCACCCGGCACCCGGCTGCCCTCCTCCCGCTCCCTCGCCGCCGACCTCGGCATCGCCCGCAACACCGTCGCCGAGGCCTACGCGGACCTGGTGGCGGAGGGCTGGCTCACCGCCCGGCAGGGCTCCGGGACCCGGGTGGCGGAGAGGGCCGCCGCGACGCCGCCGTCCACCGCCACGCCGCCCGGTGCGGGAGCCGCGCCCCGCCGGGGGCAACCGGCCCGGCCGGCGTACAGCCTCCTGCCCGGCAGCCCGGACCTGGCCGCCTTCCCGCGCGCCGAGTGGCTCAGGGCGGCCCGCCGCGCGCTGACCACCGCCCCGTACGACGCCCTCGGCTACGGCGACCCGCGCGGCCGCCCCGAACTGCGCACCGCCCTCGCCGGCTATCTCGCCCGCGTGCGCGGCGTCCGGACCGCCCCGGAGACCATCCTGATCACCTCCGGCTTCGCGCACGCCCTGCGCATCACCGGCGCGGTGCTCGCGGCGCGCGAGGTGCGCACGGCGGCGGTCGAGTCGTACGGCCTCGACGCCTACCGGGGCCTGCTCCAGCAGGCGGGCCTCGCCACACCCGCCCTGCCCTACGACGAACTCGGCACCGACACCCGGGAGTTGGGCGAGGCCGGTGCCGTCCTGCTGACCCCCGCCCACCAGTTCCCCATGGGCACGCCCCTGCACCCCGACCGGCGGGCCGGCGTCGTGGACTGGGCCCGGCGCACCGGCGGGCTGGTCCTGGAGGACGACTACGACGGCGAGTTCCGCTACGACCGCCAGCCCGTCGGCGCCCTCCAGGGCCTCGACCCCGACCGCGTGCTCTACTTCGGCACCGCCAGCAAGTCCCTGGCCCCCGGACTGCGGCTGGGCTGGCTGGTGCTGCCGCCCGCCCTGGCCGAGGAGGCGGCCGCGGCCAAGGGCGGCATGGACACCGTGGGAGTGCTGGAACAGCTCACCCTCGCCGAGTTCATCACCTCGGGCGCCTACGACCGTCACGTCCGCTCCTCCCGGCTGCGCTACCGGCGCCGCCGCGACGCCCTCGCCGCCGCCGTGACCGCCCGCGCGCCCGAGGTCGCGGTCACCGGGATCGCCGCCGGCCTGCACGCGGTGCTGCGGCTGCCCCCGGGCATGGAACGGTCGGTGATCCAGGCCGCCGCCTGGCAGGGCCTGGCCCTGCACGGCCTCGCGTTCCACCGCCACCCCGAGGCGGTGGCGAAGCCGCTGGACGCCCTGGTGGTGGGATACGGCACACCACCGGACAGCGCCTGGGCGGGAGCCCTGGACGCGTTGTGCCGGGTACTGCCTTAGGGCCTGTCGTCAAATTCCCGCCTGCCCCGCGGAGTCTGGTACGCACTCCCCCACTGCCTCAAGGGCGTGGGGACCCCCAGCCGCGTTGTCGTCGGTCGCCGACGCTCCCCCGCGCTCGACTGCGCTCGCGCGGGGGGACCCCCACCGTCGACTCCCTCCTC
>NZ_JBFAWH010000023.1:0-67316 GCF_040680235.1 Streptomyces sp. NPDC052101
CGACGGAGGGAGTTGCCGAGGGTGTAGCCGAAGCCCGGCTCCAGCGGCTCGATGACGAACCGGGAGCGGAACTCGTCGACGACCTCTTCGGTCAGTGACGGACGCTGAGCGATCAGCATGTGTGGATCAGATCCTTCATTCGTGGACGCCCGCTATGTGACGCCGTAGACACCACGAAGGGTACGGGCCTCTGCCGGCCGGTCGGCAGGCTCGGCTCTTGCTGGAGTGGAGTCCAATCTTGCAGGAATGGAGTCCAACGATCAGCGAGGCAGCCACCCGCGTGGTTCGTAGGCGCATACTAGGGGGCAATGACAAAGCCTGCTGCACCGAAGCGTCACTTGCCCACCAGTCCCTTCAAGGCCCCGGCGGCACCGGCTCCGAAGCACTTCGCCGTGGGTGACCAGGTCACACACGACGTGTACGGCCTCGGCCGGGTGATCGGCATCGAGGACGGAATCGCGGTACTCGTGGATTTCGGCTCGGAGCAAATGCGGATCTTGAGCCCGTACGCCAAGATGACCAAGTTGTAGTACCGCTGTGCCCGGTCACGGCACGCCAGGCCCCTTCGGGGACCTGCAACGAAAGCGAGACCTCTCATCGATCTGACATCGCTGTTCTCCGCCCTGGAAGGGCAACCCCGCCGCGACGCTCCGGCATCGCCGCCTCCGGCGACAAACCCCTTCCAGGCCCCGGACTTCGGGGAGGACGAGGCCTTCCCGCCTGAGGAGGCACAGGAGCCCGCCTGGGGCATACGTACGCCGCGGCCCAAGGCGGCCTAGCTCCCACGCGTCCGGTGGTCCGGACATGGACACGGACACCCGGACCTTGGACGATCCGGTCTGCCGTCTACCCCCCGAACGAGTCAGACACATCAGTCCAAGTGGCCCATAGCCATCCAGAGCGCCGCTCGTCCATCTTCGTGCGATGGAGTGGACCACCTTCTTAGCCGCAGCGGTAGGAGCCACCGCAGGCTCGTTAGGCACTGGGGTAGCCGAACGCTTCCGCTGGCACCGCGATGTCTCGGAGCAGGAGCGCCAGGCCCTGCAGGCCGCCTACGTGGACTTCCTGGATGCCGTGAAACGGACCAGCAGCGCCATCAGCCAGGTGGCGCACAACGGGACATTGCCGCTGGAAGATCGAGCAAGGCAAGCCCGCCTGGCCGTGGACCAGCACGGCCTGTACGAAAAGCAGGCCCACGTCGAACTGTGCGCGCCGCAATCGGTCCTTCCCTTGATGAACGAGCTTGTGCGCGCCCTGCTCTTCCTCCGCGACGAAGTCGGCTGCGGCGGCACCCCCGGAGCGCCGAAGTACGAGGGCGCATGGATGAAGATCCACGGGGACACCGCGCAACTGCGTGAAGCCATGCGCACCACGCTCAGCAGGAAGTAGCCCCACTGCCCGGGGGCGGAGTCAGCACTCTTCTTCGGGGTCGTTCCGGTTCAGTTTCTCCAGGTACTCGTGCGCCAGGGCCGTTGCCCGGGTGAACCAGTCGGTGATGACCGCCAGTTCCTCGGGGGCGTAGTCGGAGAACAGGTCCGTCAGGCGCTTGTAGTGGCCCGCGTACACCGCCGCGACGCGGGTGACGGCGGCGGGGACGGCCGCCACGCGGACCCGGCGGCGGTCCGCGGGGTCGGGGCGGCGGGTGACATAGCCGGCGCGTTCGAGGCGGTTGAGGATGCCGGTCACCGCACCGGTGGTGACGTGGGCGCGGGCGGCCAGGTCGCCGGCCGTCAGCAGGTCGTCACCGGCCTCCAGGACGAAGGCGAAACAGGTCAGGTCGGTGACGTTCAGCCCCAGTCGCCGGGCCAGCTCCTGCTGTCCGATCAGGTGGGCGGCGATGAGGTGGTCCATCGCCGACAGCGCCTGGGCCGGGGTGGCGGGCGGTCGCGGCGTGCCGTGCATCTTTCGGAATCCCTTAGCTCGTGAGATATTCGAGTTGTAACTTCTTAGCTCGTGAGGGAATCTCGTCCCCGGAGGCGCGGTATGAGTCTGTACGACGAGGGTCACACGATCGCCGGCTGGACTGGCTTCGGTATCGCGACCGTGGGCGGCGGTGTGGTCGGGCTGGGCGTGTGCGAGGCCTCGCTGCCGCTGG
The DNA here is from genome assembly GCF_040680235.1 of Streptomyces sp. NPDC052101. NCBI lineage: Bacteria > Bacillati > Actinomycetota > Actinomycetes > Kitasatosporales > Streptomycetaceae > Streptomyces > Streptomyces sp. NPDC052101. The sequence goes on from NZ_JBFAWH010000023.1 coordinate 2,096, forward strand.
TCGCGGCCGGGCTCGCCGTCGTGGCCGTGAGCGTCCTTGTGACATGGGTCCTGCATCTGTCCGGCTGGGGCAAGCCGCCGGGCATACGGCCGCGAGACCAATGGGGGATGCGGATCCGGGACACCCAGGCCAGGGAGGGCCACACCGGCTGCGTCAGCTGTCGGCTGGCGGGGCGGGGGCGTACGGCTGCTCTGGTGGCTGCGACGCCGACGGCTGCCGAATCGGTATCTCTGTCACCTGTCGAGTGACTGTGCTTTCGGCGACGCAGTGGGTGATCGCCGTGCCGGTGTACGTCCTGCCGTAGGGCGCGTGTCGTGGCGCAGGCGTGCGAACAGGCCGCTCTGCGCCGCTCCGCCGCCCGGCACCGTTGTCAGACCCACCGCCTACCCTCACGAGTGATGGCACAGGTATGGAAGTGCGCGGGACTGCGCTGGTCGTCCGAGGGTCCCGTGCTGGTGTGGGACGGCGGGCGGCGCAGTGCGCTGCCCTGGGGGAAGCGGGTCGGCTTCGCGGTGCCGGAAGGGAGTGTGCGCACATGCGTGGGGGCGCGGGGACACGCGTGTCCGGTGCGGGCCGTGGTGCCGGGGCGGAGTACGGGGGCCCGGTGCGAGGAGTGCGCGCGGCTGGACCGGGCGCACTCGGTGGCCGCCGACACGATCGCCGACGACCCACGGCCGTACCGGGTGTATCTGGCGTGGTTCGGTCCCGGAATGGTCAAGGTCGGTATCACCGCCGTCGAGCGGGGCAGTGCGCGGCTGCTCGAACAGGGCGCCGTCTGTTTCAGCTGGCTCGGCACCGGCCCGCTGATGGCCGCCCGGCGCGCCGAAGAGCTGCTGCGGGCCGCGCTCCAGGTGCCGGACCGCATCCCGTACGCCGCGAAGCGGGCGGTGCGGTCGGCGCTGCCGGAGAGCGAGGCGGAGCGCGCCGCTGAGGTGCGGGAGCTGCACGCGCGGGCCGTGGCGCTCGCCGGATGGCCGGAGTCCCTGCATCCGGAGCCCTGTGAAGTGACCGATCACGTAGGGGCGTTCGGGCTCATCGGCGCTCCTTCTGCCGTCGGGGACGTGGTGGAGCTGGTCCCGGGCGGCGGCGTGAGCGGTGCGCTGGTCTCGGCCGCCGGGCCCGATCTGCATCTGGCGGTCGCGGGGCGCGGGGTCGTCGTCCTCGACACCCGGCTGATGACCGGCTGGGAGCTGGTGCCGTCGGCCGCTCCGGATGCGGAGGGACTCACCGGACTCACCTTCCCGCTGCGGGAGTTCGCACAGGAACAGGAGAGCTTGTTCTGAGGCGCGGGCAAAGACTCGGATCCCGTACGGATCCCTTTCGGCAAGGGCCATGGACGCCGGACGACCCCGCGGCCGACCGTGGTGGACATGAGTCATCGACTGAACGCAGCTGACCAGCCCGCGCCCGTCTCCCTCCCCGAACTCCCCGAACTGCCCGAACTGCCCGAACTCCCCGAGTTCCCTGAGGTCCCCGAACCCCCTTACTACGCCGCGATCTTCACCGCCATCCGCACCGACACCGACCCCGACGGATACCAGCGGACCGCCGCACGTCTCTCCCGGCTCGTCCGCGGAATCCCCGGTTTCCTCGGCGAGGACTTCGCCCACACCCCCGGCGGACTCGCCGTCAGTGTCGCCTACTTCCGTGATCTCGCCGGGATCGAGCGGTGGCGTGACCATCCCGAGCACCTCGCGGCCAAGCGGCGCGGGCTTGAGCGGTGGTACGAGCGGTACGCGCTCCACATCGCCCGGGTCGAGCACCATCACGAGTTCCGCCGCCCGGCCTGACCCCGATCCGCTTCCCCCGATCCGATTCGCCCAAATCGCCTCCTCCGATCCGGCCGCTGGTTCCGCCCTCGATTCCCAGCAGCCGCCTGAGAAGTGCCTGTGTGTTTCTCAGGCAAATCACAGATTGGGGAAAGCCTCCTCTCAGAGGGCCCCGACAGGGTGTCCACCATGACCACGACCTCGCCCCAGGGGCGCACCGAACTGCTGAGGCCGGACGGGAGCCCCGTCCGAGTGCTTGTGGTGGACGACGAGTTGTCGATCACCGAACTGCTGAGCATGGCCCTTCGTTACGAGGGCTGGCAGATCAGGAGTGCGGGGGATGGGCAGGGAGCCGTCCAGACCGCCCGTGACTTCCGGCCCGACGCCGTCGTGCTCGACATGATGCTGCCCGACATGGACGGGCTGGCCGTCCTCGGGCGGCTGCGGCGTGAACTGCCCGACGTGCCCGTGCTGTTCCTGACCGCCAAGGACGCCGTCGAGGACCGTATCGCCGGGCTCACCGCCGGTGGCGACGACTATGTCACCAAGCCGTTCAGCCTGGAGGAGGTCGTGGCGCGGCTGCGGGGGCTGATCCGCCGGTCCGGGGCGGCCGACCGGCGGTCCGACTCCGTGCTCGTCGTCGGGGACCTGACCCTGGACGAGGACAGTCACGAGGTCTCGCGGGCCGGGGAGTCCATCCACCTCACCGCCACCGAGTTCGAGCTGCTGCGCTTCCTGATGCGCAACCCGCGGCGCGTGCTCAGCAAGGCGCAGATCCTGGACCGCGTGTGGTCGTACGACTTCGGTGGCCAGGCCAACGTCGTCGAGCTGTACATCTCGTATCTGCGGCGGAAGATCGACGCGGGGCGCGAGCCGATGATCCACACCCGGCGTGGGGCCGGCTATCTGATCAAGCCCGCCGCGTCATGAGCCGGCGACGGCGGCCCGGTCCGCAGCGGCGGAAGAGGCCGCGACCGGGTCAGCCGCGCACCCTGCGAACCCGGCTCGTCGTCGCGTCGGTGGTGCTGATCGCCGTGGTGTGCGCGGTGATCGGCACGGTGACGACGCTGGCGCTGCGGACTCATCTGTATGACCAGCTCAACGGCCAGCTGCACGAGGTCGGCGCCCGCGCGTCCGGGCAGTTCGGTCCGCCCGGGCATGGCGGGGGTGCGGTCGGGCCCGACGGTCGGCCGGGCGGTCGGCACAGCGGTCATCCGGTCGATCTCACCGACTTCGTCAGCCGGAGCCCGCAGCCCTCGCCGTACACGCTCGTGGCCAAGGTGGAGAACGGCGAGACGACCGAGGGCAAGGTCGGCCACAAGTCCAGCAACGACTTCTCCACGAGCGCCACATCGCTGACCAAGGCGCAGCTCGCGGCGCTCGGCGCCGTTTCCCGCGACGGCATGTACACGGTGGACATCCCCGGCCTGGGGAGTTACCGCGTCCAATACGTCACCGGACCCAACGGCACCTACTACGTCGCCCTCCCGACCAAGGGCGTGGACGACAACATCAACGCCCTGATCCTCATCGAGGTCAGCGTCACCGTGGCCGGACTCGTCGCCGCCGGTATCGCCGGTTCGGTGCTCGTCGGCGTCGCCACCCGGCCCCTGCGCAAGGTCGCCCACACCGCCACCCGTGTCTCCGAACTCCCGCTGCACACCGGCGAGGTGAACCTCAGCGAGCGGGTCCCGGAGTCCGAGTGCGATCCGCACACCGAGGTCGGCCAGGTCGGCGCCGCGCTCAATCGCATGCTCGACCATGTGCACGGCGCCCTGCACGCCCGGCAGCAGAGCGAGATGCGGGTGCGGCAGTTCGTCGCCGACGCCAGCCATGAGCTGAGGACCCCGCTCGCCTCCATTCGCGGGTACGCGGAACTCACGCGACGAGGGCGGGAGCAGGTCGGGCCCGACACCCGGCACGCCCTCGGCCGGATCGAGTCCGAGGCGGGCCGTATGACCCTGCTCGTCGAGGACCTGCTCCTCCTCGCCCGCCTGGACGCCGGGCGGCCGCTGCAGTTCGAGCAGACCGACCTCATCCCGCTCGTCGTGGACACGGTCAGCGACTCCCGTGCGGCCGGCATGGACCACAACTGGCGGCTCGACCTGCCCGATGAGCCGGCGCTCGTGTCCGCGGATGCGGCCCGTGTCCAGCAGGTGCTCGTCAACCTGCTCGGCAACGCCCGCAAGCACACGCCACCGGGTACGACCGTCACCGCGCGCGTGCAGCGGCGCGGGGCGTGGATGTGCGTCGACGTCGAGGACAACGGACAGGGGATCCCGGCGGATCTGCTGCCGCATGTCTTCGAGCGGTTCGCGCGCGGGGACTCCGCGCGGTCGCGGGCCACCGGATCCACCGGGCTGGGGCTCGCCATCGTGCAGGCGGTGGCGGCGGCGCACGGGGGTGCCGTCACCGTCGACAGCGTTCCCGGGCGGACCGTGTTCACCGTGCATCTGCCCGCGCTCGCCCCCGCCGCCGCGCAGCCGGCGCCCGAGACCGGCCGGCAGTCGCACTCACAGGCACAGCACAGTGCCACCACATGGGTGCAACAGGGCGCTTGACGAGAGTCGGTCCATGCGAACCGACTCTTCTCCCGGCACTCTGCCGGCGCGGGAGCACCTCCCGGCCACAGACGCCGGTACGCCTGTTCTGGACGTAGTGATCCCCGTCTACAACGAGGAGAAGGACCTCCAGCCATGTGTGCTCAGACTGCATGAGCACCTCAAGCGCACCTTCCCGTACGCCTTCCGCATCACGATCGCGGACAACGCGTCCACGGACACCACCCCGCGGGTGGCGGCGCGGCTGGAGGCGGAGATCCCCGAGGTCACCAACTTCCGCCTGGAGCAGAAGGGCCGGGGACGGGCCCTCAGGACCGTGTGGTCGGCGTCGAACGCGCCGATCCTCGCCTATATGGACGTCGACCTGTCCACCGACCTCAACGCCCTGCTGCCGCTGGTGGCACCGCTGATCTCCGGGCACTCGGACCTCGCGATCGGCTCCCGGCTCGCCCGCGCCTCCCGGGTCGTGCGCGGCCCCAAGCGGGAGTTCATCAGCCGGGCCTACAACCTGATCCTGCGCGGTTCGCTCCAGGCTCGCTTCTCCGACGCGCAGTGCGGCTTCAAGGCGATCCGGCGGGATGTGGCGCAGGTGCTGCTGCCGCTGGTGGAGGACACCGGCTGGTTCTTCGACACCGAGATGCTGGTGCTCGCCGAGCGCGCGGGCCTCAGAATCCACGAGGTGCCGGTCGACTGGGTCGACGACCCGGACTCCACCGTGCACATCGTGAAGACGGCGACCGACGACCTGAAGGGTGTGTGGCGGGTCGGCAGGGCGCTGGCCACCGGTTCGCTCGCGCTGGACCGGCTCACCCGGCCCTTCGGCGACGATCCGCGCGACCGCGAACTGCCCGACGTGCCCAAGGGACTGGCTCGCCAGCTCGTCGGATTCTGCGTGGTCGGCGGCCTGTCCACCCTCTTCTACCTGGTCCTCTACAGCCTCTTCCGGCAGTTCGCCGGCTCCCAGCTCGCCAACGCGGTCGCGCTGCTGGTCTCGGCGGTCGCCAACACGGCCGCCAACCGCCGGCTCACCTTCGGGGTGCGCGGCCGGGGCGGTGCCGTACGGCACCAGGCGCAGGGCCTGGTCGTCTTCGGCATCGGACTCGCCCTGACCAGCGGCTCCCTGGCCGCCCTGAACGCGGCCAGCGACAACCCGGCGCACTCCACCGAGCTGGCGGTGCTCATCGCCGCCAACCTCGCCGCGACCGTACTGCGCTTCCTGCTCTTCCGCGCCTGGGTCTTCCCGGACCGCGGGGAGCCCGCCGCGGCCGTCCCGTCCACGGTCGCCGCCGCGCACACCCCGTCCTCGCCGACCTACGCCACGACGGCTCCATGCGCCCCGCTCCCGCAGCGACCGGTGGCGCACCAGTCGTACGACCCGCACCCGACCACCCAGTTCCGCGCCGGTGAAGCCGCGGACGGCAGCTGGAGGGACGCCACCATGCAACTGCAGCCGGTGCGCCCTCACGACACCGATCCGGGGGATCCCCGATGACCACCCACTACGATCCGCCGACCACCCAGCAGGGCGGTACGACCCTCTGGGGGACGCCGCCGGCCGGCGGCCCGAAGGCACCCGGGGCCGGTGAACCCCGGCAGCCGTTCCCGGGCAGACTGTGGCGCGGCCGGCCCGAGGATCCGCGCTGGGCCCGCCCGGCGTTCCTCGGCCTGCTGGCCGCCACCCTCGTGCTCTACCTCTGCAACCTCAGCGCCTCCGGCTACGCCAACTCCTTCTACTCGGCGGCCGTCCAGGCGGGCAGCAAGTCCTGGAAGGCGTTCTTCTTCGGTTCGCTGGACGCGGGCAACGCGATCACCGTCGACAAGCCGTCGGCCTTCCTGTGGCCGATGGAGCTGTCCGTCCGGATCTTCGGCCTGAACTCATGGGCGATCCTCACCCCCGAGGTCCTCATGGGCGTCGGCACGGTGGCGGTCGTCCACGCGGCCGTACGGCGCCGGTTCAGCCCGGTGGCCGGCCTGGTCGCGGGCGCGGTGCTCGCGCTCACCCCGGTCGCCGCGCTGATGTTCCGGTTCGACAACCCGGACGCGATGCTGGCCCTGTTGATGTCGCTGGCCTGCTACTTCGTCGTACGGGCGGTGGAGGACGGCCGGACGAGGTGGCTGGTCGCCGCCGGGGCCGCGATCGGCTTCGCCTTCCTCGCCAAGACGCTTCAGGCGTTCCTGATCCTGCCGCCGCTGGCGATCGTCTACGCCGTCTGCGGGCCGGTGAAGCTGAGGAGGCGGCTGGGCCAACTGGCGCTCGCGACGGTCGCGTTGGTGGTCTCCGGCGGCTGGTGGGTCGCGATCGTGGAGCTGTGGCCGGCCTCCTCCCGCCCCTACATCGGCGGTTCGCAGAACAACAGCTTCCTGGAGCTGACCTTCGGCTACAACGGCCTCGGGCGTCTCAGCGGTGACGAGACCGGCAGCGTCGGCGGCGGCGCGGGCGGCGCGGGCGGCACCGGCCGCTGGGGCGCCACCGGCTGGAACCGGATGTTCAACTCCGAGATCGGCAGCCAGATCTCCTGGCTGCTCCCGGCCGCGCTGATCCTGCTGGCCGCGGCACTGTGGGCGACGCGCAAGGCACGGCGTACGTCCGTCACCCGGGCCTCGTTCCTGGTGTGGGGCGGCTCGCTGCTCATCACCATGGTGGTCTTCAGCTACATGGCGGGCATCTTCCACCAGTACTACACGGTGGCCCTCGCGCCGTACCTGGCGGCGGTCGTCGGCATGGGTGCAGGGCTGCTGTGGGAGAGGCGCAAGGAGACCTGGGCGTCGATCGCCCTCGCCGCCTCCGTGGTCGCGTCGGCGGCGTGGGGCTACGTCCTGCTCAACCGCACCTCCACCTACCTCCCCTGGCTGAAGTGGCTGGTGCTGATCGGCGGTCTGGCGGCCGCGCTGGGCCTGGTCCTCGCCGGCCGGATCTCGCGGCAGCTGGCCCTCGGGGCGGCGGCGGTGGGCCTGGTGGCCGCGCTCGCCGGTCCGACGGCGTACACCCTCAGCACGGTGGACTCCGCACACACCGGCTCCATCCCGACGGCCGGTCCGGCGGGCGCCGGCATGATGGGCTTCGGCGGCGGCCGGGGTCCCGGCGGCGGAGGCGGCGGCATGCGCGGCGGCTTCGGCGGAGGCGGAACGCAGGGCCAGCAGGGCCAGCAGGGCCGGCAGAACGGCAACGGGAACATGCCGGGCGGCCAGGGTCAGGGTCAGGGCTTCCCCGGTGGTGGCATGCCGGGCCAGAACGGCAACAGCCAGGGCCAGGGTCAGGGCCAGAACCGGCAGAACGGCAACGGCTTCCCGGGCGGCGGTGCCATGGGCGAAGGCGGCCGTACGGGCGGCGGCGCCGGTGGCCTGCTGAACGGCGCGAACGTCTCGTCCTCCGCCAAGAAGCTGCTGGAGAAGGACGCGGCGAAGTACACCTGGGTCGCGGCATCCGTCGGCTCCCAGAACGCGGCCAGCTACCAGCTAGCCACCGGTGACGCGGTGATGGCGATCGGCGGCTTCAACGGCACCGACCCGTCTCCGACACTGGCGCGGTTCAAGAAGCACGTGGCGGAAGGGAAGATCCACTACTTCATCGCGGGCGGCGGCTTCGGCGCGGGGGGCGGCAGCGGCAGCGGCACGGCCTCCCGGATCAGCTCGTGGGTCCAGAGCACCTTCAAGAAGGTCACGGTCGGTTCGGCCACCTTCTACGACCTCACGCAGAAGAAGAGCGGCTGAGGGGAGGGCGGCAGAGCCGACCGGCCGAGGAAAGTCTGTCGTACACCGTATAGGAACTCCTATACGGTGTACGACATGCCTGCATCCCAAGGTCATCCCCAGCGCTGGCTGATCCTCGGCGTCATCTGTCTCGCCCAGCTCGCCGTGCTGCTCGACAACACCGTCCTGAACGTGGCCATCCCCTCGCTCACCCACGAGCTGCACGCGGCCACCGCCGACATCCAGTGGATGATCAACGCCTATTCGCTGGTCCAGTCCGGGCTGCTGCTCACCGCGGGCAGCGCCGCCGACCGCTACGGCCGCAAGAAGATGCTGATCGCGGGGCTCGCCCTGTTCGGCATCGGCTCGCTGGTGGCCGGACTCGCCGGTTCCACCGGCCAGTTGATCGCCGCGCGGGCCGGCATGGGCATCGGCGGCGCGCTGCTGCTGACCACCACCCTCGCCGTGGCCATGCAGATCTTCACGGCCGAGGAGCAGCCGAAGGCGATCGGGATCTGGAGCGCGGTCAACGCGCTCGGCTTCGCGGGCGGTCCGCTCATCGGCGGGTTCGTGCTCGGCCACTTCTGGTGGGGCGCGATCTTCCTGATCAACATCCCGGTCGCGGTGCTGGCCGTGGTCGCGGTGGTGGCCCTCGTGCCGGAGTCCAAGGCCGCATCCTCCCGGGGGACACTCCCCGGACCCCCGGGCCGGGGCGACCGCCCCGACCTGCTCGGCGCGGTGCTGTCGACGATCGGCATGGCCTCGCTGGTCTTCGCCATCATCTCCGGCCCCGGCCACGGCTGGACCTCCGCGCGCGTGCTCGGTACGGCGGCAGTGGCGGTGGTGGTGCTCGGTGCCTTCGCCTGGTGGGAGAACAGGGTCGCCGAGCCGATGCTCGACCTGCACTTCTTCCGGGACCGGCGGTTCACGGGCGCGGTCGCCGGGGCCGTGCTCCTCACGTTCGGGATGGGCGGGGCGCTGTTCCTGCTCACCCAGCATCTGCAGTTCGTGCTCGGGTACGGGCCGCTGGAGGCGGGACTGCGTACCGCTCCGCTGGCGCTGACGGTGGTGCTGCTCAACTTCACGGGGCTGTCGGCGAAGTGGTCCGGCCGGCTGGGTACGCCGGTGTCGATCGCGCTCGGGATGGTGCTGATGTCCGCCGGACTGGTGGCCATCGCGGAGCTGGACTCCGGGGGATACGCCGGGACCCTGCTGGGGCTGCTGCTGATCGGCGCGGGGTGCGCGGTCGCCAACCCCGCGATGGCCCACGCCATCATGAGCGCGATTCCTCCGGAGAAGGCGGGGGTGGGGGCCGGCGTCAACGGCACCCTTGCCGAATTCGGGAACGGTCTTGGTGTCGCCGTCCTCGGCGCTGTGCTCAGCTCTTCCGTGGCCTCGGGGGAGTCGTTGTCGGCCGGCCTTGGGGCCGGGCAGCTGGTGGGGGCCGTCGCCGTGCTGGCCGGGGGAATCCTGGCAGCGGTACTGCTTCGCCGGGCGGAGCGGACGGCCGCCTGAGCGGATACGGCCCCGCGCCCCTTTAGGTTGGACCAGTGGTCGGAATCGAGGAAGGTGCGCCGGTGGTGAAGGACGCAGCGCGGTCGGCGCGAGCCAGTGTCTGGCTGGAGGAGAAGGCCCGCCATGGTGGTCGTGGCGGCGGCAGCCAGCCCTCCGGGCTCGACCGGGCGCGGATCACCGGCGCGTCCGTGCGGCTGCTGGACGCGGAGGGGCTGGAGAAGTTCTCCATGCGGCGGCTGGCCGCGGAGCTGAACGTCACCGCGATGTCCCTGTACTGGTACGTCGACACCAAGGACGACCTGCTCGAACTGGCCCTGGACGCCGCCTTCGGCGAGCTGCGGCTGCCCGACCCGGAGGCCGAGGGCGAGGACTGGCGCGAGCAGCTGCGGGGGCTGGCCACCGAGTACCGGGCGCTGCTGGTGCGCCACCCCTGGCTGTCACCGCTGGCGGGGCGCTACCTCAACATCGGCCCGAACGCGCTGGCCTTCTCCCGTGCGGTCCAGCGGGTGGTCCGCCGGGCGGGGCTGCCCGCGCACGGGGTGATGGGGGCGATCGCGGCCGTCTTCCAGTTCGTGTACGGCTACGGCACGATCGAGGGCCACTTCTTCGACCGGATCGCGGGCACCGGGCTGAGCGCCGACGAGTACCACCAGCAGGCCATGGCCATGGTGGCGGAGGCCCCGGAGACCGCCGAGGCCGTCGAGGAGTCCAAGGACCTCCTGGCGGCGCGTGGCGGGGACACGGTCGCCGAGATGCTGGACCGCGACTTCACCTTCGCCCTGGACCTGCTGATCGCCGGCATCGAGGCGATGGTCAAGCGCGGCTGACGGCCCCCGGCCCTCTAGCCCCCGGACACCAGCCGCGCCGGGAACCCCCCGGTGGCCAGCGGCCCCCATCGCTCGGGTGTCACCCGGATGATCGACTTGCCCTGCTTGACCATCGCCTCCCGGTACTCGTCCCAGTCGGGGTGTTCGCCGGCGATGTTGCGGTAGTACTCGACCAGCGGTTCCACGGAGTCGGGGGTGTCGATGACCTCGGCCGTGCCGTCGATCTGTACCCAGGGGCCGTTCCAGTCGTCGCTCAGGACGAGCAGGCTGACCCGGGAGTCCCTCCCCCAGCGCCTTAAGGGCCTGGGAGGTGCCCCCAGGCGTTGCGGGTCTTGGCGCGCTCGGGGTAGGTCGAGACGACGATTCGGCCCGAGTCGTCGACTCCGCAGGTCAGCGGGGAGGCCTGTGGGCCGCCGTCGGCGCGGCGGGTGATGAGCAGGGCCCGGTGCCTGGGTTGTACGAAGTCCAGCAGCTCGTCCAGCGATACACGGGTGTTGGTAGCGATGTTCGGCGCCATGGGGGCAGCCTAGGGGCAGTGTGTGCCCCGGTGGCTGACCCTGTCGTGCCTACGCCTGGGGCAGCGAGTCGCCCTGCACCGCCTGGATGTCCAGCTCCACCCTCAGCGTCGTACCGATCGCGGCGATGCCCGCCTGCAGGACCTGGTTGTAGTTCATCGCGAAGTCCTCGCGGTGGAGTTCGGCGGTCGCGCGGAACGCGGCGCGGGTGCCGCCCCAGGGGTCGGCGCCGGTGCCGAGGTAGGCGAGGTCCAGGTCCACCGGCCGGACGATCCCGTGCATGGACAGCTCGCCGTGGACCGTCCAGCGGTCCGAGCCGGACACGGTCACACCCGTGGAGCGGTAGGTGATCTCCGGGTGCCGCTCGACGTCCAGGAAGTCGCCGGACTTCAGGTGCGTGTCGCGCATGCCGTTGCCCGTGTCGATGGACGCGGCCCTGATCACCGCTTCCACGCGGGACTTGGTGACGTCGGCGGGCGCGATCTCGATCGTGCCGCCGAACTCCGCGAACCGGCCGTGCACGCTGGAGATCCCCAGGTGCTGGGCGACCGCGGCGACGGAGGAGTGCACCGGGTCGATGGTCCAGGGCCCGGGCGGCGGCAGTTCGGTGCCGCCCTGCCGGGTCAGGGTGACCGTGCCGACCTCGGCCCGGCCGCTCGCGGTGACGATCGCGGAGGAGGCCGCGGGCGCGTACCCGACGGCCGTCACGATCACCGTGTACGCGCCCGGCGCCAGCTCGGTGGTGTCCCGTACGGCTCCCTCGGTGTCCGCCTCGGCGCGCAGCACCTGCGTACCGGTCATGTCGGTCACCGTGACGACCGCGTGCGACACGGCCCACCCGTCCCGCGTACGGATCTTCGCGGTCAGTCCCATCCCGTTTTCTCCCTGCAAAGCCTTACAAAATGGTCGTGTGAAGAACCGGCCCGTGGCGGGGCTTCTCCGGTCGGAGCGCCCCGCCACGGGCCGGACGGAACTACTCGCCGGGGTGGGCGAGCCGGATGTCGTGGCCGTCGGCTCCGACGCCGGCCACGGTCAGGGCCGTCGCCACCGGCGGGTAGCCCGTCGCGATGACGGTGTACTCGCCGCTGTCCAGGTCGGTGAAGGCGTACGCGCCGTCCGTGCCGGTGGTGGCCGTGCCGACCACGTTGCCCGCCTGGTCGACGAGGGTCACGCGGGCGTCGGCCAGCGGTCCGTGCGGGGCCTTGACGACACCCTGGAGGCGGGCGCCGGCGTCCAGGTCGATCTCGATCCGGGTGACCCCGGTGCCGCCGATCTCGACCGGCAGCGCACGCGGCCGGAAGCCGCTCGCGTTGACGGCCATGGTGACCGTGCCGGGCACCAGGTCGGTGAAGGCGAAGTCGCCCTGCTCGCCGGTGGTGGCGGTGGCCAGCAGATCACCGCGGACGTCGGTGACGATCACCATGGCGTCCTTCACCGGCAGCGTGCTCCCGGCGGCCCGGACCACACCGGTCAGCCCGCTGGTGCCGCTGAGCAGGATGTCGTACGACAGCGGCTCCTCGCCCACCACGACGGTGGAGGCCTGCGGCTGGTAGCCGTCGGCGGAGGCGATCAGGACGTAACTGCCGGTGCCGGGGGCGTCGAGGGAGTAGGCGCCGTCCGGCTGGGCCACCGCGCGGCCCAGCTGGCGTCCGGCCAGCGAGATCAGGGTGACGGCGGCCTGCGGGACCGGGGCGCTCTCGGCGCCGCGGACGAAGCCGTGCACCGGGGTGCCGCCACCGGTGGCGGGCTCGGCGATCGTGGCGACGGCGGTCAGCTGCCCGGTGGCGGTCGCGGTGGCCGGCGCCTCCTGGAAGCGGTCCGCCGAGACGACGGGCTCGGCCCAGCTGGGCACCCGCTCCTGGGCCGGAGCCTCGGCGGTGGCCTCGGTGGTGGCCTCGGTGGTGGCCTCAGCGGTGGCAGCGGCCTCGGCCGGAGCCTCGCTGGCGGTCTCGCCCTCGGCGGCCTGTGCCAGCGCACCCTTGGTCTTCAGCGGGACCTCCTTGATGAACAGCGTGATCAGGAAGGCGGCGGCGGCGAGGCAGCCGGCGATGAAGAACACGTCGGCGATGCCGTGGCCGTAGGCGCTCTCCAGGAGCGTGCGCAGCGGGGCCGGCAGCTTGCCCATGTCCGGGATGCTGTCGGTGGAGCTGGAGCCCGCCAGAGCCGCCTGGTACTTCGGGCTCAGGGCGGAGATGCCGTCCTGGACGTAGTGCGTGATCCGGTGGGACATCACCGCGCCGAGCGCGGAGACGCCGACCGCGCCGCCGAGGGAGCGGAAGAAGGTGACCGTGGAGCTGGCCGAGCCGAGGTCGGACGGGGCGACCTGGTTCTGCGTGGCGAGCACCAGGTTCTGCATCATCATGCCGATGCCGAGACCCAGCAGGGCCATGAAGATGGCCATCTTCCAGTACTCGGTGTCGTACCGGATGGAGCCGAGGAGGCACAGGCCGGCCGTCACCAGCACGCCACCGCTGACCAGCCACGCCTTCCAGCGGCCGGTGCGGGTGATGAACTGACCGGAGACGGTCGAGGAGATGAACAGGCCGCCGATCATGGGGATGGTCATGACGCCGGACATCGTCGGGGACTTGTCGCGGGCCAGCTGGAAGTACTGGCTGAAGAACACCGTGCCGGTGAACATCGCGACACCGACGAACAGCGAGGCGAGGGACGCCAGCGTGATGGTGCGGTTCCTGAACAGGCGCAGCGGGATGATCGGCTCGCTCGCCCTGGACTCGACCAGCACGAACAGCGCGCCGAGGACGATCGAACCAGCGACCATGGTGTACGTCTGCCAGGACAGCCAGTCGTACTTGTCACCGGCGAAGGTGACCCAGATCAGCAGCAGCGAGACAGCGGCCGAGATGAAGAACGCGCCGCCCCAGTCGACCTTGACCTCCCGCTTGACCACGGGCAGGTGCAGGGTCTTCTGCAGCACGATCAGCGCGATGATCGCGAAGGGGACACCGACGTAGAAGCACCAGCGCCAGCCGAGCCAGGAGGTGTCGGTGATGACACCGCCGAGCAGCGGGCCGCCGACGGTGGCGACGGCGAAGGTGGCGCCCAGGTAGCCGGAGTAGCGGCCCCGCTCACGCGGGGAGATCATCGCCGCCATGACGATCTGCGCCAGTGCGGACAGACCGCCGACGCCGATGCCCTGCACCACACGGCAGGCGATCAGCATGCCGGCGTTCTGCGACAGGCCGGCCGCCATCGAACCGAGGACATAGATGACCAGGGCTATCTGGACGAGAGCCTTCTTGCTGTACAGGTCGGCGAGCTTGCCCCACAGGGGGGTGGCCGCGGTCATCGACAGCAGGGCCGCGGTGACCACCCAGGTGTAGGCGGACTGGCCGCCGCCGAGGTCGCCGATGATGTGCGGCAGGGCGTTGGAGACGATCGTGGACGACAGGATCGCCACGAACATGCCGAGCAGCAGCCCGGAGAGGGCCTCCATGATCTGCCGGTGCGTCATCGGGGCGTCGCCCGCCGAGGGGCCTCCCCCGTGCTTGGCGTGAGCCCGCACACCGGCTGGTGTGGTCGTTGCCATGGGCTTCCTTTTCTTACGTGCTTGCGGGTGTACGGGTGGTCTCGTCGAATGCGGGAGTGGTCTGTACGGCCACGGGCGCGGTGTCTTCGGCCGGGTGCGCGGGGAGCCGGACCGGGGCGGACCGGCAGTCGCCGAAGGACGTGCGCAGGCGGGTCATCAGCCGGATCAGCTGGCTGACCTCGTCGTCGCTCCAGTCGGCGAGCCGCTCGGCGAGCAGATGCGTGGTCCGCCGGGACAGCTCGTCGAGCTGTGCCAGGCCCGCGGGCGTCAGGCGCAGGATGCGCGAGCGCCTGTCGGCCGGGTCCGGGTGCCGCTCGATCCAGCCGCGCGCGGCGACATGCGCGACATGCCGGCTGGTGACCGACATGTCCACGGAGAGCAGCTCGGCGAGCTTGCTCATGCGCATGTCCCCGTGGCGGCCGAGCAGAGTCAGCACGGCGGCCGAGCCGGCCGGGCAGTCCATCGGCAGGATCCGCCCCAGGTCCCGTTTCACGGCTCCGACGGCACTGAGCTGACGCGCCAGCTCTTCGAATTGCGCCTGCTCGGCCATCACACCTCCCACGTTCGTTGCTTGGGGCAACCATAGAGGTGTTTGGTTGCTGCAGGCAAATAAATCATGAGCCGAGAGGTGTAAAAACTTGGCAAAGGCAAGCATTGCGAACGTAAACATGCAGGTGGGTGCGGGTGAGGTGCCCCCGTCTGTCCCGGTGGCCCCGCACTTGGGTCGGTCACGTGGATTCGCTAGTGTCTCGGGCCATGGCTAACACCCAGGGCCCCCAGGGCAATTACGACCCCGCCGGCAGCACCCAGATGTTCCGCGCGTTCGTCGACGAGGCTCCCCAGGGGCGCCGGCAGCAGCAGCCGGCCGCTTCCTCCGGCCCCCGCATCGGCGTGATCATCGGTGTCATCGTGGCCCTCGCCGTGGTGGCCGGGGTCGCCTGGCTGGCGCTGAAGTAGCACCCGCCCGCGCGATCACTTCCACTGGACGGACACGTCCCGCGTCTCGATGTGCATGCCGAGCGGCACATTCCCCCACTCTCGGCTTCGCTCGAGCGGGGGGACCCCCATGGCGTCGACGCACACCGTCCACGTGGGGCTCTTGCGCGCGCCCGGCGCGATCGGCACCGGGAGGTCCACCGCCGAGTCGACCGTCCCCCAGTCGATGCCGAGCGCGCCGATGATGTGCGTCCCGAACGTCACCGAGCCCGAACGCACCGCCGTACCGCCCGAGTTGTGGAAGTCGACGGTCACCTTCTGGCACCAGCGCTGATCCGCGTCCTTCGTCCTCGGCCTGCTCCAGGCCAGATCGGCGGGGCCGGCGGCCGTGCCGCCGCCGGGAGTTGGCGTGGGGGAGCCGGATGGGGGCGGCGGCGCGGGTGCCGTGGGACCGGATGCGCCGCCGGTCGGGTTCGGTGTGTCCGGCGAGGGTGCGGTCCGCTCCGGGCCGCCGGGGTCGGACGAGCCGTCCGGCTGCCCTGAACCGGGCGTGCCCGCCGGGGATTTGCCCTGCCCCGGGCTGCCGCTCGGCGTACTTCCGCCGCCCTTTCCACCGTCGTCCAGCGGGACCAGTGACACCGAGCCCGTGGGGGCGGCGGCCGCCGTACTCCCTCTCTGCGGGCCGCCCGCCGCGCCGACCGCGACATAACCGCCGCCCGGACCATGGCCCCCGCACGCGGCCACCACCCCGCCGAGAACGACGACGGCCGCCGACGCTGCCGTAACGGCGCCTCGGCGGCCATGCGTCCATGTCGGGCGTGTCGCACGTGTCGTTCGCGCGGTCTCCTCCGGCCCTGTCGCTCGCAGCATCGGGCCAGTGTCGCTGACGAACCGTCAGAACTGAACCCTCGGAACCGATCCCTCGGAACCGATCCCTCGGAACCGGACCCTCAGTCGGAGATCAGGCCCTCCCGCAGCTGGGCCAGGGTTCGGGTGAGCAGGCGGGAGACGTGCATCTGGGAGATGCCGACCTCCTCGCCGATCTGCGACTGGGTCATGTTGGCGAAGAAGCGGAGCATGATGATCCGGCGCTCCCGGGGCGGGAGTTTGGCCAGCAGGGGCTTCAGCGACTCGCGGTACTCCACGCCCTCCAGGGCGGTGTCCTCGTAGCCGAGCCGGTCGGCCAGGGAGCCTTCGCCGCCGTCGTCCTCGGGGGCCGGGGAGTCCAGCGAGGAGGCGGTGTAGGCGTTGCCGACCGCGAGGCCGTCGACCACGTCCTCCTCGGAGACGCCGAGCACCGCGGCCAGCTCCGTCACCGTCGGGGAGCGGTCCAGCTTCTGGGAGAGTTCGTCGCTGGCCTTGGTGAGGGCCAGACGCAGCTCCTGGAGGCGGCGCGGGACGCGCACCGACCACGAGGTGTCGCGGAAGAAGCGCTTGATCTCGCCGACCACCGTCGGCATCGCGAACGTCGGGAACTCCACGCCCCGTTCGCAGTCGAAGCGGTCGATCGCCTTGATCAGGCCGATGGTGCCGACCTGGACGATGTCCTCCATCGGCTCGTTGCGGGAGCGGAAGCGCGCGGCCGCGTAGCGGACCAGCGGCAGGTTCAGCTCGATCAGCGTGTCCCGGACATAGGCCCGCTCCGGGCTGTCCTCGCCGAGGGCGGCGAGTCGCAGGAAGAGGGAGCGGGACAGGGTGCGGGTGTCGATATCCCCCGAGGCCCCCGAGGGCAGAGGTGCCGGAAGGTCGGCGGCCGCCGGGGCGGGCGGGGCCGGCACGGCGTCGAGGGCCGTGACGCCCTCGATGCCGTCGAGGACGTCGAGAGCGTCGAGCTCCTTGGGCGCTGCCTCGCTCTTCGCGGGCGTCAGCACCTTCGAGCTGCCCTGGTCTGCGGACATGCCACCCCCTTTGGGTCGCGGGACGGTCGGGGCGGCGCCGCCTTTCGAGCAACGCAGCCTTCACCTGAATACCGGAGCGGAAGGCCCGGCAAACGCGTCTCCCGCAGAATGTCACATGTCGGCAACACGCTGTAGTGACATGTCGACACGAGAGAGGCGAATCGGCCCTGGAAAGAAGGGGTCTGACGCTATTTCGGGGCACAACTGTCGGCATCAGTGCTGGTGAGCGATTCGCTCTCGGCGGTGAGGCATCGATCGGGCTTGCGATGCAGGGTACGTTCCGGTGCGTGCTTCCGTGCGCCTGCTGTGCTCCGTCTCAAGCGTTTCTATGCGTCGATGCGATTCGCGGAGCGCAGCCGCTGGAAGCTGCGGGCGAGGAGGCGGGAGACATGCATCTGGGAGACGCCGAGTTCCGCGCTGATCTGTGACTGGGTGAGATTGCTGTAGTAGCGCAGCAGAAGGATTCTCTGTTCGCGTTCGGGGAGTTGGACGAGCAGATGCCGGATCAGGTCGCGGTGCTCCACGCCGTCCAGGGCCGGGTCCTCGTAGCCGATGCGGTCCAGCAGGCCGGGCAGCCCGTCGCCCTCCTGCGCGGCCTCCAGCGAGGTGGCGTGGTACGACCGTCCCGCCTCGATGCAGCTGAGCACCTCGTCCTCGCTGATCCGCAGGCGCTCGGCGATCTCGGCGGTGGACGGGGAGCGGCCGTAGAGCGTGGTCAGGTCCTCGGTCGCGCTGTTGACCTGCACCCACAGCTCGTGCAGCCGGCGCGGTACGTGGACCGTGCGGACGTTGTCCCGGAAGTACCGCTTGATCTCGCCGACCACGGTCGGCATCGCGAAGGTCGGGAACTGCACGCCGCGCTCCGGGTCGAACCGGTCGATGGCGTTGATCAGGCCGATGGTGCCGACCTGGACCACGTCCTCCATCGGCTCGTTGCGGGAGCGGAATCGGGCGGCCGCGTAGCGCACGAGCGGGAGGTTCGCCTCGATCAGCGCTCCCCGTACCCGGTTGTGCTCCGGAGTGCCCGGCGTCAGGTCCTTCAGCTCGGCGAAGAGCACCTGGGTGAGGGCTCGGGTGTCGGCGCCGCGCCGCTTCTCGGGGGTCGCGGGAGCGGATGCGGGGGCAGGGGTGGTCGCCTCCTCCTGGGGCGGCGCAGTACTGGCCGACACGGTCAACGCCACCTCTTCATCGATCAATCATCCGTCAAAAGTGGTCATAGCATCACAAGAGATATGCACTGTGTGCAAGCACCGCATAACGCCGTGTTGTTGTAGCTTCGACAAGTTGGGGCGGAAGTTGGGGCGCGGGACAACAGGAAAGCCCCCCGCCGTTGCGGCGGAGGGCTGTCGAAAAGGGGTTCCGAGGGGCTCAGAACTCGTAGTCCGCGATCACCCACGTGGCGAACTCGCGCCACAGCGCGACACCCGCCTGATGGGCCGGGTGCTCCAGATAGCGCTTGAGGGCGTCGGTGTCCTCGACCGCGGAGTTGATCGCGAAGTCGTAGGCGATCGGACGGTCGCTGATGTTCCAGGCGCATTCCCAGTAGCTCAGCTCCTCGATCTGGCCGCCTAGGGCCCTGAAGGCCGCCACGCCCGCCACGACCCGCGGATCGTCGCGCTCGACGCCTTCGTTGAGCTTGAAGAGGACCAGATGGCGGATCATGGGGTGTACCTCAGCTCTTTCCTCCGTTGGCGACCCACGTCATGAAGTCGCCCACGGCCTTGGCCGCGTCCGATATGCCCTCGAAGACTATCTGGACGTAGTGGGCGGCCTTGGGCGGGTCCGTGATGATCACGTACAGCGCGAAGACCACGAGCACGTACACGGCGATCTTCTTGGCGTTCACCGCCACCGCGGCCTCCCCTGTGCTGTGTCCCCTGCTGCCGGCGGCGAGTGTAACCTTCGCGCCAGTTCCAGGGACCAACGGCCCGCCGTCCGAGGACTTTTGCCGGGCCCGTACGACCGCCGCGCGGTGCACGATGGAGATCAGCCCGGCGGGTCCGGCAGGAATCCGCGGGGCGGGGACAGGACCCCGACTGCGGGGTGCGGGCCGCCACATCCCCCCGAAGGCGGCGCGCACTTGGGGGTCCCCTCCCCATGCGTCCCATCCTCAGGACGTACGAAGGGCCCCGTCTTTCGACGGGGCCCTTCTTCAAGCGGTAGCGGAGGGATTTGAACCCTCGGTGACTTGCGCCACACTCGCTTTCGAGGCGAGCTCCTTCGGCCGCTCGGACACGCTACCGAGGGAGACCTTACAGCAAGGTGGGGCATGGTTTGAAATCGGAATTCGGCGACCCTGAGGACGGCCCCGAGGACGACCCCGAGGACGACCTCGCGATCGGTCCCGTCAGCGATCCTGTCAGTGGTCCTGTCAGTGGTCCTGTCAGCGGTCCCGGAAGAAATCGGTGAGGAGCCGGGCGCAGTCCGCCGCCAGTACGCCCTCGACGACCTCCGGACGGTGGTTGAGCCGCCGGTCGCGGATCACGTCCCACAGCGAGCCCGCCGCGCCCGCCTTCTCGTCCCGGGCGCCGTAGACGACCCGGTCGATCCGGGACTGGACGATCGCGCCCGCGCACATCGTGCACGGCTCCAGGGTGACCACGAGCGTGCAGCGGGACAGCCGCCACTCCCCGAGCCGCGCCGCGGCCCGCCGGATCGCGAGGACCTCCGCGTGGGCCGTGGGATCACCGGTGGCCTCGCGCTCGTTGTGCCCGGCAGCGAGCACCGTCGTACCGTCCGGGGACAGCACGACGGCACCGACGGGGACGTCCCCGCTCTGGACAGCCCGTTCGGCCTCGTCCAGGGCGAGCCGCATCGCCGCCCGCCAGGGGTCGCGTACCGGGTCCGGTGCGGCCGCCGTGTTCTCGGTGGTCAGCGGACGGTCTCCAGCACCTCCGAGGCACCCAGGGCCTCGGCGATCGAGCTGAGCGCGTCGTCGGCGTCCAGGGCGCGCAGTTCCTTCTCGCTGATGCCCAGGTCGTCGAGGATCTGGCTGTCGCCCACCGGGCTGTGCGGGACCGCGTCGGCGCCGCCCTCCTCGTCGTCCTCGTCGGACTCGGACTCGCCGTCCTCCGTGCCGTCGAGGTCCAGGGAGTCCAGGTCGTCGACGTCGTCGGCGCCGGGCTCCCGGCCGAGCAGCTCGTCGGTGAGCAGCAGCTCGCCGTACGCGCTGCGCTGGGCGGCGGCCGCGTCCGAGACGTAGATGCGGGGATCGTCCTCGCCGTCCACACGGACGACGCCGAACCAGGACTCCTCCTGCTCGATCAGGACGAGCACCGTGTCGTCGTCGGGAGAGGCTTCCCGGGCCAGGTCGGCCAGATCCGACAGGGTCTCCACATCGTCGAGCTCTGTATCGCTCGCTTCCCACCCGTCTTCGGTGCGCGCGAGCAGTGCGGCGAAGTACACCGTGACTCTCCCACTGGTCATAGGCGTGCCGGTTGGGGGTCCCCCCGGCGGAGGTACTTGGGCGGAGAGAGCTGGGCTCCGAGCCCCACCCACTCGGAATCGTGGCAGAAACAAGGCTTTCAGGGGACGTCTTCGGCACCCTGTGTCTGCTGTTTCGATCGTGGATCCGTCATCGACGCAACAGACCGCTCGTCACCGCCACCTGCGGATCGTACGCGGCTTTACCCGGCACTCACGCATGTCCACCACGCAAACGCCGCCGTCGGCGTGGATCTTCCTCACCCAGAATTTTCTTACCTGGCGTTACTCAAGGGCTTTCCCCCTCAGGGCGGTTCACCAGCGGAAGGTCCGCATGCGCATCTCGTGGCGCAACCGGGCGGCCTTGGCGCGTCGCGGCTGGACCCGGGCGCGCAGCTCACGGGCCTCGGCGAGATCGCGCAGGAACTGGGCGCGGCGCCGCCTGCGCTCGGCGTCCGTCTCGGGCACGGCGCCGCCGCGTATCGCGGGCTCGCCGGTGTCCCTGGAACCCTCGGTGTCCCCGGGCGCGTTCTCCGGAAGGTCAGGCAGGTCAGGCACGTCGCACCACCCCAGTCCGTCCCTCCCACTTTCCCTCGTTCGGGCGGTTTGACGCCAGCACCAGGGGGTCCGGAGCGCAGGTACCGTTATGGGCATGCGTCTCCACGTCGTCGACCACCCCCTGGTCGCCCACAAGCTCACCACGCTGCGCGACCAGCGCACCGACTCCGCGACCTTCCGCCGGCTCGCCGACGAACTGGTCACCCTGCTCGCCTACGAGGCCACGCGGGACGTGCGCACCGAGGCCGTCGACATCCAGACGCCGGTCGCCCGGACCACCGGCGTCAAGCTCGCCCGTCCGCGCCCGCTGGTCGTGCCGATCCTGCGCGCCGGCCTCGGCATGCTGGACGGCATGGTCCGGCTGCTGCCGACCGCCGAGGTCGGCTTCCTGGGCATGATCCGCAACGAGGAGACGCTGCAGGCCTCCACGTACGCCTCGCGCATGCCGGAGGACCTCTCGGGCCGCCAGGTGTACGTCCTGGACCCGATGCTGGCCACGGGCGGCACGCTGGTCGCGGCGATCCAGGAACTGATCAAGCGCGGGGCCGATGATGTGACGGCGGTCGTGCTGCTGGCCGCTCCCGAGGGCGTCGAGCTGATGGAGCGGGAGCTGGCGGGGACGCCGGTGACGGTGGTCACGGCGGCCGTCGACGACCTCCTCAACGAGCACGGGTACATCGTGCCGGGCCTCGGGGACGCCGGGGACCGGCTCTACGGCGCGGCCGAGTAGTTCTCGCGCCCGGGTCTTCGTTCAGCAGCTCTGCTGCGGGGAAGCCGTGGGTTCAGGGGCGGCCAGGGCCGTCAGCGCCTGGTTGGCGGCTGCCGGCTTGGACAGGCCCCTGAAGCCGTCGCCGAGGATGAGGTCGAGGTCGGTGCCCTTGCGGGTGTCGGTGCGCTGTTCGGCGCCGGCCAGCTGGGTGCCGAGGACCGCCAGTGAGGCGTTCTGGGCGGAGGCCGGGCCGAGGAGCATCCCCGCGGTCTTCACTTTCTTGTCGAAGTCCTTGCCGGCGTTGCCCACGTTGCCGATCTTGAAGCCGCGTTTCTTCAGCTCGTCCGCGGTGTCCTTGGCGAGGCCGGTGCGGTCGGTGGCGTTGTAGACGTTCACGGTGATCGCGCCCGGCTTGGGCAGGGCCCTGACCTGCGCCGCCGTAGCGGCCTTGGTCCGGCAGCGCTCCTTGGCGCCGGAGGCCGCCGGCTTCTCGGCGCTGCCGGTGAAGACGTCGATGAGCTGCAGGGTGCCCCAGCCGGTCAGGCCGAGCACGGCGACGGACGCCACCACGGCGGACACGAGCCTGCCGCGTCGGCGCGGCGGACGCATCCGAGGGTATTTGTCCCCCGTGATCCGGTACTGGCCGCCCATGCCGGGGGGAGTCAGCATGCTCATGGGCGCAGCGTAGTGCGCCCGAGCGACGATGCCTATTAGATGATCAGTCGATGCCGCTCAGCGGAACCCGAAAGGGTCAAGGCCCAACGGCCGTGTCGCGCCGGGTCAGTCGAGTTCGAGCACGCGCGCGTGCAGCACCTGGCGCTGCTGGAGGGCGGCGCGGACGGCGCGGTGGAGGCCGTCCTCCAGGTACAGATCGCCCTGCCACTTCACGACGTGTGCGAAGAGGTCGCCGTAGAACGTCGAGTCCTCGGCCAGCAGTGTCTCCAGGTCGAGCTGCCCCTTGGTCGTCACGAGCTGATCGAGGCGGACCGGGCGCGGCGCGACGTCCGCCCACTGCCGGGTGCTTTCCCGGCCGTGGTCGGGGTACGGCCGGCCGTTTCCGATGCGCTTGAAGATCACACGGAAAGCCTACCGGTCAAGACGTTCCGGGCGCAGCCATGGCGGCGGAGTGCGACGCTTGAAAAGATGCCGCAAAAGGGGTGTACAGGCTGCTACCGGGAGCAGACGGCCTCCTCCGGCGAGGGCAGGGCCGAGCTGAGGAACATCGGCACGGCGGACTTCTTCGGGGAGCAGGAGCGAGCCGGAGCGAGTCGGAGCCCGACACGGCGGAATTCCTCCGTACGGCCGAGGACGGGCGCGGGATCGTCTCGGTCCTCGAACTCCCGGCGGCGCCGTGCCCGACCTCGCCGCCACCTGGTTGCACGCGCCGGAGTCCCTGATGGGCCCGGCGGACGCGGCCGCGCGGCCGAACCGGACCGGGCGGCGCGCGCCTCCGAGCCCCGCTGCGGTTATGCACAGGCTGTGGACCGCGAGTCGCCGCAGGCTGGTCGGCGGTAGGGCCGCCGGAGGCGTGGGTTCGGCGGAGGCGGTGGAGCGCCTCCGCCGGGGGTGGGTTCAGCGGTTCTGTTGCTCGGGTGTCCGCTGCGGTTCTTCCTTCTGCTCCGGCCGGGGTGCCGCGGCACGCCTGGCCTCCGCGCGCAGCAGGGCGCGCAGGACGGCGTAGGGATCCATGGGCATGGCTGTGCTCCTTGCGTCCGACTGACCTTTCGCGGTGCCCTGTCGAGGGGCGCGGGTCTGTCAGCAGCGCAGGACCACCGTGCGCAGCAGGGGCGGGGCGCATGGCACCCGAAGCGCGCCGAGCCAGCTGCGGGCCGCCGGACTGGCGGGCGCCGGGTCGGAGAGAGGCGCGAGGCGGTCGGGTTCGTCGGCCTGGTGGACGACATGGGCGGGCGGCCGTACGAGCGAGTCGAGGTCGTCGTGCTCGAAGGTCTCGGCCGACAGGCCCAGCGCGGGAGCCGCCTGGGCCTGGGCATGGGCGCAGGGCACCCACAGGGCGAGGAGCAGCACGAGCACCCGCAGCCAGGTACGGCTGCGAGGGAGGCCCACGATCCCGCTCACGGCAGGTGTCTGCCCGGGACGGGCGGGGAGTGCAGCACGTTCGGCCCGAGATCCGCCCGCGCGGGGTACGCGCGCGTCGCGCGGTTGACGTCGGTGCTCACAGCGACCGGGGGATCGCCTTGGCGCGGCTGCGGATGCTGAACGCGGTGACGATCTCGGTGATGCCCACGACGACCAGCCAGATCCCGGCGACGAGGGTCAGCACGGCGACCGACCGGAACGGCGAGTCGATGAGCACGATTCCGGCGATGAACGTGATGATCCCGAGGAAGATCTGCCAGCCCCGGCCGGGCATCCGGGGGTCGTGCAGCGCGGCCAGGGTCTGGGTGATCCCGCGGATCAGCCAGCCGATGCCGATCCACAGGGCGAGCAGCAGGATCGACTGCATGGGCCCGCGGAAGCAGAACAGGCCGAGCATGATGGACAGGGCGCCGCTGATGAAGGCGAGCACCCGCAGCGAGGTCGCCATGTGCGTGCCGAAGGCGGAGGCCAGCTGGAAGATGCCGCTGATGACGAGGTAGAGCCCGAAGAGGACGCCGGCGGCGAGCAGGGAGGCGCCGGGCCAGACGAGCACCAGGACGCCGAGGATCAGCGAGGCGATCCCGGTGCCCAGGACCACCTGCCAGGCGGCCTTGGACAGGGCGTGCAGGGGGCCTTCGAACGGCGGCTCGGGCTCGTGCCGGCCGCCTGGCGGCGAGGCCGCGTGGACGTTCCGGTCGTCGTACTCACGGCCCCAGTCCGGACCGCTGTTCGGTGCCTCGGTCATGGTCCATGTTTTGACCGAGGGGGGTGGACGTGCCATTGGGGTGGGCCGGTCGGGTGACGCCGGGGGAACGGATGATGCGGGTGATGCGGGGGAGGGAGGGGAGGGGAGGCGACGTACCCGCGCCCATGCCCCCCTCACGCCTACCGCCCCGACTTGCCGGAGGCCTTCGCCTTCGCCGCCGCCTTCATCTCCTGCTTGTGGGCCCGGACCTTGGCCAGTGACTCGGGTCCGGTGATGTCGGCGACGGACCGGAAGGACTCCGGTTCGCCGTAGGCGCCCGCGGCCTCCCGCCAGCCCTGGGGCGTCACCCCGAGCTGCTTGCCGAGCAGCGCGAGGAAGATCTGTGCCTTCTGCTTGCCGAACCCGGGCAGGTCCTCCAGCCGCTTCAGCAGCTCGGCGCCGCCGGGCACGCCCCGCCAGACCGCCTCGGCGTCCCCGTCGTAGTGCTCGACGAGGTACTGGCACAGCTGCTGGATGCGCTTGGCCATCGAGCCCGGGTAGCGGTGCACGGCCGGCTTCTCGGAGAGCAGTGCGGCGAAGGCCTCCGGGTCCAGCGCGGCGATGTCGTGCGCGTCGAGATCTCCGGCGCCCCCGGTCGCGCCTGCCGCGTCGGCGCCGAGGCGGTCGGCGATGGTCCGGGGTCCCTTGAATGCCCACTCCATCGGGACCTGCTGGTCGAGCAGCATGCCCACCAGCGCGGCGAGCGGCGAGCGCCCGAGCAGCGCATCGGCCTCGGGGTCCTGGGCGAGGTGCAGGGTGACGTCCATGCGTCGATGATCGCCCGGCCGGGCAGGGAGCGCAGCCGCGCGCGAAGGTGTCGCGTACGATTCCCTCCCAAGTAAGTTAGGCAAGGCTAACCTAAAGTGAAGTGGGGCTTCCGGGTGACCACCGAGACGTACCGCGACGCCTGGGGCATCCCGCATCTGCGCGCCTCCAGTGCCCTCGAACTGGCCCGTGCGCAGGGCCGGGTGACCGCCCTGGACCGCGCCTGGCAGCTGGAGGTCGAGCGCCACCGCTCCCAGGGCACCTCGGCCTCCTTCCTCGGCGCCGACGCCCTCTCCTGGGACGTCCTCGCCCGCCGGGCCCGCCTCGACGACACCGCCCGCCGCTGCTTCGCCGCGCTGGAACGCCGGGCCCCCGAGACGGCCGACTGGGTGCGGGCGTACGTCGACGGCGTCAACGAGGGCCTGCCGGCCGGTGCCCGCCGGGCGCCCGAATTCGCCCGCGCGGGCCTCACCCCCGGCGCCTGGCAGCCCTGGACCCCGCTCGGCGTCTGGCTCGCCACCCACCTCCTGTTCGCCGGCTTCCCGGCCAAGCTCTGGCGCGAGCAGGCGATACGGCACCTCGGCCCCGATGCCGTGGCCCTGTTCGCCACGGACGGCCCCGGCACCGCCGGCAGCAACGGCTGGCTCGTCTCCGGCGCCCGCACCGCCACCGGGCACGCCCTGATCGCCGGCGACCCGCACCGCTTCATCGAGGACCCCGGCGTCTACCAGCAGATCCACCTCTCCTGCCCCGAGTTCGACGTCGTCGGCCTCGCCGTGCCCGGCGTCCCCGGCATCGCCCACTTCGGCCACACCGGCACGGTCGCCTGGGCCATCACCAACGCCATGGCCGACTACCAGGACCTGTACCGCGAACGCCTGCGGCGCACGGGCGCGGGCATCCAGGCCCTCGGCCCGGACGGACACTGGCACCGCGCCACCCGGCACACGGAAACCGTGGAGATCGCCGGAGAACCCCCCTTCGAGATCGAGGTGATCGAAACCCCACGGGGCCCAGTGATCGCAGGCGGCCCGGAGGGACTTGAGGCGGGGGTCGTCGCGGGAGAACGGGGTTCGGCGACCGCCGAGGAAGAGGCCGAGGAAGAGGCCGAGGAAGAGGAAGAGGGAGCGGAAGCCGAGGGTGCGGCGGCGGGGGCCGGTGCGGAGCCGTCGTACGACCCGCAGGCCGCCGACGGCGAAGCCGAGGCGCTCGCGCTCCGCTACCCGCCCCGCGTCACAGAAGACCTCGGCTTCAGCGCCCTGCTCCCCCTCCTCCGCGCCCGCACGGTCGCCGACATCGACCAAGCCCTGCACCACTGGACCGAGCCCGTCAACGTGGTCCAGGCGGCCGACACCGCCGGAGGCACCCTGCACCGCATCGCCGGCCGCGTCCCCGTCCGCGCCCGCGCCAACCGCCTCCACCCCGTGCCCGCCTGGCAGCCGGGCCACGAGTGGCACGGCACGCACGAGACGCCGTACGCCGACCCCGAACCGGCCGACGGCATCGCGGTGATGGCCAACCAGCGCGGCCTCGCCTCCCCTCTCGGCGTCGAGTTCGCCCCGCCGCACCGCGCCGACCGCATCCGTGCCCTCCTCGACGCGCGCCGCGGCTGGACCGCCGAGGCCATGCCGGCGATCCACACCGACACCCACCTAGGCTCCGCCGGGCCCCTCCTCGACCACCTCGCCGCCCTCGACAGCCTGACCTCGGACGCGGCCCTCCTGCGCGACCGCCTCCTCGCCTGGAACCGCCGCATGGACGCCGACAGCACCGACGCGGCCGCCTACGCCGCGCTGCGCACCGCGGTCGTACGCCGACTCGCCGCGCACCCGGTGTTCGCCCCGCTCACCGAGCCCCCGGCCTACCCGGAGGTCCTGCTCCCCTGGCTGGCCCTCGTTCCGCGCATCGGATACGCCCTCGAACACCTGCTGCGCGCCGATGAGTTGTACGGCATCGATCGTCCGGCCGTCGTCCGCGCGGCCCTGGAGGAGGTGGCCGTCGAGCCCCCGGCCGGCCCCTGGTCCGACACCCACCGCCTCGCCCCTTGGCGCGCGCTGCCGGGGGAGCCGT
This sequence comes from Streptomyces sp. NPDC052101, assembly GCF_040680235.1. NCBI lineage: Bacteria > Bacillati > Actinomycetota > Actinomycetes > Kitasatosporales > Streptomycetaceae > Streptomyces > Streptomyces sp. NPDC052101. The sequence continues at coordinate 29,724 of NZ_JBFAWH010000023.1, forward strand.
ACGACGAACCCGGGCTCGCCGGTGACCACGACTGCGTGCTGTGCACCTCCGCCGTCCCCGGCCTCACCGACCGCGCGGCCCGTGGCCCGGCCGCCCGTTACGTCTGGGACCTGGCCGACCGCACGGCCAGCCGCTGGGTGGTCCCCCACGGCGCCGACGGCGTCCCCGGCTCCCGCCACCACCGCGACCAACTCCCCTTGTGGCTCAAGGGAGAACTGGCCCCCGTCATCACCGACTGGACCCTGCTGACCCTGCTGGAACGCACCGAGGAAACCCGATGACCGACCACCGCACCCATCCCTTCGAACAGCATGTCCCCGACTTCGGCGCCGTCCGTGTCCGCCCCCTCGACCCGGCGTCCGACGCGGACGTCGTCCACGGCTGGGTGAGCGAGGAACGCGCCGTCTTCTGGGGCATGAACGGCCTCACCCGGGACCAGGTCGCCGACATCTACACCCATATGGCCGGCCTCGACACCCACCACGCCCACCTCGTCACCAAGGACGGCGTACCGGTGGCCCTGCTGCAGACGTACGAGCCCGGCGCGGACCGGGTCGGCGAGTGCTACGACGTACTTCCCGGCGACCTCGGCGTCCATGTCCTCCTCGCCCCCGCCGACCCCGACGGCCCGCGCCCCGGCTGGACGTCCGCACTGCTGACCGCGATGACGACGTACGCGCTGCGGGCCCTTGACCGGCGCCGGCTCGTGGTCGACCCGGACGTACGCAACACCAGGGCGATCGCCCGCTTCGAACGCCAGGGCTTTGTGCGCGGCCCGGCGGTCGTCCTGCCCGAGGTGGACATCCCCGACGTGTACCTGCCGGAGAAGCACGCCCAACTCGCCTTCCTGGAGCGGACAGTGGCCCTGCCCGGCGACTAGCCCTTCCCGTTCCACGCATCTCGGCCCGCCCCGCCCGACCTGGTGAGCTGAGCAACGCAGCCGATCTCTCCGTACCTATACAGAAGTATTCGTACGGAGGCACTCGTACGGAGGCGCTGGGAGGGGACGAGGTGCTGCGCGACCGACACCGCCGGGCACGACGGCTGAGCCTGCTCTGCGCGGGCCTGTTCCTCCTCCTGCTCGGCACGGCGGCCCCCGCGTCGGCCCACGCGGCCCTGCGCGCCACCGACCCGGCCGACGGAACCGTGCTCCGCACGGCCCCCCGGCACCTCACCCTGACCTTCAGCGAGTCGGTCGGCCTGCTCACCGACACCTTCCGTGTCTACGACCCCCGCAACCACCGCCTGCGCACGGGCCCCGCCGAGCACGCCGCCGGCCACTCGGACACGGCCCGCGTCGCCCTCCCCGCCACGCTCGCCACCGGTACGTACACGGTGGCCTGGCGGGTGGTGTCGGCGGACAGCCACCCGGTCTCCGGCGCGCTCACCTTCTCGGTCGGCAGACGCACCGCGACGACGGCGACCCCGGCCCCCGACACCACGGAGAACCCGGCGACCGCGGCCCTGTACAACATCGCCCGCTACCTCGCCTACCTCTCCCTGGCCGTCCTGCTCGGCACGGCGGCGTTCGTGGCGTACTGCCGCCCGCCGACGGCCGCCCCGCTGCGCACCCCCGCCCTGGCCGCCGCCTGGACCCTGCTCGCCACGACGGCCGCCTCGTTCCTCCTGCGCACCCCGTACGAGGAAGGCACAGCCCCCGCACAGGCCCTCTCCCTCAGCGCCCTGACCCACACGGCCACGACCCGCCCCGGCGCCCTCCTGCTCGCCCGCCTGGCACTGCTGCTCCTCGCGGCGGCCGCCGTGGCGCTGCTGCGCTCCCGCCGCAGAAGGCTCCCGCGCCGTACGACGCTCACCGTGGCCGCGGCCCTCGCCCTGCCCCTCGCCCTGACCTGGACGGCGGCCGAACACGCCTCGGCGGGCATCCAGGTCCCCCTGGCGATCACCTCCGCCACCCTCCATCTGCTGGCCATGGCGGCCTGGCTCGGCGGCCTGGCATCCCTCCTGCGCACACTCCGCCACACACCGCTCCCCGTCCCTCTGTCGGTGCCGGCCCGCTTCTCCCGCCTGGCCTTCGCCTCGGTGACGGTCCTGGTCCTGACCGGCGTCTACCAGTCCTGGCGGGGTCTCGGTTCCTGGCAGGCGCTCACGGACACGACGTACGGCCGCACCCTGCTGGCCAAACTGGCGGCGGTCAGCGCGCTCCTGCTGGCGGCGGCCTGCTCGCGCACCTGGACGACCCGCGCGGTGCGGGCCGAGTCCCATGCGACGGCACTGGCGCCCGCGGCCCGCGTCCCCGAACCGGCCGCAGGCCCCCCGCTCCCCCCGGAACCGGCCACCCCACCCCCGCACCCGCCCTTCCACGCCGCCCTGCGCCGCTCGGTGCTGGCGGAGGCGGCCGTCGCCGTGCTGGTCCTGGCCCTGACCACCCTCCTGACCAGCACCGTGCCGGGCCGCGTGGCCACCGAGCCGGCGGTGCGGACGGATACCGCGACGGCCGGCATCCCGACGGCCTCGGTCACCACGATCCCCTTCGACGTGGGCACCCCCGGCGGCCACGGCAAGGTCCAGATCACCCTGGACCCGGGCCGCGTGGGCCGGACCTCCGTCCAGGCGGTCGTCTACGGCCCCGACGGCGGCCTGTCCACGGTCCCCGAACTCCGCGTCACCCTCACCCTCCCCGCCCAGCGGATCGGCCCCCTCGACACGAGGATCACCGACCGCGGCGGCTTCTGGGCCGCCGACTCCTTCGACCTCCCCCTCCCGGGAACCTGGACGATGAAGGCGACCGTACGGATCTCGGACCTGGACCAGGTGACGGTGTCGGCACCGGTACGGGTGACGCGGTAGGACGCGAGGGCTATGCGGGCATGACGCCGTGGATGCGGGAGAGGGTGAAGACCCGTTCGTCCTCGCGCAGGTGGCACCAGGCATACAGGTAGGGCGGGTCGAGATCGAGCCCGCTGAGGGTGCGTACGGTGCGGCTGCCCGAGGCGGCGACGTACTCGATGGTGACGGCCCGGCCCTCGTCGATGGCGTGGGCCAGCTGGCGCACATCGGCGAGGGAGAGCGAACGGGCGTACGCGCCGACGGTCTCCTCGGTGTCGGTGTCGGTGCCGGTGCCGGTGCCGAACGGGACGCCGTTTCCCGGGTCGGGTTCCGGTGGGTTCGTGGGGGCGGCTCGCAGCCGGCTGGCAAGGGCGCCCAGGTCAACGGTGGCCGGGGTCGCCGGGGTCTGGGCCATGGGGGCACCGGCGGTCCGGTGGCGCGCTGTGCCGCAGGCCTTGCGCGGGGGCGGTACCGGGGCCACGGCCCTACGCCGTCGGGCCTTGTCGACACGCACGGTCCCGTCGGCGCTCTCGGCGACGGGGGCGTAGCCCGCGGCCCGCAGCGCGGCGATGGTCTTGTCGAGCGGTGTCCGGCTGACGAGCACGGTCGGTGCCAGCAGCCGCAGACCGAGGGCGGCGAACTTCCGGTGTGCGGCCAGCTCTGCGAGGAGGGCGGGGTCCTCGCCGTGGATCACGCAGGCCGCTGAGGTGACACGCATTCGGCCATGGCGGCGCGCAGTGTCGTGGATCAGGTACGACAGCGGCTGCGGGAGGGCGCCGACGGCGACGGCGGCCAGGTCGGCCTCGATGGCATCGGCTGTGCGGCCCGCGTCCAGGGCTCGTCGGACGGTGCCCGGGCCGAGCCGCCACACCGATGCCGTGCCGCCGGCTTCCCGGTCCGCGACGGTGTCCAGCAGTGCGGCGAGGCGGGCGGTGGGTGTGCCGGTGACGACAGCGGTGAGATCGGCGCCGAAGCGGGCTGCCCGGGTGGCCGTGGGCAGCAGCCGCGCACAGGCCGCGGCCAGTGCTCCGGCATCGACGGCCCCACCGATGTCATCGGTCCGCAGGGCGGTTCCGATGGGGGACAGGGCACCGCGGGCGATGACGCCGAGCAGTTCCGCCTCGTGGATCACTGTGGCGAACGGGGTGGTGTCCTGGGCGGATTCATCGGCGAACGGCCGATACCAGCCGACCAGCGCCCCAAGTTCCGCGGGATTCTTCGCCCCCTGCCCTGCCGGGAGCCGTGCCGCGCCTGTGAGGAGGCCCTCCCGGGCCTGCACACAGCCTCGGTGCGGTGGGGTTCCGGCGAGCGCGGGAAGCGCTCTGCCGTCCGCGTCACGGGCCTGGGCCGGGGTGAGCGGCAGCCTCCGCCACGCCGTGAGCAGCACGGTGAGCTGCTCCGCGGGCTCTCGCTCCGCCCAGACGTCGTAGTCGCCCGTTGCCGCGACCTGGCCGCCGTCCCGGGCCAGCAGCCCGGCGTCGTACGCCGTCTCCAGGACCAGGCGTACGACGATGTCGTCGCACCGCGCCGCCTTGCCGACCCGGGACAGCTCACGTGCTCCGACCCCGCCGGATTTCAACAGGGCCGGCGGAGACACCGAGCACGCCGCGAGAACCGACGAGGCATGGGCGGCGAACGCCGTCGCCGAGGCCGCTGCCTCCTGGTCCACCTCCGCCGGGGGGACGGACACCGTCCGCACGGCGGGCGGGGCCGGATCGAACGGGGCGTGCCAGTCGGCCCCGCGCAGCGCGAGCGCCACCTCGGCCGGCATGCGGGCGGGTCCGTACCCGTACCTGCTCCGGACCAGCAGCCCTCGCTCCAGGGCCCAGCGCTCACCCGCCGCGTAGTCGGTACCGGGGGTCCCGAGGATAACGAACTCCGCTACCGGACCCGGCTGTTCAGACTGGTGACGGGCTCGCTGCTGAAGCAGTTTCCGCGTGGCCGTCGGCGCCGAAGCGGCCACCGCGGCAACCCGCTCCGCATCACTGTGGTGCGTAAGGAGGGCAGCCAGCCGCGGCTTCCTGCTGGTGCCGGGTGACGGAACGCCCAGGGCCACCAGCATGCGGCGCAGTTCCTCGGAGGTCGTGTCCGCCAGCAGCAGGGCGAGCGGCGCGTCCAGTCCCAGCGGTCGCTCCCACGCCTGCCGCAAAGGTGCCGCCATGCGCAGCAGCCCCTCGCCGTCCGGCCAGACCAACGCGTGCTCGGACAACGACGCCAGGGCCGCGTCCAGCCCGCGAGCGCTCTCCGCTCCGGTCGCGTCCAGCAGATCGGCCAGAGCGGCACGGGGCACCGGCCCCAGCGCCGCCAGCGCCTCGGCCACCTGCAGCTGGGGCAGTGAGAGCCGAGCCAGCGCCGGAGCCACCGACCCCGGGCGCTGAAGACGGTCCGCCAGTTCGCCGAACGATCGTGGCTCCGGCGGGCTCACTGCATCAGGGCGAGCAGCCAGGACCCGCTCGAGCCGGTTGTTCTCCAGACCGCTCAGCCACGAGGCCAGAGTGGATCCGCTGTGTTTGCTGATCGGGGCACCTCGCATGGACGAGCACCGTTGGTCTCCGGACCGGAACAGGTCCTGTGACAGTACCCAGAATGGCGCATCCCCGGGACGCCTGTGTCCCAGCGGCGACAGGAATCCCCTTCTGAGTGACGGCGCGTCCTGCGGCTCGGCAGGCTTCCGTGGGCCTCAGCCGCGCTATCGGGAGTTGCCGTCGACCAGAGCGACCCGCAACGGCCGAGCCGCGACGGTGCCACCGGATCCCTCAGCTGTGCGGGGCCGCGGTGTGAGGACCGCTGTCAGCAGACGGTTGGCCAGTGGGGTCGGTGCGCCGAAGTCGAGGCTCATGTTGGAGACCGAGTAGACGGCGCGTATGGACAGGTCGCGGGTGGCGAACACGCCGTTGGCGTAGCCGAGGTCGTGACCGGTCTTGCCCCAGAGCACGCCTCCGTCGGGCAGCGGCGTGGACATCAGGCCCGCGCCGAAGCAGGCCACCTTGTTGCAGTTGGAGCCGATGAACGGGACGAGCTTTCCCTCGTTGTCCTTGGGCAGGGTGAACATCTCGTTCAGCTGCGCGGCCGGCAGCAGGCGGCCCTGGAACAGAGCGCTTATGAACCGGTCCAGGTTCTCCGGGGTGGAGATCATGTTGGACGGGTCACCGCCCTGCTCGCTGACGTCCACCGCCTTGCCCTGGCTGTCGGTCACATAGCCGTGCAGATAGGGCCGCGGCATCACGGGGTCGTCCTCGGGCACGGTGGTCTGCTTGAGCTGCAGCGGCTTCAGGATGCGCTCGGTGACCTCCTCCTTGAACGAGTGGCCGGTGATCTGCTCGATCAGCTTGCCCGCGATGCGGAACCCGAGGGAGTTGTACTCCTGCTTGCTGCCCGGCGCGAAGTGCGGGCCGGGCCAAGGACGGTCGGCCGGGCGCAGGGTGGTCTGGATGATCTCGTCGAAGGTGCGGTAGTCGTAGCGGTTGGCGATCGTCTCATCGACGCTTTCGGCAGGCTTGCCCTCGTCCACGTTCGGAAGACCGCTTGTGTAGTTGACCAGTTCCCGGAGGGTGATCGGCTGGAACGTGTCCGGGAGCAGGCCGGGCATGTAGTACTGGACGGTCCGGTCGAGGTCGACGCGTCCTTCGGCTGCCAGTTGCAGCAGAACGGTGGTCTCGAAGACCTTGGAGATGCTGCCGATGTGGAAGTGCCCGTTCTCCGGGATCTTCCTGCCGGTCTGGCTGTCGACGGTGGAGCCCTGCCACAACTGTCCCGGCTCGCCGACCCGCGCGATGGCACCGGAGGTGCCGTCGGCGGGCTGGGTCTGGATGGCAGATCGGAGCGCGGTCGGATCCAGTGGCGGAAAGACCGTCGCCGTACTGACAGTCGTCGCCGTACTGACACTCGTGCCGCTCGCGGCGAAGGTCGGCGCGACTGCCCCGGCGGTCAGGCCTATGAGGGCGGTGCCGATCAGGCCGAGGGTGGCGGCGCGGCGATAGAGCGAGCGCATATGAGGCTCCGTTGGTTGACTGCGTCGGGGGCTCCTGTGAACGTGATCAATCGTGCCCAGCCGCCACCCGCCTCGGTATCAGGGAGAAACCCTGAGTCGGCCCTGAGCTACCCACCACGGCAACCCCGGGACCCAGCCCTGACGGCAGCGGGATGGGAGCCCCCCGCGCAAATCTCACGGATGAGTGAGGGCCCGCGTCCGAGATGACGGCAAGCCCGACCGCCGTCACACCGAGCGAAACGGTCCACCGGACCCGCTGGCTGGCGATCACGTCTGGAAACCAACTGAGAGGGAACCGAGACGGACGAACGCCAGAGGGCCGGGCCACTTTCGTGACCCGGCCCTCTGGGCTGGCGGAGGATACGAGATTCGAACTCGTGAGGGGTTGCCCCCAACACGCTTTCCAAGCGTGCGCCCTAGGCCTCTAGGCGAATCCTCCGCCGGAAACATTACATGACCGAGGGGAGTGCTCGCGAACCCGTTCCCGCAGGCCCGCATCGGGTGCGGCCGCGGAAGGTGATCGGGTACTGAATGCGGGCCGCGATCGGGTACTGTGGGGCGCAGCCCCTCACGTGGCGCTATCTGACTGAACTCCCCCAGGGCCGGAAGGCAGCAAGGGTAGGTCGGCTCTGGCGGGTGCGTGGGGGGCCCTTGAGTTTCCGGGGGCGTCGCGTTCCGTACGGCGCCGGAGGCGTTTCGCCTCCTGCCGGGGGCGCGGGCTCGGCGGGACCGGTTGTCAGCGGTCGCCTATAACCTCGTATGCGTGTCGTCTCTCGCGCTGTACCGCCGCTATCGCCCGGAGACCTTTGCCGAGGTCATCGGGCAGGAGCATGTCACCGACCCGCTGCAGCAGGCGCTGCGGAACAACCGGGTCAATCACGCGTACCTGTTCAGCGGTCCGCGCGGTTGCGGCAAGACGACCAGCGCGCGGATCCTCGCCCGCTGTCTGAACTGTGAGCAAGGTCCCACGCCCACGCCCTGCGGGGAGTGCCAGTCATGCCGCGACCTGGCCAGGAACGGTCCCGGGTCCATCGACGTCATCGAGATCGACGCGGCCTCGCACGGAGGCGTGGACGACGCCCGTGAGCTGCGTGAGAAGGCGTTCTTCGGCCCCGCCGGCAGCCGGTACAAGATCTACATCATCGACGAGGCCCACATGGTCACGTCGGCCGGCTTCAACGCGCTGCTGAAGGTCGTCGAGGAGCCGCCGGAGCACCTGAAGTTCATCTTCGCCACGACCGAGCCCGAGAAGGTCATCGGGACGATCCGGTCGCGGACCCATCACTACCCCTTCCGGCTCGTGCCACCCGGCACCCTGCGGGACTACCTCGCCGAGGTGTGCCAGAAGGAGGACATCCCGGTCGAGGACGGTGTGCTCCCGCTCGTCGTGCGCGCCGGCGCCGGCTCCGTGCGTGACTCCATGTCCGTCATGGACCAGCTCCTCGCCGGTGCCGGGGCGGAGGGTGTGACGTATGCCATGGCCACCTCCCTCCTCGGGTATACCGACGGCTCTCTTCTCGACTCCGTGGTCGAGTCCTTCGCCACCGGTGACGGGGCCGCCGCCTTCGAGGTCGTGGACCACGTCATCGAGGGCGGCAACGACCCGCGCCGCTTCGTCGCCGACCTGCTGGAGCGGCTGCGGGACCTGGTGATCCTCGCCGCCGTGCCGGACGCCGTGGAAAAGGGCCTCATCGACGCCCCGGGCGACGTCCTGGAGCGTATGCAGGCCCAGGCCTCCACCTTCGGCGCCGCCGAGCTGAGCCGCGCCGCCGACCTCGTCAACGAGGGCCTGACGGAGATGCGCGGCGCCACCGCGCCGCGCCTCCAGCTGGAACTGATCTGCGCGCGCGTGATGCTCCCCGCCGCCTATGGAGACGAGCGGTCGGTGATGGCCCGCCTGGACCGTCTCGAACGCGGCGTCAACTTCTCGGGCGGCGGCGGTGCCCCGGCGATGGGGTACGTCCCCGGACCCGAGGCCCATGGCGGCGGCGCTCCCCTGTCCTCCGTACAGCCCGGCGGCGGCCCGGCAGCGGCCCGCGCCGCCGTACGGGCGACCAACGGCCCGGCAGCGACTGCTGGCCCGGCTGTCGGTGGTCCGGCTGTCGGTGGCCCTGGCACTGGTGCCACTGGTGCCACGGGTGCCGGTGGTGCCGGTGGTCCGGCTCCGGCCACCCCCGCCCCCGCGGTCCCGCCGACGCCCGCACCCGAACCGACCCCGGCAGCAGCTGCTCCGGCCGCTCCCGCCGCCCCGGTCACCCCAGCGGCCCCCGCCGCCCAGGCCCCGGTGTCGCCGCCCCCGTCGTCCTCCGCCGCCCCGGCCGGTCCCGGCGCCTGGCCCACCGCCGCTGCCGCGGGAAGCGGCCGGCGTCCCGGTGGCTGGCCCACGGCCACCGCTCCGGCGGGCGCACCGCAGGGCCAGTCTCCCGCCCAGCCCCAGCCCCAGCCCCAGGCGGGCCCCGCGCCGGCGGTCCCCGCGCCGCTCGCGGCCGCCCCGGCCGGTGGCCTCGACCCGCGCATGCTCTGGCCGAACATCCTGGAGGCCGTCAAGAACCGCCGCCGATTCACCTGGATTCTGCTCAGCCAGAACGCCCAGGTCGTCGGCTTCGACGGCACCACCCTCCAGCTCGGCTTCGTCAACGCCGGTGCCCGTGACAACTTCGCCGGCAGCGGCAGCGAGGACGTGCTGCGGGCGGCGCTGGCCGAGCAGTTCAACGTGCAGTGGAAGATCGAGGCGGTCGTCGACCCGTCCGGCGGCGGCTCCGCATCCCCGTCGGCCGGAGGCTCGGGCTTCGGCGGCGGAGGCGGTTACGGCGGCGCTCCTGCCGGAGGCGGAGGAGGAGGCGGAGGCGGCGGTGGCTACGGCGCCCCGGCGGCCCCCCGCCCCGCCGCTCCCCAGCCGACCGCCCCGCAGGCATCCGCGTCCCCGCAGTCCGGCCCCGCGGCCGCTCCGTCGACGCCCGCCCCTGCCGCGCAGCGGCCCGCGGCCGCCCCTGAGCCGCCGCCTGTCGCCCCCGAGGACGACATCCCCGAGGACGACGACCCGGACCTGGACGAATCGGCCCTCTCCGGCCACGAACTGATCGTGCGGGAGCTGGGCGCGACGGTGGTGGAGGAGTTCTCCAACGAGTAGCCGACCGAGCCGAGGCGGCGCGCGGGCAGCCGACCGAGCCGGGAACGAGTAGCCGACCGAGTCGCCTCCACCCGCCTGGTTCGCACCACACCTTGGAGGAACGCCCAATAAACCCGGCCCCCGGCTTTCGGCGACCTTGCCATTAGGCTGACCCCCGTGAAGGTCCTCGTCATCGGCAGCGGCGCCCGCGAACACGCCCTGTGCCGCTCCCTGTCCCTCGACCCCGACGTCACCGCGCTGCACTGCGCCCCCGGCAACGCCGGCATCGCCGAGGTCGCCGAGCTGCACCCGGTCGACGCGCTCGACGGCCGCGCGGTCGCCGAGCTGGCCACCGGCCTCGGTGCCGACCTGGTCGTCGTCGGCCCGGAGGCCCCGCTGGTCGCCGGTGTGGCCGACGCCGTCCGCGCGGCGGGCATCCCGGTGTTCGGCCCGTCGCGGGAGGCCGCGCAACTGGAAGGTTCCAAGGCCTTCGCCAAGGACGTCATGGCGGCGGCCGGCGTGCCGACCGCCCGCTCCTACGTGTGCACGACGGCCGAGGAGGTCGCCGAGGCCCTCGACGCCTTCGGCGCGCCCTATGTCGTCAAGGACGACGGCCTCGCCGCCGGCAAGGGTGTCGTCGTCACCGAGGATTTCGGCCAGGCCGAGGAACACGCGGCCGGCTGCGACCGGGTGGTCATCGAGGAGTTCCTCGACGGCCCCGAAGTGTCGCTCTTCGCGATCACCGACGGGGAGACGGTCGTACCGCTCCAGCCCGCCCAGGACTTCAAGCGCGCCCTGGACGGCGACGAGGGCCCGAACACCGGTGGCATGGGCGCGTACTCGCCGCTGCCGTGGGCCGAGCCGAAGCTGGTCGACGAGGTGCTGGAGACGGTCCTGCAGCCGACCGTGGACGAACTGCGCCGCCGCGGCACCCCCTTCTCCGGCCTGCTCTACGCCGGTCTGGCGATCACGAGCCGCGGGGTCCGGGTGATCGAGTTCAACGCCCGCTTCGGCGACCCGGAGACCCAGGTCGTGCTGGCCCGGCTGCAGACCCCGCTGGCGGGTGTCCTGCTGGCCGCCGCGAACGGCACCCTCGCCGATCTGCCGCCCCTGCGCTGGAGCGAGGACGCGGCCGTCACGGTCGTCGTCGCATCGCACAACTACCCCGGCACCCCCCGCACCGGCGACCCCATCACCGGTCTGGACGAGGTGGCCGCCGCGGACGCCCCGCACGCGTACGTCCTGCACGCCGGGACCAAGCGGGACGGCGACGCGGTCGTCAGCGCGGGCGGGCGGGTGCTGTCCGTCACCGCCAGCGGCAAGGACCTGACCGAGGCGCGGGAGCGGGCGTACCGGGCGGTGGGCCGGATCCGCCTGGACGGCTCCCAGCACCGCACCGACATCGCCGCGAAGGCCGCGGCGCAGGCGGCGGGCGCCTGACCTGCCCCCTCCTGCCGCAGGCCCCGGGTTCCCGACCCGGGGCCTGATCTTTGCTGTCTGTCACCCACCTCTGACCAAAGCCATTCCATCGAGTGACCGATCGTCCATATGGCTGACGGGGGCCGGGGCCCCAACTAGGGTGCCGCGCAAGCGTTCCGGCACTTGGCCCACCGGCATTGCGATGTCAGTGGCGGGTGCCACAGTGGGGGAGTGAGCACCACCAGGACAGCACGGCTTCGGCGGCGAGGGGGTGAGGGCGGGACGTGACCGGAATCGGTGCGGAGGCGGGCGCGCAGGCCGCGCGCTCCCGGGCCCTCGCGGTACTGCGGGTCCGCGGCCGGGCGCTGGCCGTGGCCCTGCTGCCCGCTGCCGCCGCGGTGATCCTGCTCACCGGCGGTTCCACCGGCCACCTCGTGGGGGCGGGCTGGGACGCGGCCCGCTGGGTCGTGGGCGTGCTCGCCGTGCTGGTGCTGCTGGCCGCCGCCGGTATCGCCCTGGTCGTGGCCCGGGCCCGTCCCGCCGTCGTCCCGACGGTGCCGATCCCCGAGGAGTCCGCCCCGGACCTGTATCGGATGGTGCGTGACCTCGCCGACCGGCTGGACGTGCCCGCGCCCTCGGCCATAGCGCTCACCCCGGACTGCGACAGCTGGCTGGAGGACCGCGCGCAGGCGGCCCACGGCCCGCCCCCGCGCCCCGCGCCCGACGAGATAGCGGGACCGGGCCGCCGCCGGGTCCCTGCCGCGCCGGTGCTTGTCATCGGCTCCCCGTTCCTGTGGTGGATGCGGGTCGGTGAGCTGCGCGCGGTCCTCGCCCCGGTCATCGCCGGTACGGGCCCTTCGGCGCACCCGGACATAGCCGCCGCCCGGCGCTTCGTGCGCGGTCTGGACGCGGCGGTCGCGGTCGCGTCGACCCCGGGCCGCTGCCTGTTGACCCGCGGCGGGTGTGCGGCCCTCGGCTGGGTGTCCCGGCTGCTGCTGCGCGGCTGCCGGGAGCACGCGACGCAGATGGAGCGCGGGGTCGCCGCCGCGGCGGCCGAGCGGGCCCAGGCCGTGGACTACGGCCTGCGGATCGTCGCCCAGGAGCAGGTCGGCCTCGCCTACGCCGGCTGGGACCGGCTGCTGACCAGGGTCGCGCTGCCCGCCTGGCGCATGGGCCGCTGGCCCGCCCGGCTGGACGCGGGCGTGGTGGCGGCGCTCACCGAGCTGTCCCGGCGTGACCGGCTGGCCGAGGGCTTCACCTCCCGGCTGGGCGAGCGGCCCGCCTGTGACCTGCTGGAGGAGCCCGGCGTGATGGACGAGGCCGCCTCCCTGCTCGCCGCGCGCCTCTTCCACGGCGGCCCCGCGGAGTCCGGTCCGGACTGGGCCCCGGTGGACTGGCAGGCGTATCCGGAGGAGGTCGTGGACCGCACCTGGCGGGCCGGCGCCGCCCGGCTGCACCGCGTCCTGGACTCGCTCGGCGTCAGCCCCTCCCTCGACCCCGCGGCCCCCGACCCGGGCGGCCCCACCCTGGCCCGGGTCCTGGACCACCTGACCGAGCCCGGCAGAGAAGCACACGCACCGAAAGCCCCGGAGCACAACCCGCAAGCCGCCGATGGCGAGAACCCCCCACAGGGGCCACCCGCACCCGACGACGAAAGCGGTACGGGTGGTGCAGGTGATGCGGGTGGTACAGGTGGTGTTGGTGGGAGCTGCATCCCGGCCGACGGCGAAGCCGAGGCGGAGCCGCTGCCCGACGACCCCGGCACGGAACGCAGCGCCGCCCTCGCCGCAGGCCTCAGCGCCGAGCTGGCCCGCGAGGAGGCCGGCGGGCCGAGAACCGGCGCGACCGCCGCCGGCCGGAGTTCCGAGAGCGCCCTGTGGGACGACGGCGGGCTGCCGCTCTTCCCGCTGCAGCCCCCGCGCACCGCACGCGAGCTGCTCACCGAGCACGTCACGGCGATGGTGTGCTGCGCGGCCGTCGACACGGCCGGCGCGGTCCCCGCCCTGGACTGGCTGGACGGTCCCTCCCTGCTGCTCGGCGGTGAGCGCGCCGCCGACCTCGCACCCAGGGTGCTCAGCCTGATCGAGGAGGGCGACCCGGGGCCGCTGCGCGACTGGCTGGCCGCGTCCGGGATACGACCCGAGAAACCGGTTCGGCTCGTTTAACGGGAGCACTGACTTCCACTTCAGGTCAATTCGCAACGACTAGTGACCGAGCCCGTGCGTTATGTGATGTGCTGGGAGCGACCACGCACCTGGCAAAAGCGTGCGACATACGACAGCACGGCCGGGCACAGCGAGCACCATCGAGCATCACCGAGCACAGCGAGCACTACCGAGACAGGACGACACGGGGGCTGAGGGAGGGGAGCGATCATGGCCTCGGACCACATTCGCCGCTGGGAGTCCGGAGCGCTCGCGCACGCCGTCACCGATCCCTTCGGCCAGGGCCCGGTGCCCTGGCTGCGCGGCAGTGAGACCTACTTCGACGACACCGGTCATGTCGTGCCCTGGTACGTCGACCCGGGCCCGCAGCAGCTCGCCGACGAGGGGCGCCGGGTGCCCGCGCAGCGTTCGGCCGGTTCCGGACCCCGGGCGGCCGACGACGTGCACCGCCAGATCAAGGGCTTCACCTCCACCGGTGCGGTGTCGCCCGGCGAGGCGATCGACTTCCACATCACGGTCGACCCGCCGCAGGAGTTCAGCGTCGACATCTACCGCATCGGCCACTACGGGGGCGACGGCGCCGCCAAGATCACCACCAGCCCGCGGCTGTCCGGCATCGTGCAGCCCCCGCCGCTCGCCGCCGACCGCACGGTCTCCTGCCACCACTGGTGGCTGTCCTGGCGTCTGCAGGTGCCCCCGCACTGGCGCATCGGTGCCTATGTGGCCGTCCTCACCACCGCCGACGGCTACCGCTCCCATGTGCCGTTCACGGTCCGCGACGACCACCCCGCCGACCTGCTCCTGCTGCTGCCGGACATCACCTGGCAGGCGTACAACCTGTATCCGGAGGACGGCCGCACCGGCGCCAGCCTCTACCACGCCTGGGACGCGAAGGGCCGGCTGCTCGGCGAGGCCGACGCGGCCACCACGGTCTCCTTCGACCGCCCCTACGCGGGCGCGGGCCTGCCCCTGCACGTCGGCCACGCCTACGATTTCATCCGCTGGGCCGAGCGCTACGGCTACGACCTCGCCTACGCCGACGCCCGCGATCTGCACGCCGGCCGTGTCGACCCCACCCGGTACCGGGGCCTGGTCTTCCCCGGCCATGACGAGTACTGGTCGGTGCCGATGCGCCGGGCCGTCGAGGACGCCCGCGACGGCGGTGCCTCGCTGGTGTTCCTCTCCGCCAACACCATGTACTGGCAGGTGGATCTGGGCCCGTCCCCGTCCGGCGTCCCCAACCGGCTGCTGACCTGCCGCAAGCGCAAGGGTCCGGGAAAGCCGGTGCTGTGGCGCGAGATCGACCGGCCCGAGCAGCAGCTGGTCGGCATCCAGTACGCGGGCCGGGTGCCCGAGCCGCACCCGCTGATCGTCCGCAACGCCGGCCACTGGCTGTGGGAGGCGACCGGCGCGCACGAGGGCGAGGAGATCGAGGGCCTGGTCGCCGGCGAGGCCGACCGGTACTTCCCGCGCACCGCGCTGCCCGTGCACGAGGAGCGCGTCCTGCTCGCCCACTCCCCCTACACCGACAACGACGGCGTCCTGCGCCACCAGGAGACCTCGCTGTACCGCGCCCCCTCCGGCGCCTGGGTCTTCGCCTCCGGCACCTTCGCCTGGTCCCCGGCCCTGGACCGCCCCGGCCATGTGGACACCCGGATCCAGCGCGCCACGGCGAACCTCCTGGACCGGATCTGCAAACGCGACTGATCCAGGCGACCGACCCGGCCGCCGACCCCCCGAACGCAGTGGACCACCGCATACGGGAGAATCGAGGCACTTGGACAGAACCACGGGGAGGAACCGTGTCCGGATTCGTAGAAAAGCCCGAGCCGATTCAGGTTCCGGGCCTGGTGCACCTGCACACCGGAAAGGTGCGCGAGCTGTACCAGAACGAGGCGGGCGACCTCGTGATGGTCGCCAGCGACCGCATGTCCGCCTACGACTGGGTGCTGCCCACGGAGATCCCCGACAAGGGCCGCGTCCTCACCCAGCTCTCCCTGTGGTGGTTCGACCAGCTGCGCGACCTGGCCCCGAACCATGTGATCAGCACCGAGCTGCCCGAGGGCGCCCCGGCCGACTGGGCGGGCCGCACGCTGATCTGCAAGTCGCTGAAGATGGTCCCGGTCGAGTGCGTGGCCCGCGGCTATCTCACCGGCTCCGGCCTGCTGGAGTACGACGAGTCCCGTACGGTCTGCGGCCTCGCCCTGCCCGAGGGCCTCGTCGACGGCTCCGAGCTGCCCGCTCCGATCTTCACCCCGGCCACCAAGGCCGAGGTCGGCGAGCACGACGAGAACGTCTCCTACGAGGAGGTCGCCCGCCAGGTCGGCGCCGACACCGCCGCCCAGCTGCGCCAGGCCACCCTCGCCGTGTACGGACGGGCCCGGGACATCGCCCGCGACCGGGGGATCATCCTCGCGGACACCAAGTTCGAGTTCGGCTTCGACGGCGACACGCTCGTCCTCGCCGACGAGGTCCTCACCCCGGACTCCTCCCGCTTCTGGCCGGCCGATCAGTGGCAGCCGGGCCGCGCCCAGCCGTCGTACGACAAGCAGTTCGTGCGGGACTGGCTGACCTCCGCCGAGTCCGGGTGGGACCGCAGGAGCGAGCAGCCCCCGCCGCCGCTGCCGCAGCGGGTCGTGGCGGCGACCCGGCAGAAGTACGTGGAGGCGTACGAGCGCCTCACCGGCCTGAGCTGGGCCTGACGCAAGAAGGCCCCCGGAGAACCGGGGGCCTTCTGTATGGAGCGGACGACGAGGCTCGAACTCGCGACCTCAACCTTGGCAAGGTTGCGCTCTACCAACTGAGCTACGTCCGCATTGCGCCGTTGCGCGAGAGCAACTATACCCAACCTCGCTCGCGTGCGAGACGCACTGCCGCATGCCGATTCTCGGCGCCGAGTTTTGTGACGGCCGAGGAGAGGTAGTTCCGCACGGTCCCCGGCGACAGCGCGGCCCGCTCGGCGATCTCCGTGACCGGTGCCCCGCCGGCCGCCAGCTCCAGCACCTCGGCCTCCCGCGCGGTCAGCGGGGAGTCGCCGGCGGAGATCGCGTCGGCGGCCAACTCGGGGTCCACGTAACGGTTTCCGGCGTGCACGGTCCGGATGATCTCGGCGAGCCGCTGGGCGCTGACCGTCTTCGGCACGAACCCGCGCGCACCGGCCGCGAGCGCCCGTTTCAGGTGGCCGGGCCGCCCGTGGCCGGTGACGATCAGTACCTGGCAGCCGGGCAGTTCGGCACGCAGGGATGTGGCGACCTTCACACCGTCGGCGCCCGGCATCTGGAGATCCAGCACGGCCACATCGGGTTCATGGGCGCGCGCCATCGCCAGTGCCTCCGGCCCGCTGGCCGCCTCGGCGACGACGAGGAGATCGTCCTCCAGCGAGAGCAGCGCGGCCAGCGCGCCCCGGATCAGATGCTCGTCGTCGGCGAGCAACAGCCGTACCGGAGTGCTCATGATGTGACTCCACTCACTTTCTGCTCCAGTGGCACCTCGGCCACCAACCGGAACCGCTCCCCTGCGACGGCCCCGGCCTCCAGCGTCCCGGCCACGGCGGCCAGCCGTTCGCGCAGCCCGGCGAGCCCGGAACCCCCACCCCCGTCGAGGGTTCCGGGCACGCCGTCGTTCTCCACCGTCAGCACCACGCGCCCCTGAAGCACCTTCAGGCACAGCGTGCAGCGTCCGGCGTCCCCGTGCCGCAGCACGTTGGTGGTGGCCTCGCGCACCACCCAGCCGAGCGCGGACTGCACGTCGGCGGGCAGCCCCGCCGTCTCCGCGCTGACCTCGCAGTCGATCCCGGCGGCCGTCAACACGCCCTGCGCACCGGCGAGTTCGGCCCCGAGGTCGGCCTCCCGGTAGCCGCGTACGACGGCCCGCACCTCGCGCTGGGACTCCTGCGCGATGCGCTGCACCTCGATCATCTGCTCCACGGCCTCCGGTCGTCCGCGACGGGCCAGTTGCACCGCCAGCTCGCTCTTGAGGGAGATCACGGACAGGTTCCGGCCCAGCACGTCGTGCAGATCCCGCCCGAACCGCAGCCGCTCCTCGGCGACGGCGAGCCGGGCCTCCGCCTCGCGGGCCCGCTCCGCCTCCCAGAGCACGGCGAGCGTCCAGGCGCCGCAGCGGCCCGCGAGCAGCGCGAAGACCATCTGGAAGGCGACCATCGCGACGGTCGCCACCAGGCCGAAGCCGTCGCGGTCGGCGAGCCCGACGGCCGTCGTGAGCAGGACGGTGAACACCGCCGCCCGGCGCAGGAACACCCCGACCGGGACGGTGAGCCCGTACAGCAGCGCGAACGGCAGCACGACGCCACCGATCGTGAACCGGACCGCCATCCCGCTCGCCGCGTCCAGCCCGGCGAGCGCCACGATCAGTGCCAGCGCCAGCCCCAGCAGGACGGTCTGGGTGCGGTACGCGCCGGCCGGCAGCGGTGCGCGCCCGAGGTAGTGATCGAGCACGGGCCGAAGGAGCCGGTTCGTGAACGCGCACTGCAGGACCGCCACAAGGGCGAGGAGGGGGCCGAGGACGATCGCCACCGGCCGGTAGGCGAGACCGCCGGTCAGTGGCAGCAGCACCCAGCAGGCCATGATGAACCAGACCGTGCAGTGCCAGGTGAGGACGCTGAACAGCTCGACCCGCTCGGCCTTGCCGCGCCGCCCCCAGTACCGCTGCTGCCATCCCCGTATCCGGCTCAGCATGCGTGCCCGTCCCCCGTTGTTTCCCGTGCTCAGCGCCGCGGCTCCCACCGGAACCACTGTCGTACAGCAAACACGGCCAGGACCATCCAGGCCAGCGCGGTCGCCAGGGCGCCCAGTGCGTCGTACGCGCTCATCTGGCCGGTCCAGCCGGCGCGGACGAGCCGGATCGCCGGGGACAGCGGGAGCAGTTCGCAGACCGAGCCGAGCGTGTGGGGCATGGTCTCGGTCGGGAACATGATCCCGGAGCCGATCATCGACACGAACATCAGCGGCAGCGCGGTGACCTGCCCGCTCTCCACGGTCCTGGTGAAGGACGCGGTGAGCGCGGCGAGCGCGGCGCTGACCACGAGCCCGGCCAGCAGGCCCGGCAGGAGCAGATACGGCGCCCGGGGCGCCCCGGTGTGCAGCAGCGCGGCGCACCCGACGCACAGCAGCAGCGCCTGGGCGAGTCCGATGGCGACCGCGGGCAGGGCGGTGCCGGTGAGGATCTCCGTGTCGGAGAGTTCGCCGGTACGCAGCCGCTTGAGGACGAGTTCCTCGCGGCGGGCGACGTAGGTGTTGACCAGTGAGGTGTAGACGGCGAAGAGGAAGGAGAAGCCGATCGCGGCCGTCAGCAGGGTGGTGCCGATGGTCAGCCCCTGCTTCTTCAGATCCAGCTGGTCGATGGCCGGCCGCACGGCGAACGGCAGCGAGAGCGGCACGGTCAGCGCGGTGAACACGACACCCCGGTTACGGCCGAGGAGGGTCAGTTCCGCCTGCCCGAGCGCGCGCAGCCGCCGCACGGCGGGCGCCCAGCCGGCCCCGCGCCCTGCCTTTGCCCGTGTCCCCGCCGTTCCCGTCAAGGTCCCGCTCATGCCGCCACCCCCTGTGCCCATGCCTCCGCCCGTTCGCGGGCGATTCCCAGGAACGCCTCCTCCAGGGAGGCGGAGCGCATGTCCAGGCCGCGGAGTTCGACTCCGGTCCGCTCGGCCCAGGTCAGTACGCCGGTCGCCGTCCGCTGCAGCTGCGTCGTCCGCAGCCGTACGACCCTGCCGTCGCTCTCGTGGTCACAGACCCCGAGGTCGGCCAGCGGCGGAAGGTCGCCGAGGAAGTAGCCGTCGGGCAGTTCGAAGGACATCCGGGACGGCTGCCCCGCGGTGACCTCGGCCGGGGTTCCGGAGACGGCGATCCGGCCCTTGTGCAGGATGGCGAGCCGGTCGGCGAGGCCCTCGGCCTCCTCCAGATAGTGCGTGGTGAGCAGCACGGTCGTGCCCGCGTCGCGCAGGGCGCGGACCAACTCCCAGGTGTCCCGGCGGCCTTCCGCGTCCAGCCCGGTCGTCGGCTCGTCGAGGAAGAGCACCTCGGGGCCGCCGAGCAGGGCGAGCGCCAGATCGAGCCGGCGCCGCTCGCCGCCGGACAGCTGCTTGACCCGCACCTCGTGCTTGTCCGCGAGTCCCACCAGCCCCAGTACTTCCGCCTCGGGCCGTGCCCCGCTGGTGCACCCCGCCCACATCCGGGCGGTCTCGGCGACGGTCAGCTCGGCCGGGAAGCCGCCCTCCTGGAGCATCACGCCGGTGCGGGGCCGTACGGCGGCCCGCTCGCGGTAGGGATCGTGGCCGAGGACCCGGATCCGGCCCTCGGCGGGTGCGGCGAGGCCCTCCAGCAGTTCGACCGTCGATGTCTTGCCTGCCCCGTTCGTGCCGAGCAGGGCGAAGATCTCGCCGCGGGCCACGGAGAAGCTGATTCCGCGTACGGCCTCGAACCCGCCCCCGTAGACACGCCTGAGGTCGGTGACCTCAATCACGTCTTCGTGTTCGTCGTAGTGCATGGATCCAGCGTCGCGGCGGCCGGACCGGGTCGGCAGTGCGCGGTGTCATCGCTCGGCATGACAAATGTCAGAGACCCGCTGGGGCACACGAAAAAACCCCGGCCCATTGGGCCGGGGTCTCTTTCGTGGAGCGGACGACGAGGCTCGAACTCGCGACCTCAACCTTGGCAAGGTTGCGCTCTACCAACTGAGCTACGTCCGCACTGCTGCCGACCGGCTCCCACCGATCGGTGCGAGCACCAGCCTACCTGATCCACAGGAGTGGTCGGGACGACCGGTGCCAGAGCGGGTGACAGGAATCGCACACTGCGCCTTCCCCCTGGAAGGGGGATGTTCTGCTACTGAACTACACCCGCATGGTCCTCGGGGTTCCGGCCTTTCGGCCTCGCCCCTCGGCGTGTCCCAGACATTAGCTGATCAGCAGGGGGGTAGCGCAAGTCGGCTGCCCTGCGGCGCCGCAGTCACCCGCCGCCGGCCAAGTGCACAGCCCTCAGGGTCCGCTGACGAACCCTGAGGGCTGCCCCTTCGCGGGCTTCACTGCGCGGCGCCGAAGGCCTCGTAGACCTTCTTGGGGATGCGTCCGCGGGCCGGGACGTCCATCTTGTTGGCCTGGGCCCAGGCGCGGACGGCCGCCGGGTCGGGGGCGACCTCCGTCTGCTTGTACGCCTTGCCGGACCGCGACCGCTTGCGGCCGGCCTCGACGTAGGGCGCGAGCGCCTTGCGCAGTTTCTTGGCGTTGGATTCGTTCAGGTCGATCTCGTACGACTTGCCGTCCAGTCCGAAGGCGATCGTTTCCGCCGCTTCCGAGCCGTCGATGTCGTCAAAGAGAGTGACCACGACCTTTTGCGCCACGAATATCGGTCCCTTCGTGCGGCACGTCGATACAGCTCAACGGCGATGACGTGCCGAGTATCGGCTATTGCCAATTCATTTGTACAGTGCCCGGCATTGCAAAGTGAAGCCCGACTAAATCCGCCCGCGTGTCCGGACACAATAGGCGGGCGGCGCGGACCGTGGAACTTTCCCAGAACTTTTCGTGGAAGTACGGCTTCGACACCGTATCGTGATGCGTCTCACGTAGTTTCCTACAACTCTACTCGCGTAGAAATTTTGTACGGGTAGTCTGAAGGAACCTGCTCAGCACCACACATCGGGAGTGCCAGTGGCACGCGTCGTAGTCGACGTCATGCTCAAGCCGGAGATCCTCGACCCCCAGGGCCAGGCGGTCCAGCGTGCGCTGCCGCGCCTGGGTTTCGCAGGGATCTCGGACGTACGTCAGGGAAAGCGATTCGAACTGGAAGTTGACGGGCCTGTCGACGAGGCCGCGCTCGCCCGCATCCACGATCTTGCGGAATCCTTCCTCGCCAACACCGTGATCGAGGACTTCACCGTCAAGGTGGAAGAGGCGGCGGAAGTCGCGGAGGCGGCCAAGTGACCGCTCGTATTGGCGTCGTCACTTTCCCGGGGAGCCTCGACGACCGGGACACCCAGCGTGCGATCCGCCTCGCGGGTGCCGAACCGGTCGCCCTGTGGCACAAGGGCAAGGACCTCAAGCAGGTCGACGCCGTGGTGCTTCCCGGCGGTTTCTCGTACGGCGACTATCTGCGCGCCGGCGCCATCTCCCGCTTCTCGCCGGTGATGGAGTCCGTGATCGAGCAGGCGAAGGCCGGCCTGCCGGTCCTCGGCATCTGCAACGGCTTCCAGGTCCTCACCGAGGCCCACCTCCTCCCGGGCGGGATGCTCGGCAACGACCACCTCCACTTCATCTGCCGCGACCAGAAGCTGCGCGTGGAGAACGCGGAGACGGCCTGGACCGGTGACTACCGCGCCGGCCAGGAGATCCACATCCCGCTGAAGAACATGGACGGCCGGTACGTCGCCGACGAGTACACCCTCGACAAGCTGGAGGCCGAGGGGCGGGTCGTCTTCCGGTATGTCGACTTCAACCCGAACGGCTCGCTCCGTGACATCGCCGGCATCACCAACGAGGCCGGCAACGTCGTGGGCCTGATGCCGCACCCGGAGCACGCCGTGGAGCCGCTCATCGGCACCGGTCGCACCGACGGCCTCCCCTTCTTCACCTCGATCCTCAAGAAGCTGGTCAACGCATGAGCCGGACGCCTCTGGACACGGTCGAGCACGCGGCCGCGACCCCCGACGTCGAGCTGCCCTGGGCCGAACTCGGTCTGAAGAAGGACGAGTACGAGCGGGTGGTGGAGATCCTCGGCCGCCGCCCGACCGGCGCCGAACTCGCCATGTACTCGGTCATGTGGTCCGAGCACTGCTCGTACAAGTCCTCCAAGGTCCACCTCCGCCAGTTCGGCGAGAAGGCCCCCCGGTCCGACGCGCTGCTCGTCGGCATCGGCGAGAACGCGGGCGTGGTCGACGTCGGCCAGGGCTACGCGGTCACCTTCAAGGTCGAGTCGCACAACCACCCGTCGTACGTCGAGCCCTACCAGGGCGCGGCCACGGGCGTGGGCGGCATCGTCCGCGACATCATCGCGATGGGCGCGCGGCCGGTCGCCGTGGTCGACCCGCTGCGCTTCGGCGCCGCCGACCACCCGGACACCAAGCGCGTCCTGCCGGGCGTGGTCGCGGGCATCGGCGGCTACGGCAACTGCCTGGGGCTGCCGAACATCGGCGGCGAGGTCGTCTTCGACGCCTGCTACCAGGGAAATCCGCTGGTCAACGCCGGTGCCATCGGTGTGATGCGGCACGAGGACATCCACCTCGCCAAGGCCTCCGGCGCGGGCAACAAGGTCATCCTGTACGGCGCCCGGACCGGCGGCGACGGCATCGGCGGCGCCTCGATCCTGGCCTCCGAGACCTTCGACGACGCCAAGCCGTCCAAGCGCCCCGCCGTCCAGGTCGGCGACCCCTTCCAGGAGAAGCTCCTCATCGAGTGCACCCTGGAGGCCTTCAAGGAGAAGCTGGTCGTCGGCATCCAGGACCTCGGCGCGGCGGGCCTGTCCTGCGCCACGTCCGAGCTGGCCTCCAACGGCTCCGGCGGCATGCACGTGACCCTGGACGACGTACCGCTGCGCGACTCGACCCTCTCGCCCGAGGAGATCCTCATGAGCGAGTCGCAGGAACGCATGTGCGCGGTGGTCGAGCCGGAGAAGGTCGCCCGCTTCCTGGAGATCTGCGAGAAGTGGGACGTCATCGCCACGGTCATCGGTGAGGTGACCGACGGCGACCGGCTGGAGATCTTCTGGCACGGCGAGAAGATCGTCGACGTCGACCCGCGCACGGTCGCCCACGAGGGCCCCACGTACGAGCGCCCGTACGCCCGCCCCGAGTGGCAGGACGCCCTGCAGGCCGACGACGCGAACAAGCTCCCCCGCCCTCGGACGAGCGAGGAGCTGAAGAGCCAGGTCCTGAAGCTGGTCGCGTCGCCCAACCAGGCCTCCAAGAAGTGGATCACCCAGCAGTACGACCACTTCGTGCAGGGCAACACCGTCCTCGCCCAGCCGGAGGACTCCGGCATGATCCGCGTGGACGAGGAGACCGGCCTCGGCGTCGCGATCGCCACGGACGGCAACGGCCGTTACGCCAAGCTCGACCCGTACGCCGGCGCCCAGCTGGCGCTGGCGGAGGCGTACCGGAACGTGGCGACCACGGGCGCCAAGCCGCTCGCCGTGTCGGACTGCCTGAACTTCGGCTCGCCCGAGGACCCGGCGGTGATGTGGCAGTTCGCGGAGGCGGTGCGCGGTCTCGCCGACGCCTGCCTGCAGCTGGGCACGCCGGTGACCGGCGGCAACGTGTCTCTGTACAACCAGACGGGCGAGGTGGCCATCCACCCCACCCCGGTCGTCGCGGTCCTCGGCGTCATCGACGATGTCGCCCGCCGTACGCCGGTCGCCTTCCAGGAGGAGGGCCAGCTGGTCTACCTCCTCGGCGACACCCGCGAGGAGTTCGGCGGCTCGGCCTGGTCCCAGGTGGTCCACGACCACCTCGGCGGTCTGCCGCCGGCCGTGGACCTGGAGCGTGAGCGGCTGCTGGCCGAGATCCTGATCTCCGCCTCCCGCGACGGCATGATCGACTCCGCGCATGACCTGTCCGACGGCGGTCTGATCCAGGCTGTGGTCGAGTCCGCGCTGCTCGGCGGCAAGGGCGCGCGCCTGGTCGTCCCGGACGGCCTGGACGCCTTCACCTTCCTCTTCTCCGAGTCGGCCGGCCGCGCCGTCGTCGCCGTGCCGCGCTCGGAGGAGGTCCGCTTCAACGACATGTGCGGTGCGCGCGGCCTGCCGGCCACCCGCATCGGTGTCGTGGACGGTGACGCCGTGGAGATCCAGGGCGAGTTCGCGCTCACCCTCGCCGAACTGCGTGAGGCGCACGAGGGGACGATCCCGGCGCTGCTGGCGTAGCCGGCCGTACGACGACGAAGCCCCCGCCCGGGTGCACGTTCCGGGCGGGGGCTTCTCGGCTCATCGGACGTAGTTCTTGAGGATCTCCGTGTCGAGTTCGATGTTCATCGGGCCGGGGATGAGCACCTTCTCGCCGAACTTCGCGGTGTGGATGTCGCGGCAGCCGCCGATCTGCCAGTCCGGGCCGCTGTGCACCGTGACCGTGCAGGAGTCCCGGTCGCCGTCCGGGTCGGCCCAATCACCGTGTCCCGCGAAATGGGCCTCGGGCGCGAGCACCGCATCCGGTTTCGCTCTGCCCTCTCGGTACGCATCGACCCGGAGTCCCCGGGCCTGGTACAGGTCCAGGTCGGGCCTGGTCTGCATACAGCGCCGGGCCAGCCAGGACACGATGGTGCTGTGGTCTCCGTCCGTTGCCGTCATGTTGCACCCCCTTCCAGGCGACGGCCTCTGACGACGTACGGCCATGGGCCGCCTAACCCGACCCATCTGAAGGGCGGTGGGGGTGGTGGCGGATTCGGGGTGGGGACGGGCTCGGTCTCCGGCCGGAGCAGCAAGAAGACGGCGGGCAGGGCGAGCAGGCCGACGACAGAGTGGAGGAGCGGCTTCACTGTGCGACCTCCTTCGGCACCAACTCGGTGTCCGAGACCAGGGCTTGGCGCTCGGTGTGATCCGCGAGCCGCACCCAGAGGAAGGCCGTCTTCGCGTCCACCCCGGCGTATCCGGAGCCGACTTGGACCACGACGCCCTCGAAGCGTTCTGGGCGTTCGTGGCGGTGGTGGTCGGGCGGGACGTAGGTGGTGCCGCGGACTTGGTCGCCTACGCGGAAGGGGGCGCGGCGGGCGTTTTGGCTGGTCATGGGATCACTGTCCCGGCGGTGCCAAGGATGCGGCAATCGAACGTAGAAATTTCGCGAGAACTGGCAAATGCCTGGAAGTTGGCATAACCCTGCGGAAGGCAGGCTCTGGCTGTCACGCTCTGAGCATGGGTCGTCACTTGCCGGGCACGGGGCGTCAAGTGACGGGCATGGGCATACGGTTGGCGGGCATGACCGCAGAAGGGGCGGGCACGGTGGCTACGAAGACGGGACCGACGATCCGGCGTATGCAGCTGGGCCAGGAGCTGAGGCGCCTGCGCCAGAACGCTCCTCGGGACGACGAGGACGGTCATGGACTGACACTGGCGCAGGCCGTGACGGGGCTGGCGTTCACCGAATCGAAGCTCTACCGCGTCGAGAACGGACTGAGCGGCCTGCCCAAGGTCCAGGACCTGAAGGAACTGCTCGACCGGTACGGGGTCAATGACCCGGAGGACGTGGCGTTCCTGCTGGACGTTCACAAGAACTCGTTGCAGCGGGGGTGGTGGTCGCCTTACCGGAGCATGATGCCGTCCGGTTTCGGTATGCACGTCGGGCTGGAGGGCGACGCCAAGATCCTGCGGGTCTATCAACCGGACGTGATGTTCGGGTTGTTCCAGACCGAGGCGTACACCCGCGCACAGTTCGGGGTCGCCAAGCCGATCGATGAGCGCACCACGGAGTTCGTGGAACGGAACGTCGAGATCAGGATGCGCCGGAAGGAGGCGATCACCCGAAGCGAGCGCCCGGTCGAGGTCCATGTGATTCTCGAAGAGGCCGTTCTCAGGCGGGTGTTCGGCACCCCGGCGGTGATGTGTGAGCAATACGCTCACCTGGCCGAGCTTGCCGCCCTGGACCATGTGACGGTACAGGTCCTGCCGATGGCCGAGCCGGTGTACCGGGCCAGGGAGAACTTCATCCTCATGGAGTTCGAGCCGCCCCTGCCTCGGGTGGTGAGTGTCGATATCCAGGACACGGTCAGCCTGACGGACAAGGACACCGACATCTGGCGTTACACCCGGAGGTTCGACGCCATGCGGGCTGGAGCCCCGGGGCCTCGGGAAACACCCAGGTTCCTTGAACGACTCGCACGAGAGATGGAACAGTCATGAACGTCCCAGAGGCAGCGTGGTTCAAGTCCTCCTACAGCAGCGAGGCGGGCGGCAGCTGCGTCGAGATAGCCAACCTCATCCCCACCCACACCCTCGTCGCCGTACGAGACTCCAAGCACCCCCACGGCCCCGCCCTCACCCTCGCGCCGGAGGCCTGGGCTGATTTCGTGGCCGGCGTTCGTACGTGACGCGCGCACCTTCATCGCAGACTGACACCCCGTGATGTGAACGAGGAAGAGGTGCCCGGAGCTTCCGGGCACCTCTTCTGACCAGCTACTTCGCTGCCTCGGTGGAGGGTGTGCGATGTGACGTGTCACGTGTCTCATGCCGAAACCGCGCGACCTTGCGGCCCCAACGGTCACCTCACACCGTCACCGTCTCCCGCACGGGCTCCGCTTCCACTGCCGGCCTGACCTTCGGCAGCCGCAGCGCGAGCAGCAAGGACAGCGCCATCACCCCGGCGCCGCACAGGAACACCGAGTCCAGCGCGGAGACGTACGCCGTCATGCCCTCGGTGCGGGCCGGGCCGCGCAGGGCGGCGAGGGCGCCGATGTCGCCGGGGCCGTCGTACAGGCGGTTGAGGAGGGTGCCGAAGACGGTCGCGCCGAGGGCTCCGCCGAGGGTCTGGAAGAAGCGGACGGCGGTGGTGGCGACGCCGAGCTGGTGGCGCGGGGCCCTGCGCTGCACCAGCTGGATCAGCTGGCCGAGGAACTGGCCGAAGCCGAGGCCGATGACCAGCAGCGCCGCGCACACGTGCCAGAGGGGGCTGTGGGTGCCGGTGGTGGCCAGCAGCAGGAAGGCGGCGCTGCTGAGGGCGGAGCCGCTGATCACGAAGGTCCGCTCGGACCAGCCGCGGTCGCTCAGCCGGCCGGTCGCGAAGCCCACCACCGTCATGCCGGCCGCCATCGGGATGAGGAACAGGCCGGCGGAGGAGCTGGCGATGCCCCGCACGAGCTGGAGGTAGATCAGCACGTAGTACATGGCGCCGGTCATGGCGACGCCCATCAGCGCCTGGATCGCGAAGCCGAGGCGCAGTTCGGGGACGCGGAAGAGGGCGGGCGGCAGGATCGGTTCGGCGGTGGTGAACTGGCGGCGCAGGAACAGGGCGAACGCGGCCGCGCAGGCCAGGGTCAGGCCGAGGATCTGCGGGGAGGTCCAGGCGTACTGCTTGCCGCCCCACTCGGTGACCAGCAGCAGTGTGGTGGAGAAGGCCGCGGCGAGGGCGGCGCCGGGGAAGTCGATCGCGCGGCTGGTCGTGTTCCGGGGGAGCTTCAGGACGACCACGGCGGTGGCGAGCGCGGCGATGCCGAGCGGCAGATTGACGTAGAAGGCCCAGCGCCAGCTCGCGTGGTCGGCGAGGAAGCCGCCGAGCCAGGGGCCGGCCGCCATGCCGGCGCCCGCGACGATCCCGCCGGTGCCGGCGCCCTTGTTCCTGGTGTCGCCGGGCTCCTTGAGCTGGGCGATCACCACCATCGTCACGCTCATCAGCCCGCCCGCCCCGATGCCCTGCACGGCCCGGGAGGCGATCAGCCAGCCGATCGACTGGGCCGCGCCGCACAGCGCCGAGCCGGCCAGGAAGGTGCCGAGGGCGCCGAGGAAGACGGGCTTCGCACCCAGGGTGTCGCAGAGCCTGCCGTAGAGCGGGAGCATCGCGGCCGACGCCAGCGCGAAGGCGCTGACCAGCCAGGGGATCTTGTCGATGCCGTGCTCGGGGTCGAGGTCCTTGACGATCGGGACCGTCGCCGCGGACACGATCTGCATGTCCAGGACGGCCAGGACGATCGTGGCGAGACAGACGAAGAAGCCGATCTTGCGCTGGGTTTCGGTCATGAACACCACCATGCCCCCAGTTCGTGTACCGAGTCAATCTTTTGTCTGAGCTAAGACTTAGGTCGAGCACAAAATTCATCTTGGTAAGGTGACCGCATGGCCGAGGAGCTAGGACTGCGCCAGCGCAAGAAGCGCGACACGATGTGGCGGATCTACCGGACCGCGCTCGACCTCTTCGTCGAGCGAGGCTTCGACAAGGTGTCGGTGCAGGAGATCGCCGACGCGTCCGAGGTGTCGAAGATGACGGTCTTCAACTACTTCGGCACCAAGGAGGACCTGGTCTTCCGCCCCATGGAGGAGCACTTCGGCGACGCGGCCCGCGCCGTGCGCGACCGGCGCCCCGAAGAGTCCGCGGTGGACGCCGTACGCCGGCAGTTCCTGGAGATGGTCGAGGCCCGGGACCCCTCCGTCGGCCTGCACAGCGAGCCGTTCGTCCTGCAGGTGCGCCGGGTCGTCGAGGAGACGCCCGTGCTGCGGGAGCGGGCCGTGCTCGGCGCTCAGCGGGGCATCCGGGCGATGACCGACGTGCTGGCGGAGGAGACCGGCGACCCGCTGCTCGCCACGGTCGCCGCCACCACCCTCAGCACCGCCCGCAACGTCCTGATCGAGGAACACCACCGCCGTCTCGCCGCCGGCGAGAGCCCGGAGACCATCGCGGCCGACGCCGCCGAACGTGCCCGCCAGGCCTTCGACTTGGTGGAAAACGGCCTGAAGGGCTACGCCGTGAAGGCATAGGCTCACCGCCATGCCCCCGGTCAGGAAGCGCGCCCGCAGCTACGACCCCGCACGGACCCGTGCCGCGGTCCTCGCCCAGCTCGGCCATGTCCGCGAGGCCGTCCGCGGTCTCGGCGTCGAGCAACTCGCCCTGCCCACGAGGCTCGGCGAGTGGACCGTACGCGACCTGGTCGCGCACATCGGCATGGCCGTCACCGCCGTCCACCGCGCCCTCGACCGGCCGGCCCCGCCGCAGCAGGACGTGACGGTCGTCGAGTGGCCCTTCGCCACCGCGGCCAGCGCCTCGGCCATCGCCGAGTTCACCCGCGGCCTCTCGGCGGACCACCCCGACCTCGACGCCTATCTCGCGGGCACCGACGCCTCCCTGCGTGCCCTTCTCGCCGAGTACCCGGGCGGACGGCTGCTGGAGACCAACGCGGGCGCGCTGCCCCTGGACGACTACCTGGTCACCCGCGCCGTCGAACTCGTCGTCCACACCGACGACCTCAACGCCGCCGTGCCCGGCCTGGGCGTGCCGTACGACCGCCAGGCCCTGGCCGCCGCCACCCGGCTGCTCGCCGACGCCCTCGCCGTGAAGGCGCCCGGCGGCTCCACCGAGGTGCGCGTGCCGCCGTACGCCGTCGTGCAGTGCGTCGAGGGGCCCCGGCACACCCGAGGCACCCCGCCCAACGTCGTCGAGACCGACCCGCTGACCTGGATCCGGCTCGCCACAGGGCGCGTGAGCTGGAAGGACGCCCTTGAGGAGGCCAAGGTGAGCGCCAGCGGGGAGCGGGCGGACATCGGCGGGCTGCTGCCGCTGATGTCGTAGCGGAACCAGTCGGGCCGGCGGTCCGTCGAATCGCCATGAACCGGTATAAGCAGCGCATGACCCTCGCGGTGGCCGCCGCACTCGTCCCGCTCACGGTGGCCTGTGGCACGGGGAGGGCGGACAGTGGTGCGGTGAGCGTCCCACAGCCAGGCCCACAGCCCGTGACCGGCATCGACTGGCGGGTCGACAGCATCACCGTCGGCGGTACGACCCGGCACGCGCCCGCCGCCGCCACCCGCCTTCGCATCGACGAGGACGGCAAGGCGGCCGGCAATCTGGGCTGCAACCAGTTCAGCGCCCGGGCCACGGTGCGCGGCGACCACATCACCTTCGGCAGCCTGCGCACGACCAGGATGGCCTGCGGGCCGGAGCGGATGGCTTTCGAGCGCGCCCTCGCCCGCGCCCTCACCACCGGTACGCTCACCGCCCGGGCGGACCACGCGAAACTGACGCTCACGGACGGCGACGGAGACCGCATCCACCTCACCCGTGACGCGCCCGAATGATGTGCGACACCTCACTCGCGTCCCCGCCGAACGGGCCCGTGACCGCCGCCCCCGAGGCCCCCGGCGACCGCCCGAACGCCAAGTACACCTCGATTGACCAGCGCAAACGCGGAAACCGACAAGGTGATCGACATCAGCTGATCCGTTAGAGGCGCGTATCCCCAATTCGGACCAGTGGTCGACCTCGCCTACACTCGGTGCCGTGCCACGTGGTGACGGTCGACTCAATCACGATCTGCTTCCCGGCGAGAAAGGCCCCCAGGACGCTTGCGGCGTCTTCGGTGTCTGGGCTCCGGGCGAAGAGGTCGCAAAGCTCACGTACTTCGGGCTCTACGCCCTCCAGCACCGGGGTCAGGAATCCGCGGGAATCGCGGTCAGCAAC
Source organism: Streptomyces sp. NPDC052101 (assembly GCF_040680235.1). NCBI lineage: Bacteria > Bacillati > Actinomycetota > Actinomycetes > Kitasatosporales > Streptomycetaceae > Streptomyces > Streptomyces sp. NPDC052101. Next base: position 60,289 of record NZ_JBFAWH010000023.1, read on the forward strand.
GGCTCCCAGATCCTCGTCTTCAAGGACATGGGACTGGTCTCCCAGGTCTTCGACGAGACCTCGCTCGGTTCGCTCCAGGGTCATATCGCGGTCGGACACGCCCGCTACTCGACCACCGGCGCCTCCGTGTGGGAGAACGCCCAGCCGACGTTCCGCGCCACCGCGCACGGCTCGATCGCGCTCGGCCACAACGGCAACCTGGTCAACACGGCCCAGCTCGCCGAGATGGTCGCCGAGCTGCCGAACGACAACAACAGCCGGTCCACCCGGGTCGCGGCCACCAACGACACCGACCTGCTGACGGCCCTGCTCGCCGCCCAGGTCGACGCCGACGGCAAGCCGCTCACCATCGAGGAGGCCGCCCACGCGGTCCTCCCGAAGGTGCGGGGCGCCTTCTCCCTCGTCTTCATGGACGAGAACACGCTCTACGCCGCCCGTGACCCGCAGGGGATCCGCCCGCTGGTCCTCGGCCGCCTGGAGCGCGGCTGGGTGGTCGCCTCCGAGTCCGCCGCCCTGGACATCTGCGGTGCCAGCTTCGTCCGCGAGATCGAGCCGGGCGAGTTCATCGCCGTCGACGAGAACGGCCTGCGCAGCTCCCGATTCGCGGATGCGAAGCCCAAGGGCTGTGTCTTCGAGTATGTGTACCTGGCCCGCCCGGACACCGACATCGCCGGCCGGAACGTGTACCTCTCCCGCGTGGAGATGGGCCGCCGGCTCGCCGAGGAAGCCCCCGCCGAGGCCGACCTGGTCATAGCGACCCCGGAGTCCGGCACCCCGGCCGCCATCGGCTACGCGGAGGCGAGCGGGATCCCGTTCGGCGCGGGTCTCGTGAAGAACGCGTACGTCGGCCGGACCTTCATCCAGCCCTCGCAGACCATCCGCCAGCTGGGTATCCGCCTGAAGCTGAACCCGCTGAAGGAAGTCATCAAGGGCAAGCGCCTGGTCGTCGTCGACGACTCCATCGTGCGCGGCAACACCCAGCGGGCCCTGGTCCGCATGCTCCGCGAGGCCGGCGCCGCCGAGGTCCACATCCGGATCTCCTCGCCGCCCGTGAAGTGGCCCTGCTTCTTCGGCATCGACTTCGCCACGCGCGCGGAGCTGATCGCCAACGGCATGACGATCGAGGAGATCGGCACCAGCCTTGGCGCCGACTCGCTCGCCTACATCTCCATCGACGGCATGATCGAGGCGACCACCATCGCCAAGCCGAACCTGTGCCGCGCCTGCTTCGACGGCGAGTACCCGATGGAGCTGCCGGACCCCGAGCTGCTCGGCAAGCAGCTGCTGGAGACCGAGCTGGCGGCCGGTCCCGCCGCCACGGCCGCGGCCGACGCGATCCGCCGCCCGTAACACCCTGCAGTACGACACGAAAGCTCTCACAGTCATGTCTGAGACAACTGGTGCCAGCTACGCAGCGGCGGGCGTCGACATCGAGGCGGGCGACCGCGCCGTCGAGCTGATGAAGGAGTGGGTGAAGAAGACCCAGCGCCCCGAGGTCCTCGGCGGCCTCGGCGGCTTCGCCGGGCTCTTCGACGCCTCCGCCCTCAAGCGCTACGAGCGTCCGCTCCTCGCCTCCGCCACGGACGGCGTCGGCACGAAGGTCGACATCGCCCGCCGCATGGGCGTCTACGACACCATCGGCCACGACCTGGTCGCCATGGTCATGGACGACATCGTGGTGTGCGGCGCCGAGCCGCTGTTCATGACCGACTACATCTGCGTCGGCAAGGTCCACCCCGAGCGCGTCGCGGCCATCGTGAAGGGCATCGCGGAGGGCTGTGTGCTCGCCGGGTGTGCCCTGGTGGGCGGCGAGACGGCCGAGCACCCGGGCCTGCTGGGCGAGGACGACTTCGACGTCGCCGGCGCCGGTACGGGCGTCGTGGAGGCCGACCGGCTGCTCGGCGCGGATCGCATCCGTACGGGCGACACGGTGATCGCCATGGCGTCCTCCGGGCTTCACTCGAACGGGTACTCCCTGGTCCGCCACGTCCTGCTGGAGCGCGCCGGCCTGGCCCTGGAGACGGAGGTCCCGGAGCTGGGCCGCGCCCTCGGTGAGGAGCTGCTGGAGCCCACCAAGATCTACTCGCTGGACTGCCTGGCGCTGACCCGCACCGCCGACGTGCACGCGTTCAGCCACATCACCGGCGGCGGACTCGCGGCCAACCTGGCCCGCGTCATCCCGGACGGGCTGCACGCCACGGTCGACCGCGCCACCTGGACCCCGGGCGCGATCTTCGACCTGGTCGGCAGGACCGGGAACGTCGAGGGCCTGGAGCTGGAGAAGACCCTCAACATGGGCGTCGGCATGATGGCGATCGTCCCTGAGGAGTCCACCGAGGTGGCCCTCGCGACCCTCGCCGACCGCGGTGTCGAGGCATGGGTGGCCGGCGAGATCACCGAACGTGGCGACAAGACGACCGGCGCCGAGCTGGTGGGGACCTACTCGAACTAAAGGCGCCGCCGCCTGATCCGGCGCGCGGTGACCGTGCGGACAGCACAGAAACCGGTCGGTGGCTCTGCCACCGACCGGACTGGTCACTGCAAGGTCAAGCGCCGCGACGGTGCTGTTGGTGAGGATCCTTGTCGTCCTCTTCCTCGTCGTCGTCCTCGTAGAGGTCCGCGTAACGAGAGTAGAGATCGTCCTCGTCGTTCTCATCGTCCTCGAACGGCTCGCCGTTCGGCGGCTGGCTCGAAGTCGATGCGCCCAGTTCACTGGCCAGACGTGACAGGTCAGTCCCACCGCTGTTGTACTTCAGCTGGCGGGCGACCTTTGTCTGCTTGGCCTTGGCCCGGCCGCGCCCCATGGCTCGACCCCCTCGGTGACGGGGCTCGACGGCCCCAGAGTCTGACACGCGTTCATGATCCGGAACGGACCCTCCGTAGAGAGGCCGGTCCGTAGGGCTTCCACGGTACCTGAGCCCGCGCCCATACGGTACGTCGCCCGCAGTCCGCGCGTGTGCACAGGACCTTCGAGGCGCCCCGTCCTCGCTGGTCAGTGGCGATTTTAACCACTTATCGGGGAACGACCCGCCGGTGGAAGTGAGAGTTCTCTCTAAGTTCCCGCCGACGGGTACCGCTCACGTGTGCGACCGGTCAGTGCGCGGCGTGTCCCGCGCGGGCCTCGGCCATCCGCTGCTCGGCGATCCGGTCGGCCGCGGCGGCCGGCGGAATCCCGTCTTCCTTCGCACGTGCGAATATGGCCAGCGTGGTGTCGAAGATCCTCGCCGCCTTCGCCTTGCACCGGTCGAAGTCGAACCCGTGCAGCTCGTCGGCCACCTGGATCACTCCGCCGGCGTTCACCACATAGTCCGGCGCGTACAGGATCCCGCGGTCGGCGAGGTCCTTCTCCACGCCCGGGTGGGCCAGCTGGTTGTTGGCCGCGCCGCACACCACCTTGGCGGTGAGCACCGGCACGCTGTCGTCGTTCAGGGCGCCGCCGAGCGCGCAGGGGGCGTAGATGTCGAGCCCCTCGACCCGGATCAGCGCCTCGGTGTCGGCGACGGCCGTCACGCCCGCCGGGTACTGCTCCAGGATCCGCTGGACGGCGTCCGTGCGCACGTCCGTGACGACGACCTCGGCACCCTCCTCGCGCAGGTGCTTCACCAGGTGGTGGCCGACCTTGCCGACACCCGCGATGCCGACCCGGCGGCCGCGCAGCGAGGGGTCGCCCCACAGGTGCTGCGCGGAGGCGCGCATGCCCTGGTAGACGCCGAAGGCGGTGAGCACGGAGGAGTCGCCGGCCCCGCCGTTCTCGGGGGAGCGGCCGGTGGTCCAGCGGCATTCGCGGGCCACGACGTCCATGTCGGCGACATAGGTGCCGACGTCGCACGCGGTGACGTAGCGCCCGCCGAGCGAGGCGACCATACGGCCGTAGGCGAGGAGCAGTTCCTCGCTCTTGTCGCGCTCCGGGTCGCCGATGATCACGGCCTTGCCGCCGCCGTGGTCGAGACCGGCCATGGCGTTCTTGTACGACATCCCGCGCGCGAGGTTGAGAGCGTCGGCGACGGCCTCGGCCTCGGTCGCGTACGGGTAGAAGCGGGTGCCGCCGAGGGCCGGGCCCAGGGCGGTGGAGTGGATGGCGATGACGGCCTTGAGGCCGCTCGCGCGATCCTGGCAGAGCACGACCTGCTCATGGCCGCCCTGGTCCGAGTGGAACAGGGTGTGCAGGACATCAGCGGGTGCGCCGGTTACGTCAGTCACTGTGGTGACTCCTGTGTAAGTAGCGGCGAGTGGGGCGGAACCCCGTACAGGTGGCGGGGCGCCGTGCCCTGAGCGTAGAGCCTCGGTACGACCGCCATCCGTGCAGTGTTCAGGATCACTCTCCCGCGCCGCTTGTGCACGCATGTCCGTGGGACGATTTGCAGTGGTTTTGCAGAGGTTCTCGCAGCGGTTTTCGAGCTGGGCCCGTTGGGGAGGGAGCAGGCGTGCCGAAGGTGTCCTCCGTGGTCGTCCCCTATGCCGCGTACCTGCGCGTGTACGAGCCGCTGGGCGCCTTCCCGGAGCCGGAGCGCAGCTACTGGGCGCGCTACGCACGCCGCCCCGACCGCCCCTCCTACCAGGACGAACTGCGCCGCTCCCTCGCCGACTTGCTGCCCACCCCGCCGGTCGCGGTGCCGGTGCACGAGAGCGGCGACGCCTTCGTGCTGGAGGTCGACGGCGTGGTCTGCGTGTGCCCCTGGCGGACCCGGCTGCGCGGCTGGCAGGCGCTCGGCGAGCTGGCCGAGGAGCTGCCCGCGCCGATCCTGGACGCGGTGCTGCCGCCGCTCGTACGCCACCAGGCCGCCCAGGACTACGAGCGCTGGCTCGCCCGCAACCCCGACGCCCGCCCCTGGATCCGCACGGCGACCTGGCAGGTGCCGCTGAACTGGTTCGTGCTGGTCTCCGACGAGGAGCGGCGCTACGAGAAGGGCACCGCCGAGGAGCCCCCGCTGCTGCGCTACCGCACGCCCATGGTGCAGGCCCGGCGGCGGGTGGCGCGGGCGCTGCGCGCGCTGAAGGATGCCGTGGAGGAGAGCCCGCTGATCGACGGCCTGGTGGACGTCGGCCGCTGGCTGGAGGAGTTCCACCCGCGCTCGCTGGTGGAGGTGGACTACGGCGGTCTGGTGCATGTGCTGCCGGCCGGCGAGCTGGAGGGGGACCACTCGGCTGCGGACGTGGCCGACGGCATCGAGGCGCTGCGCCGGGGCGACGGGGCGGCGGCCGGGGAGGCCTATCTGCGGCTCGTGGAGCGCTGGCGGGCGGTACGGGACCGGCGTTCCGCGAACTGAGCGACCTGACCGGGTGACGCAACTGCGTGACGTACGTCACGGCTCGAACGGCGTCGAACGACGTACGGTCTACGGCACTTGTCCCTGCGACGGGACGTTGGTCCCGATCTGGACTTTTGCCTCAAGGGTGATGGACGGCACTTACGCGGCCCTTGCGTCTCTTGCCGCCCCTCATGCCAAAATAGGACAAGGAGTCCGGGGAAGGCTCCGTCCGTCCAACTATGCTCCATCATGGGCGGAATCTCAGCATTGCACGCTTTGGGGGGTCTGGTGACTCCTGATCGCCCTGTGACTGATCGTCACAGCGGCGTGACTGTCCGCTATGGCATGGTCCATCGGCTTCCGTCGCTGATGAACACCTGGGAGGGCAATTCCATCGGTTTGGCCGACGCGGCTGGACAGATGGTGTAGTTGTAGTGCCGAGGACAAGCCGTTCGTCCTATAACCGACTCGACTCGCGTCGACCATTTCGGGCAACGCGGGTCAAGGTGCAGAATTTAGAGGAAAGAACCGAGAAGGTTCGGTTCTCCCGAGGAGGCCGCTCATGACCGCTCGCACCCCTGATGCCGAGCCGCTGCTGACCCCGGCTGAGGTCGCCACCATGTTCCGCGTCGACCCCAAGACGGTCACGCGGTGGGCGAAGGCCGGCAAGCTCACGTCCATCCGTACGCTCGGCGGGCACCGCCGCTACCGCGAGGCGGAGGTCCGCGCTCTGCTCGCGGGCATCCCGCAGCAGCGCAGCGAGGCCTGAACAACTGCATAACCGGGCAATACGGCTGGTCCCCCAACTCGCCGAGACGCCCGGGCCCCTAGCTCCAAGCGACGCGGGACCTGCCCCAACAGGCCTCACGCCCAAGCCGAAGAGAACGTTGTAGGCAGCGACACAGGGTGCGTCGTAGATCGCGCTGGACTCCGCCGGGTCCAGCGCGATCTTTTTTGTGCGCTGGTCGAGGGGTGGGCGGGTCTCTGTGAGCGGCCTTGTCGGAGTCTGGGCAGGGCTGTCGGAACCGCTGTGCGTGACCCCTGGGGGCGGTGCAATTGCACATATTAAATTGACCAGTTGTAGGGCAGGGGTAAGTTCCGCCCTTTCAAAAAGTCATGCGGTGACTCCCGTCACATGCCTCGCCGGTTGTTGCCGGCAGCATGTGTGCGCTAGTGGAGTGACGTGTTCCAGCGTGCCACGCCGGACGGGCTGTTGGACTTGGCGTTGGTCACGCGGGACGGGGACTTTCGTCCTCCGCTTCCTCGTCGCTCGCGTCATGGACCCCTGGAGCGGCGTCCATCGCCAGCCGCAGCAGGTGATGACAGATGGGGCAGTGGCGGGTCAGATGCCGGTACGACGAGGCGGCCGACAGATGAGCCCTCAGCAGCGCCCGCGTCTCGTGCCTGGCCGTTGCCGCCATAACCCCACCTCCGCGGACCGCACAGGGGAACGGGCCCTGGTCCCTGGGTACCGGCGGAAAGTGACGCCGTCAAGGCCGCGGGTGCCTGCCACGGCACCGGAGCAAGAGCCTCGGACACCCGGCGCCTCTCCGCCGCGGGCGCGGCCTCTGTTCTGGCGGGGTGGTGGGTGTGGTGCGCGGGCATGGCGAAGGCTCCTCATCCGGGTGTGGTGAGGTCTTCGGGGGGTGCGGTCCTGACGGGATTTGCTGTGTCTGATTGCGGCTCCGCCGCGGGCGCGGCCTCTGTTCTGGCGGGGTGGTGGGTGTGGTGCGCGGGCATGGCGAAGGCTCCTCATCCGGGTGTGGTGAGGTCTTCGGG
>NZ_JBFAWH010000023.1:67414-77674 GCF_040680235.1 Streptomyces sp. NPDC052101
GGGGGTGCGGTCCTGACGGGATTTGCTGTGTCTGATTGCGGCTCCGCCGCGGGCGCCGCCTCTGTTCTGGCGGGGTGGTGGGTGTGGTGCGCGGGCATGGCGAAGGCCCCCCATCCGGATGGGATGAGGGGCCTTCTAGATGCGGTCCTGACGGGATTTGAACCCGCGGCCTCCACCTTGACAGGGTGGCGAGCACTCCAAACTGCTCCACAGGACCAGGTTTCGCGGCGCTTGGCTTGCTGCGTTGCGCTGCGAGAAGAGACTGTACAGGAGGTGGGGCGGCCTGGTCGAACTCACCCCCTGTACACGGGCGGTTACGGGACAGCCGCGTCGATCGCCTTCACGATCCGCTTGTCCGAGACCGGGTACGCGGTGCCGAGCGCGTGGGCGAAATAGCTGACCCTCAGCTCCTCGATCATCCAGCGGATGTCCAGGACCTGCCGCGGCACCGGACGGCCCTTGGGGAGCTGCTCCAGTAGCCAGGCGTACTCGTCCTGCATCTCATGGACCTTCTCCATGCGCGTGGTGTCCCGCTGGACGTTCGTCGGCATCTGCTGCAGGCGCCGGTCCGCGGCCACCAGGTAGCGCATCAGGTCGGGGAGGCGGCGTATGCCGGCCCACGTCACGAAACCGGGCTTCACAAGGGCGTCCAGCTGCTTGCGGACGTCCGCCAGGTTCGCGAGCAGCACCGGGCTGCTCACGGCCTTCAGACGGCGCTCACAGGCCTGCCAGGCGGCGAGGACCTGCTGCACCTGGGCGACCGTGCGGACCGTCGTGTCGACGATCTCCGCGCGCACCTTGTCGTACAGCTTGCGGTACGACTCCTCGTCCCACACCGGCCCGCCGAAGTCCGCGATCAGCTTGTCCGCCGCCGCCATCGCGCAGTCGTCGAACAGGGCCTGGATGGAGCCGTGCGGGTTGGCCGAGAGAGCGAGCTTCTGGGCGTTGGTCAGCTTCTCGGACGCGAACTTCGCCGGGTTCACCGGGATGTTCCGCAGGATCAGCCGCCGGGTGCCCTTCCACATGGCTTCCGCCTGCTCGGCCTCCGTGTCGAAGAGGCGGACGGAGACCGTGTCGCCGTCGTCCACCAGCGCGGGGTAGGCCTTCACCGGCTGGCCTGCGCGGCGGGTCTCGAAGACCCGGGTGAGGGTGCCGATCGTCCAGTCGGTCAGCCCCTTGCGCTCCAGGGACTCGCCGCCCTCGCGGGACGCGGTCGCCGCGGCCGCCTGGGACAGGGCCTGCCTCGCCTTCGGCTTCAGGCTGAGCTTCAGCGCCTCCAGGTCCTTGTCCTCGGCCAGCTTCCGGCGCCGCTCGTCGACGATCCGGAAGGTGATCGTGAGGTGGTCCGGGACCTTCGCCCAGTCGAAGTCCTCCGCCTCGAAGGGAACCCCGACCATCCGCTTCAGCTCGCGCGCCATCGTCACGGTCAGCGGCTCCTGGAGGGGCACCGCCTTGTCCAGGAAGGCCTTCGCGTAGTTCGGTGCGGGGACGTAGTGGCGGCGGATCGGCTTGGGCAGGGTGCGGATCAGCTCCGTCACCACCTCCTCGCGCAGGCCCGGGATCTGCCAGTCGAAGCCCTCGTCCGTGACCTGGTTGAGGACCTGCAGCGGGATGTGGACCGTGACGCCGTCCGCGTCGGCGCCCGGTTCGAACTGGTACGTCACCCGGAACTTCAGCTGCCCCTGCTGCCAGGAGTCCGGATAGTCGGCCTTGGTGACCGCCTCCGCCGACTCCCGGATGAGCATCTCCCGCTCGAAGTCCAGGAAGTCGGGCTGCTCGTGCCGCTTCCGCTTCCACCAGGAGTCGAAGTGGGCGCCCGACACCACATGGTCGGGGATCCGCTGGTCGTAGAAGTCGTACAGCGTCTCGTCGTCGACCACGATGTCCCGGCGCCGCGCCCGGTGTTCCAGCTCCTCGACCTCGCTGAGGAGTTTGCGGTTGTCGGCGTAGAACTTGTGGTGCGTGCGCCAGTCGCCCTCGACCAGCGCGTTGCGGATGAACAGCTCGCGACTGGTCTCCGGGTCGATGCGGCCGTAGTTCACCTTGCGCTGGGCGACGATCGGGACGCCGTACAGCGTGACCTTCTCGAACGCCATCACGGCCGCCTGGTCCTTCTCCCAGTGCGGTTCGCTGTACGTCCGCTTCAGCAGGTGCTCGGCGAGCGGTTCGACCCAGTCGGGCTCGATCCTGGCGTTGACCCGGGCCCAGAGCCTTGAGGTCTCCACCAGCTCGGCCGACATCACGAACTTCGGCTGCTTCTTGAACAGCGCCGAGCCCGGGAAGATCGCGAACTTGGCGTTGCGGGCGCCCAGGTACTCGTTCTTGCTGCCGTCCCGTACGTCCTTCATCCCGATGTGGGAGAGGAGGCCGGCGAGGAGGGAGACATGGATGCGGTCGTCGGCCGCGTCCTCCTCGTTGAGATGGATGCCCATCTGCTTGGCGACCGTGCGCAGCTGGGTGTAGATGTCCTGCCATTCGCGGATGCGCAGGAAGTTCAGGTACTCCTGCTTGCACATCCGGCGGAAGGAGCTGGAGCCCCGCTCCTTCTGCTGCTCGCGGACATAGCGCCACAGGTTCAGGAAGGCGAGGAAGTCGCTGGTCTCGTCCTTGAACCGGGCGTGCTGCTGGTCGGCCTGGGTCTGCTTGTCGGCCGGGCGCTCGCGCGGGTCCTGGATGGACAGCGCGGCGGCGATGACCATGACCTCGCGGACACAGCCGTTCCGCTCGGCCTCCAGGACCATCCGGGCCAGCCGCGGGTCGACGGGCAGCTGGGCCAGCTTGCGGCCGCTGTCGGTGAGGCGTTTGCGCGGGTCCTTCTGGGCGGGGTCCAGCGCGCCCAGTTCCTGCAGCAGGTGCACGCCGTCGCGGATGTTGCGGTGGTCCGGCGGGTCGATGAAGGGGAACTTCTCGATGTCGCCGAGGCCGGCGGCGGTCATCTGCAGGATGACGGAGGCCAGGTTCGTACGGAGGATCTCGGCGTCCGTGAACTCCGGGCGGGCGACGAAGTCGTCCTCGGAGTACAGGCGGATGCAGATGCCGTCGCTCGTCCGGCCGCAGCGGCCCTTGCGCTGGTTGGCGCTGGCCTGGGAGATCGGTTCGATGGGCAGCCGCTGGACCTTGGTGCGGTGGCTGTAGCGGCTGATGCGGGCGAAGCCGGGGTCGATGACGTACTTGATCCCGGGAACGGTCAGGGACGTCTCGGCGACGTTCGTGGCCAGAACGATCCTGCGCCCGGTGTGCTGCTGGAAGACCCGGTGCTGCTCGGCGTGGGACAGCCGCGCGTACAGCGGGAGGATCTCGGTGAACCTGTACTTCTTCCGCTCCAGCGCGTCCGCCGTGTCCCGGATCTCCCGCTCACCGGAGAGGAAGACCAGGATGTCGCCCCGGCCTTCGGCCTGGAGTTCCTCGACCGCGTCGCAGATGGCGGTGATCTGGTCCCGGTCGGCGTCCTCGGAGTCCTCCTCCAGCAGGGGCCGGTAGCGCACCTCCACCGGGTACGTCCGCCCGCTGACCTCGACGATCGGGGCGTCGCCGAAGTGCCGCGAGAAGCGCTCGGGGTCGATGGTGGCGGAGGTGATGACGACCTTGAGGTCCGGCCGCTTGGGCAGCAGCTGCGCGAGATAGCCGAGCAGGAAGTCGATGTTGAGGGACCGCTCGTGGGCCTCGTCGATGATGATCGTGTCGTAGGCGCGCAGCTCGCGGTCGGTCTGGATCTCGGCGAGCAGGATGCCGTCCGTCATCAGCTTGACGAAGGTGGCGTCCGGGTTCACCTGGTCGGTGAAGCGGACCTTCCAGCCGACGGCCTCACCGAGCGGGGTCTTCAGCTCCTCCGCCACCCGCTCGGCGACGGTCCGCGCGGCGATACGGCGGGGCTGGGTGTGCCCGATCATGCCGCGCACGCCGCGGCCCAGCTCCATGCAGATCTTGGGGATCTGCGTGGTCTTGCCGGACCCGGTCTCACCGGCCACGATGACGACCTGGTGATCGCGGATGGCCGCCGCGATCTCGTCCTTCTTCTGGCTGACGGGCAGCTGCTCGGGGTACGTGACGGCGGGCACGCGGGCACGCCGCGCACCGATCCGTTCCTCGGCCTTGCCGACCTCCGCCTCGATCTCGGCGAGGACGGCGGCGCGGGCCTCCGGCTTACGGATCTTGCGCGCGCCCTCGAGCCGCCGACCGAGCCGGTGCGCGTCGCGCAGCGACAGTTCGGTCAGACGGGGGGCGAGGGTGCCGAGAACGGGGGCGGGATGCGTAGACATACGCGATCCAGGATCTCACCCCGTGCGAAAAACACGCGAACGATTTGACGGTGGTGCTCAGGGGGCGCGCTGGGCCGGAGGGGTGGTGGCCGGCGGAACGGCGGTGGCGGGCGGTGCGGCGACGGCCGCCGCAGCAGCGTTCTGCTGGCCGAGCGCGATCGACTTCGCCGTGTTGGAGACGGCCTTGATGCCCAGGTAGGCGGTGGTCACGCTGCTGACCGCGGTGAAGGCGGCGGTCAGGATGCCGACGATCACGGACTTGTCGCCGTTGAACCGCCACGCCCCGATGATCGCGACCACGGCTATCGCCAGATTGCTGATGATGACCGCGAGCAGCCCGTACCGCGCCCGGACCTTCTCCAGCTGGGCGTCCGCCGTCACGGCGACGGCCTGGTCCTGGCTCATCTCCCCGTGCCCCCGTTCCGCAGTTGTGCGACTCGTGCGTCCACCTGCGCCCGGTCGTACCCGCGTCGGACGATGTCGAAAACCGGCGGCACCTCGGACGGCGTACCTTCGGCCAGCCCGGCCAGATAGGCGTCGACCTGGGCGCGGTCGTAGCCGCGCCGGGCGATCTCGAAACCGCGGAAGTCGTCTGCCATGCATACCCCCCTACGACGAAGGCCCCGTTCATCGAACGGGGCCTTCGTGGCTGTGGCTGGGGCCGGGGTCGAACCGGCGACCTTCCGCTTTTCAGGCGGACGCTCGTACCAACTGAGCTACCCAGCCACGGTGTTTCACGTGAAACACCAGCGGTCCTGACGGGATTTGAACCCGCGGCCTCCACCTTGACAGGGTGGCGAGCACTCCAAACTGCTCCACAGGACCAAGCGTGCGTGCAACAGTGTCGCACACGGTAATGCGTGCCCCCAACGGGATTCGAACCCGTGCTACCGCCTTGAAAGGGCGGCGTCCTAGGCCGCTAGACGATGAGGGCTATCGGCCCGCCTGGGCGCTTCTCAGCGCGTCGGGGACGTGAGAAGCATATGGGATGGCGAGGGCTATCGCCAAAACGGTTTACGGCGAGGGGGCGGGAGCGGTGCGGGAGGGGGACGTCGGGTCGGGGGTGGCGCTTGATTTCCCCGGGTGAGCCCGCTTGCGTGAGGCGTCGTCGGCCAGATGGCGGCTGACCTCGGCCGTCGTCTCGCCCAGACCGCCCAGCTTGATCGCGTCCCAGGCCTGGAGGCGGCGGCTGTCGCGGTCGAAGTAGAGGATCGAGGCCTCGATGGGTGCGGGGTAGGTGTGCTCCACCGCACGCAGCCCGCTGCCGCCCGTGGAGCCCTCCATGCGCAGCCTCGTGCCGTAGGGCAGCATCTCGTCGCCCTCGTGGTGCAGATGGCCGCACAGCACCAGCGGCACCTCGCCGTCCGTCTCACGGGCCGCAGCCGGCTCGTGGGCGACGGCGATGTCGACCGGGGTGTGCCGCGCCTTCTGGTCGCGCAGGGCGCTGGCCAGCCGGTCGCCCGCCAGCTGCTCGGCCGCGTCGCCGCCGGGCACCACCGAGCGGTCGGGGGTGAACTGCGGATCGCCGATGCCCGCGAAACGCAGGCCGGCGACCGTCTGCGCCCGGCCGTCGTCCAGGACGCGCACGTTCTTCATCCGCTGCAGATAGCGCTGGGTGGTCGGCGAGTCATGGTTGCCCCGCACCCAGACGTACGGCACGCCCAGGTCCCGGATCGGGTCCAGGAAGCCGTTCTCCGCCGCGATGCCGTGGTCCATCGTGTCGCCGGAGTCGACGATCACGTTCACCTTGTACTGCTCCACCAGTGAGGCGATGATCTTCCAGCTCGCCGGGTTGAGGTGGATGTCCGACACGTGCAGGACCCGGATGGTGGAGGGATCCGGCTGGTAGGCCGGGAGCGTGGAGGTGACGTCGTAGAGCTTCGTCACGTTCGCCACCAGGCGGGCCAGCTCCTTCTGGTAGACGTCGAAATCGGAGACGATGCTGCGCGCGTTGCCGACCACCGACGGTGCCGAGCTGAGCAGCCCGGAGAACTTCGGCTCCAATATCGACTTCGGGTTCCAGGTGGCGTACGCGCTCGCCCCGGACGCGGCCAGCAGGGTCAGGGCGAGGCCGCCGGCGGCAAGCGCCCGGCGGGGGCTGCGGTAGACGGCGAGGCCGAGGGCGGTGGCGCCGGCGACCACGGCGACACAGGAGCGCACCGCCAGGTCCAGCGTGTCGTGCTCGACATCCCTCGCGACCTCGTTCTGAAGGCCGGAGATCCGCTCGGGGTGGTCGACCAGGGCCTGGGATCGGAGCGGATCGAGCTGGTCCACGTTCACGTCCAGGCGGACCGGCGCCACATGGCTGTCCAGGGTGAGTGCGCCCAGCGGCGAGATGTTGATCTTCGTGCCGCCGGCGAGGGACGGGCGCAGCGCCATCGTGGTGTTCATGGGGCCGACCGGGGCCCGTACGTTCCCGACGATCAGCAGGCCCAGCCAGGCGCCGACAAGGACGACGGCCGTGAGACCGAGGGCGCGCAGCCAGGGGCGCGGACGGGTGGCGAGTGCCGGGGCGGGCAGCGGCCGGGGGCCTCGGCGGGAGGTGCGCATGCGGTTCGTCATCGTGCGGAGGGCTGCGACGGGAACGCGGACCATTGGTGCCGTATGCCCAAGTCCGGGCGTGGATATGCGGTGCCGCAGCACCCTCGTACGGGCCCCGGTACCGGACAATGACCGTGTGCTGGAGATGACGCGCGAGGAGTTCGAGGAGCTGGTCGCCGAGGCGCTCGACCGGATCCCGCCGGAGCTGATGCGGCTCATGGACAACGTGGCGGTGTTCGTGGAGGACGAACCGCCCGCCGACGACCCCGAGCTGCTCGGCCTGTACGAGGGCACACCGCTGACCGACCGGGGCGAGTGGTACGCGGGCGTGCTGCCGGACCGGATCACGATCTACCGCGGGCCGACGCTGAGGATGTGCGACAGCCGCGCGGACGTCGTCGCGGAGACCGAGGTCACCGTGGTGCACGAGATCGCCCACCACTTCGGCATCGACGACGCCCGCCTGCACGCCCTCGGCTATGGGTGACAGGCGCTCGGCTGTGGGCGAGCGGGGGGTGCGGCGTACCTGGGCCGGGAGTTCGGGGGGAGGCGGCTGAGGGGCCCGGTGCGGGTGTGCGGGCTGTGAAGCCTGCGGGGCGCGTGTCCTCTTGTGGGCGGCGGGAGTTGGGAAGGTTGACTCCTTTCCTTGCCTCCGGAGGTGGCCGCCGTGCGCCCCTTGCCCGTACCCGTCCGGCTCACCGTCACGGTGCTGGCCCTCGCCGCTGCCGCCGGCTGTGTGAACGTGGGTGACAACTCGGGCCCGGCCAGGCCCTCGCGCTCGGCGGGGCAGCACGGCGCGAAGGCACCCGACGGCGGCCCGGTGGTCGGCGCCGGCGGCTTCGGCGGGCACGAGGGCAGGGCGGGTGACAAGCACAAGCACGGCGGCAAGGCGAAGCCGGGCGAGTCGCCCTCCGCGTCGGTCAGCCCGTCCGGCGCGGACAGCGCGCCCGCGGCCCCGGCGAAGCCCGGCAAGCCGGGCAGGACCGTGAAGCCCGGCGACCCGGCGCCGACCGAGGCCCCGCCGACGCCACCGGCCACCTCCGCACCGCCCGAGCCCCCGCCCTCCACCCCGCCCCCGGCGACCTCGGAGCCCCCGTCGGCCGAGCCGTCCTCCTCGGCGCACGCGGAGCCGGGACCGCAGCTCGTCCAGCGCGAACCGGCGCCGACGGCGGGCGCACCGGCGTGACCGGCCGAGCCGGGGGAGCGGATCTGCCGCTCGGCGGGGTTCGGGCCGGCGATCACGAGGCTCAGGCCTGCGGCTATGGGGTTCGGACCTGCGGTGATGCGGCTCGGTTTGCCTTCAGGGGTGGTGAGTGCGTATGGTGGTAGATCGTTTGATCCCATTTGCCCGGCGCCACCACAGAGCGCGCCGTGTGGCGCGTACTCTCCCTTGCCGTGGCGGACCGCATTGAGGCGGTCGTGAGCGAATCACGGAGTTGACGGGCGCGTGCCGAAGAGACTCCGGAAGGTTTCGCATTCGCATGTCCGTGTCCAGTACTGACCAGTTTGTCGTGTCCGAGAACGAGTTCAACGAGCTGAACCAGCTCGACAGCGAACTCGCCGACGTGACGAACGAGGTCACCGAGGCCCCCGAGGCCGCTGACACCACCCCCCAGTCCCCCCAGATCACCTTCGCCGACCTCGGCCTGCCCGAGGGTGTCGTGCGCAAGCTCGCGCAGAACGGCGTCACCACCCCCTTCCCGATCCAGGCCGCGACCATCCCGGACGCCCTGGCCGGCAAGGACATCCTCGGCCGTGGCCGCACCGGCTCCGGCAAGACGCTCTCCTTCGGTCTGCCGACCCTGGCCCAGCTGGCCGGCGGCCGCACCCAGAAGCACAAGCCCCGCGCCGTCATCCTCACCCCGACCCGTGAGCTGGCCATGCAGGTCGCCGACGCCCTCCAGCCGTACGGCGACGTCGTCGGCCTGAAGATGAAGGTCGTCTGCGGCGGCACCTCCATGGGCAACCAGATCTACGCCCTGGAGCGCGGCGTCGACATCCTCGTCGCCACCCCGGGCCGGCTGCGCGACATCATCAACCGCGGCGCCTGCTCGCTGGAGGACGTGCAGATCGCCGTCCTGGACGAGGCCGACCAGATGTCCGACCTGGGCTTCCTGCCCGAGGTCACCGAGCTGCTCGACCAGGTCCCGGCCGGCGGGCAGCGCATGCTCTTCTCCGCGACGATGGAGAACGAGATCCAGACCCTCGTCGACCGCTACCTGAACGAGCCCGTCTCCCACGAGGTGGACGCGGCCCAGGGCGCCGTCACGACGATGTCCCACCACATCCTCATCGTGAAGCCCAAGGACAAGGCGCCGGTCACCGCCGCGATCGCCTCCCGCAAGGGCCGCACGATCATCTTCGTCCGCACCCAGCTGGGCGCCGACCGCGTCGCCGAGCAGCTGCGCGAGGCCGGCGTGAAGGCGGACGCGCTGCACGGCGGCATGACGCAGGGCGCCCGGACCCGCACCCTGGCCGACTTCAAGGACGGGTACGTCAACGTCCTGGTCGCCACCGACGTCGCCGCCCGCGGCATCCACGTCGACGGCATCGACCTGGTCCTGAACGTGGACCCGGCCGGCGACCACAAGGACTACCTGCACCGCGCCGGCCGTACCGCTCGCGCGGGCCGCACGGGCACGGTCGTCTCCCTGTCCCTCCCGCACCAGCGGCGCCAGATCTTCCGCCTGATGGAGGACGCCGGCGTCGACGCCGCGCGCCACATCATCCAGGGCGCCGGCGCCTTCGACCCGGAGGTCGCCGAGATCACCGGCGCCCGCTCCATGACCGAGGTCCAGTCCGAGTCCGCCGCCAACGCCGCCCAGCAGGCCGAGCGCGAGGTCTCCCAGCTCACCAAGCAGCTGGAGCGCGCCCAGCGCCGCGCCGCCGAGCTGCGCGAGGAGGCCGACCGGCTGGTCGCCCGGGTCGCCCGCGAGCGCGGCGAGGACCCCGAGACCGCGGTGGCCGAGGCCCAGGCGACGGCCGCGGAGGAGCTGGCGGTCGCCGAGGCCGCCGCTGTTGCCGCCGCCGAGCGGCAGGCTCAGCGCGAGGAGCGTCCGGCCGCTTCGGCGCCGTACGAGCGCCGGGAGCGGCGTGGCGGCTTCGACCGGGACCGTGCCGAGCGGGGCTTCGAGCGTCGCGAGGAGCGGGGTGAGCGCGGTGGCCGTGGTTTCGAGCGCCGTGACGAGCGTCGCCCGTTCGACCGCGACCGTGCCGAGCGCGGCTTCGAGCGCCGTGACGACCGGGGCGAGCGCGGTGGCTTCGAGCGCCGTGACGACCGTGGTGGCCGTGGCTTCGAGCGTCGCGACGACCGCGGTGACCGCCGCCCGTTCGACCGTGACCGCAACGATCGTGGCGGCCGTTCCTTCGAGCGCCGTGACGACCGGGGCGAGCGCGGTGGCTTCGAGCGCCGTGACGACCGTGGTGGCCGTGGCTTCGAGCGTCGCGACGACCGCGGTGC
>NZ_JBFAWH010000023.1:77770-118778 GCF_040680235.1 Streptomyces sp. NPDC052101
GTGACCGCGGCGACCGCCGCCCGTTCGACCGTGACCGCAACGACCGCGGTGGCCGTTCCTTCGAGCGCCGTGACGACCGTGGCGGCTTCCGCCGGGACGAGCGCGGCGGGCACCGCGGCAGCGACCGCCCGTTCAACCGCGACCGCCGCGACGACCGTCCCGGCTTCCGCTCCGGCGGCCACGAGCGCCCCTTCGGCCGCCGTGACGACCACCGCGGCAACGGCAACGGCTCCTTCGGCCGCCGCGACGACAAGCCGCGCTGGAAGCGCAACGGCTGACGCCGAGTGACCCACTGAGAAGGGCCCGTACGACGATCGATGTCGTACGGGCCCTTTTTGGCCACTGGGTGACGCATGTCACGCCCCCCTACAGGGAATTGCTGGGGGCATGACAGATGACGCGAGAACGGGCGAGGCGCACGGACTGTCCGACGAGGAACGGCTCGCCCAGCTCGGCTACACCCAGGTCCTCGCCCGCCGGATGTCGGCGTTCTCGAACTACGCCGTCTCCTTCACGATCATCTCGGTACTGTCCGGCTGTCTCACGCTGTACCTCTTCGGCATGACCACCGGCGGGCCCGCGGTGATCACCTGGGGCTGGGTGGCGGTGGGCCTGCTGACGCTGTTCGTCGGCCTGTCGATGGCCGAGATCTGCTCGGCGTACCCGACCTCGGCCGGCCTGTACTTCTGGGCCCACCGCCTCGCCCCGCCCCGCTCGGCGGCGGCCTGGGCCTGGTTCACCGGCTGGTTCAACGTGCTGGGCCAGGTCGCGGTGACCGCCGGCATCGACTTCGGCGCGGCCTCCTTCCTGGGCGCCTGGCTGAACCTCCAGTTCGACTTCGAGGTGACTCCGGGCCGCACGGTGCTGCTGTTCGCCGCGATCCTGCTGCTCCACGGCCTCCTCAACACCTTCGGCGTGCGTATCGTCGCCTTCCTGAACAGTGTGAGCGTGTGGTGGCACGTGCTGGGCGTGGCGGTGATCGTCGGCGCGCTCGCCTTCGTCCCCGACCACCACCAGTCGACGTCCTTCGTGTTCACGAAGTTCGTGAACACGACGGGCTGGGGCAGCGGCCCGTACGTCGTCCTCCTCGGCCTTCTGATGGCCCAGTACACCTTCACCGGCTACGACGCCTCCGCCCATATGACCGAGGAGACCCACGACGCGTCCACGGCGGGCCCGAAGGGCATCGTCCGCTCGATCTGGACGTCCTGGATCGCGGGCTTCGTCCTGCTGCTGGGCTTCACGTTCGCCATCCAGTCGTACGACAAGGAACTCGCGTCCCCGACGGGCGCGCCCCCGGCCCAGATCCTCCTGGACGCGCTCGGCGCGACGAGCGGCAAGCTCCTCCTCCTGGTGGTGATCGGCGCACAGCTCTTCTGCGGTATGGCCTCGGTGACCGCCAACAGCCGTATGATCTACGCCTTTTCGCGTGACGGCGCGCTGCCCTTGTCCCGCGTCTGGCACACGGTCAGCCCGCGCACCCGTACGCCCGTGGCGGCGGTCTGGCTGGCCACGCTGGCCGCCCTGGCCCTCGGCCTCCCCTACCTGATCAACTCGACGGCGTACGCGGCGGTGACCTCGATCGCCGTCATCGGCCTCTACATCGCGTATGTCATCCCGACCTTCCTGCGGGTCCGCAAGGGCACCGCTTTCGAACGCGGGCCGTGGCACCTGGGCCGCTGGTCGGTCCCGGTCGGGGTGGTCTCGGTGGCCTGGGTCGTGCTGATCACGATCCTCTTCATGCTCCCGCAGGTCTCTCCGGTCACCTGGAAGACCTTCAACTACGCCCCGGTCGCCGTCCTCGCCGTCCTCGGCTTCGCGACGGCCTGGTGGCTGGCCTCGGCCCGCCACTGGTTCCTCGGCGGGGAGCGGACCTCGGTCCCGGAACCGGTCCAAAACTGAACATCCCGCCCGCACCTCCCCTCCCGAACTCCCCATGACGCGGCCGGGTCACCGATACCCGATCGGAGACACGGCCGCGTCCGGCTATGCTCGGACAGGCAACATCGCCTGGGCCCTTAGCTCAATTGGCAGAGCAGTGGACTTTTAATCCATTGGTTGTGGGTTCGAGTCCCACAGGGCCTACGGGTTGCAGGCGGGGGTTAACCCCTCTGGCCTGCTACGCAGCGCTCGGGTCGGCTTCGGTCGGCTCGGGCGCTGCTTCGTTTTCGGGTAGGCCGAGCCCGGTGTCCGGCCAGGGTAGGTGTTTGCCTACCCCCGAAGTAGGTCTCGGCCCATGGCGCTTGCCGGACCCCTCGCAGCAGCATGATCTCCAGGCCGCAGCGCGTGGCCGGGAAGACGAGACGGGGGGCGGATATGTGGCCGTTTCCGGTGGGCGTGACGCCCTGGCCGCAGGGTGTGATCGCGGCGTTGACCGCGGTCTGCGCCGTGCTGGCCTTCAGGGCGGAGCAGGCGCGGGACCTGCCGGCGCGTACCGCGCGACCGGTCGGGCGGATCGGCTGGCCGGTCGTGGCGGGGCTGATGGGTACGGCGGCGTACGGCAGTGTGTGGGCCCTGCTGCGCGCCCTGCACAACCCCGCCCAGACGACCGGCTACGCGGTCACCCTGCCGGATCTGGAACCCGTCGGCCTGCTCCCGGCGGCGCTGCTGATGGCGGGCCTGCTGGCCACCGCGCTGCTCACGTCGGCGCGCGTGCCCGGGCGGTGGGTACTGCCCTTGGTGGCGGCGGTGACGGGCGAACTGCTGGAATGGACGTACTGGCTCACGCATTCCGCTGCCTACGCCGGCCGGACACCGCTGAACGTTCTGGTGGGCAGTGTGAGCGTCCCGGTGCTCGCCGCCTTCGCCGGGGTGGGTCTGGTCCGGACGGCGAAGGGCAGGCCCGAGCGTCTGGCCGGTGCCGACGCGTCGAGGTCCGCACACTGGGCCCTGCTGCTGCCCTCCGTCGTGGTGATGACCGGTGACCTGCTGGGACTCGATCTGTGGCAGGTGGCGTCGCCGGGCGCCGGGATCGGACCGGCGGTGGCGGGTTACCTGGTGGGGCTGGCGCTGCTGGCGGCTGTCGTGGTCGGGCCGGCGCGGTGGCCGAGGGCGGCGGGGGACCTGGCGGTCCTGGGACTGGCGGGGATCGGGGCGTACGACGTTCTCCAGAGCGGATTCGGGCAATACCTGGTGGTGGTGCAGAAGTTCGGCTCTCCGCGCGGGCCGGCGCCGTCCCTGCGTCCCGAAGGGCTCGCTCACCACGCGTCGGTCCTCGGCGGCATCCAGGGGGCGGTGCTGCTGGCCCTCGGGCTCTGGCTGCTGCCGCGTACCGTGCTGCCGGATGCCAGGCGGCTGCTCGGGCGGGAGCCGGATCCGGCGCTGACCCGGCGGGTGCGGGAGCTGACCGAGACACGGGCCGAGGCGGTCAGCTCCGCGGCCGCGGAGCTGCGCAGGATCGAGCGGGACCTGCACGACGGCGCGCAGGGACGGCTGGTCGCCATCGGGATGAACCTCAGGACCGCCGAGGGGATGATCCACAGCAGTCCGCACGAGGCCGCCGCGCTGGTCGTGGAGGCCCGTGTCGCCTCGGCGGCGGCGCTGGACGAACTGCGCGGCCTGGTCCGGGGGATGTACCCGCCGATGCTGGCCGACCGGGGTCTGGGGGAGGCGGTGCGGGCGCTGGCACTGGACCTGCCCCTGCCCTGTGAGACCGAGATCGATCTGCCCGGGCGGCTCGACGCTCCGCTGGAGTTGGCCTGCTACTTCGCCGTCGCCGAGGTGGTCACCAACGCCGTCCGGCACGCCTCGGCGCGTGGCCTCCAGATCCGGATGGCCCGGACGGGCGGGCTGCTGCGCGTCGAGGTGGTCGACGACGGGGTGGGCGGCGCGGATCCCGCCCGGGGCACCGGGCTGGCCGGGGTGGAACGACGGCTCGCGGCCTTCGACGGCGTCCTGGCGGTCAGCAGCCCGCCCGGGGGGCCGACGATCGTGGCCATGGAGGTGCCGTGCGCGTAGTCGTCGCGGAGGATCTCTTCCTGCTCCGGGAGGGGCTGGTCCGGCTCCTCAAGGCGCGCGGGTTCGAGATCGTGGCGGCCACCGACAGCGCGCCGGGCCTGCTCGGCGCACTGCTGGAGTTCCGGCCGGACCTCGCGATCGTGGACATCAGGCTGCCGCCCACGCACACCGATGACGGGCTCCGTGCGGCACTCGCCGCCCGGGAGCGGATCCCCGGGCTGCCGATCCTGCTGCTCTCGCAGTACGTCGAGCAGATCTACGCGCAGGAGCTGCTCGCCGACCAGGCCGGAGGGGTCGGCTATCTGCTCAAGGAGCGGGTGTTCAGCGACGACCAGTTCGTCGACGTGATCCGTACGGTCGCCGCGGGCGGCACGGTCATGGACCCCGAAGTGGTCACCAAGCTGCTCGGCCGCCGCAGCCGTGGCGCCCGCGAACCCCTCTTGAGGCTCACGGAGCGGGAACGCCAGGTGCTTGAGCTGATGGCCGAGGGACGCTCCAACAGCGCGATCGCGCACCGGCTCTTCATCAGTGAGAAGGCCGTGTCCAAGCACAGCACCAGCATCTTCACCAAGCTGGAGCTGGCCCCCTCCGACGACGACAACCGCCGCGTGCTGGCTGTGCTCGCCTACCTCATGTCCGTACAGAACCCCGGGGAGAGTCCGTGACAACCACGCCGTTCACCAGCCGCAAGGCAATGACGCGCCGTCGCATGCTGGGGGCCGCGCTGGCGGCCGGGGCCGCCGTGCCGCTCGCAGCCCCGCGCCCCGCGTGGGCGTCGGCTGCCCCGGCCCCGGGCCCGGCGCGGCTCGCCCTGCCGCTGCCCACCGGACCGCATCCGGTGGGCACGGTGTCGCTGCACCTCGTCGACGGTTCACGTCCGGATCCCGTGGCGGGCCCCGGGCATCACCGCGAGCTGATGGCCGCCGTCTGGTACCCCGCCCGGGACGTCGAGTGGTATCCGCGGGCGCCCTGGATGCCCTCCGCCGCTCTGCGGGCACTCCTCACGTCCGCCGGGTTCCCGGCCGACGCCGCGGCGGCGCCGCTCACGGCCGGCCACGAAGGCGCCCCGGTGCGGCGAACGGGCCGGCGGCTGCCCGTCGTCGTGTACTCGCACGGCGCGCACAGCCACCGCGGCGACCACACCATCGTGGTTCAGGAACTCGCCAGCCACGGATACGTGGTGCTCACGGTGGACCACACGTACGACGCTTTCACCGAGTTCCCCGACGGCCGGGTCCTCGCCCCGCTCATGGACCCGGAGCACCCGATGGGGCCGGCGGCCTTCGCCGCGGACATCCGGTTCGTCCTCGACCTTGTCGAGGAACTCGCCGCCGGGCGCAACCCCGACGCCGACCGCCGGCCGCTGCCGACCGGCCTGCTCGGCTCCCTCGACCTGGACCGCATCGGCATGTTCGGCTGGTCGAAAGGAGGAACGGCGACCGCCCGCCTCATGCCGGCGGACCAGCGCGTGCGGGCCGGGCTGAGCCTCGACGGCCCGATGCAGCCGACGATCACCACCGACCTGGACCGGCCGTTCATGATGATGACCGCCCAGTTCACCCGCGCCCAGGATCCCGATGCCGCCGAGTTCTGGTCGCACCTGCGGGGATGGCGGCTCGACATCCAGGCCGACGGCGCGGTCCACCAGTCGTACGGTGACAACCAGACGCTGATCCCGCAGCTGGCGAAGGCGGTCGGGATGAGCGACGAGGAGCTGCGGGGCTGGATCGGCACCCTCGACCCCGCCCGTGCGGTACGGATCCAGCAGGCGTACCCGCTCGCCTTCTTCGACCTGCATCTACGGCAGCGGGGGCAGCTGCTCGACGGCCCGTGCCCGGCCTTCCCGGAGGTGAGGTTCATTCCATGAACGGCCGGTGCCACGGGATCGCGGGTGCCCGGGGCGGTCACGGGGTCGGATAGAACTGGCGGACCCAGTGCCGGTAGAGGCCGATGGCCTCGTCGCCGACGGTGAGGCGGGGGCGCGGCTCGTGACGCTTGGCGTTCCAGATCGGGATGTCGTCCCGGACCTTGCCGACCGCGAGTCGCAGCATCGTCCGCGCGAGGGCGCGGTGCAGGGGGCGGCGCAGCGAGGATCGTGCCGCGGTGCGCGCGGGGCGCATGTCCGCGCAGGCGGCGGCGAGGTGCAGACGGGTCCGCGCGGGCGCGGTGGGGGTGTGCAGAGCCCACAGATAGACGACGACACCGAGGAGCGGCAGGGGCTGCTCGATGCGCAGACAGCCCAGCCCCGCCATGAGGAACGAGTGGTCGACCTGGAACCTCGTCAGCGGGCCGGGCCCGGCGGGCCCGAGTCTGAGCCGGGTGCGCAGGTAGGGGCCCTCGGCCTGGGGCGGGTCGAGTTCCTTGAGCGTCACCTGGTGCACCACCGGAAGGTGCCGGTAGTCGAGGGAGTTCTCGGCGAGTTCCTGCGCGGGTGCGTGGATCTCAGTGCCCCAGGAGGCTGTCGCGCGGACCTCCGGGGGAGCGGTCTCGGGGGCGTCCCATGCGGGCGGCTTGCCGTCGGGCGCGTACCAGCCGAAGACGAAGCCGTTGCGTTCACGGATCGTGTGGTGCTCCACGTGCGCTCGCGGGGGCCGGCCGTCGGGCGTGCTGACGCAGGTGCCGTCGGGGGCGAAGGCGAAGTGGTGGAAGGGGCACACCAGGTTCTGGCCCTCGACGGTGCCTCCGGCGCCGAAGTGGGCGCCGAGGTGCGGGCAGTAGGGACGTACCGCGTAGGGGCGGCCGTCGGCGGTGCGGTAGAGGACCACGTCCTCGTCCGCCAGCCGTCGGGTCAGCACCCGGCCGGGAGTCAGCTCACGGGCGAGCGCCAGGAAGAACCAGCCGCTCGGATACGGCGGTTGCCGCTCCGGATCGCCGCCCGGGCGGTGCCGGTCGCGCGCCTGAGGCAGATCGTTCCCCACAGCCATGGGTGGAGCCAACCATGGGGAAAAGGGCTGATGCACCCTTTGTTGGGAAAGATCACTCATCCGAGTTGTGATCCCGTTGTCGCTCTTGCTGCGGTATAGCTGAATCGCCACCCTCGGTGAGGCAGCCGAGGAGGGCGATGCAAGTGACCAACGATGCCGTCGGCCGTGGGCACGACACGACGACGGACGTCCTCGTCATCGGGGCCGGCCTGTCCGGTGTGGCCGCCGTGATCGCCCTGCGCCGCGCGGGCATCGACGACGTCGTCGTACTGGAGAAGTCGGCGGACACGGGCGGCACGTGGCGCGACAACACCTACCCCGGCTGCGGCTGCGACGTCCCCGCCATGCTCTACGAGTACTCGTTCGCCCCCCACACCTGGGGCCGGTGCTTCGCCTCCGGGGCGGAGATCCTGGACTATCTGCGCACCACGGCCTCGGCCCACGGGGTCGACAAGCTGGTCGACCACGGTGTGGAGGTGCTGGGCGCGCGGTGGGACCCGGATGCGCACCGCTGGACCCTGCGGACCAGCTCGGGCATCCGCACCGCCCGGGTCGTCGTCATGGCCACCGGTGCCTGGCACCGCCCCCGCTACCCGGACCTCCCCGGCCTGGACGCCTTCCCTGGTCCCGTCTTCCACTCCGCCCGCTGGGACCACGACGCCGAACTGACCGGCCGCCGCGTCGCCGTGGTGGGCGCCGGTGCCTCCACCGTGCAGTTCCTGCCCGAAATCCAGCGCAGGGCCGCCCGCATCGATGTCTTCCAGGGCACCGCGCAGTGGGTCATGCCCAAGCCCGACTACGCCCTGCCCCCGGCCCTCCACCGCTTCCTGGGCCGTCACCCGGCGGCGCGCCGCGCTCTGCGCGGCCAGCACCACTGGACCCAGGAGGCCATCGGCCTCGTCCTGCGCCACCCCCGGCTGCTGCCGGCCCTGGAGGCCGTGGCCCGGCTCCACCTGCGCACGTCCGTTCCCGATCCCGAGCTGCGGCGGGCCCTGACGCCCCGCTACCGCTTCGGGGGCCGGCGGATCATCACCTCCAGCACCTACTACCCGGCCCTCACCCGGCCCAACGTCCAGCTGCACCCCACCCGCGCCGCCGCGGTGGAGGGCCGGCACATCGTCGGCGCCGACGGCACCCGCGTGCAGGCCGACGTCGTCGTCCTCGCCACGGGATTCCATGTCGGCGATCCGCCGTTCGCCCACCACCTGCACGGCGTCGACGGTACGGCCCTGGCCCGGACCTGGGCGCACGACCGTCCCGCCTACCTCGGCACCAGCGTCAGCGGCTACCCCAACCTCTTCCTGCTCACCGGGCCGAACCTGTTCTCCGGCACCACCGCGGTCCCCACCGTCGTGGAAGCCCAACTCCAGTACATCACCAGCGCTTTGACGCACCTCCGCGCCTCCGGCCACACGGCGTTCGACGTCCGGCCCGAGGCCCAGGAGGCCCACCACACCGCCGTACAGGCGGCGTTGCGCGACACGGCCTACAACGCCGCGGGCCCCTCCGGCTACTACTTCGGGCTCCCCGGCGTGAACACCTTCTGCTGGCCCTGGTCCACCGACCGGCTCGTCAAGCGCCTCCACGCCTTCACGCCCGAGTCCTACACATGGTCGACGGTGCCCCGGGTCCCGGGGCAGCGCAGCGTGGACGCAAGGCCGTCGTCCCTGCCGAACTGAAGGTCTTCAGCACCCATGGGTCTGTGAACAGATCGACGAGGACAGCGGGTTGGCCGCTGTCCTCGTCGAGGTGGACGGCACCGGGGCCCGTCCGTGTGACGGACGGGGACAGGCCGCGGCCTCCACGACCGACGGCCTGTCCTCGTTCAAGAAGATGTCACCAGCAGAGCGTGCTAATCGTGTGGGTATCGCACACGTAGCCGGGGCCCTCCCCGGCGGAAGCGGCGGGGGCCGCAAACGCTGTGAGCATCGCGGCGATGAAGAGAGCGGAGATGTATCGCATGGTGAACGGTCCTTTCTGGGGGGCCTCCAGCAAGACGCGCGTCTTGCTGGAATGCGTCCAGGCTTGCGTAGACGTTCACGGTCCGCATGTCGAGCAACGCGGTCGGTAGTCGAGACATGGCCGCCGAGGCCCTTCCGCACCCCGTCTGAGCTGGTGACATGGGCGTTCGGGGTAGTTCGATCTCCAGGGCCGGACATGCTCCGACAAGGTGGTTCCGGGCGCCGGAGCGGGGCCCGGAACCATGCCGTACGTCCCGACGGCGAACGCAGGCCCTACGTCTTGGAGTTCCGCCGCGTGTGCGCGGCATGCCGGGGCTTTGCCACCTTGGACGAGACCTGGCCGACGATCTCCCAGAAACACACCAGGGCGGTGATCGGCGGAATTCCGAAGATGATCAGTGAAAGCAGTGAATGTGATGAATGGCTGACGCACAGGGCGACCGCCATGGCGGAGGCGCCCAGCACCACACCCCAGGAGCGTCGTGCGCTGCGATTCTGGACGGTGGCCCGAAGAATGGACAGGGCCGCCACAAGCCACGGCCCGTACACCGTCAGCGGCCACCACTGGGCCAGTCTCGCCGGCAGCACGGAGGACGCGGTGGCGCGGAGCTGGGCATAGGAGTAAGAGAAGGACCAGCCCAACATGCAGACCGCGCACACCGAGATGGTCGCGATCAGGATCGTGACGTGAGTGCCCCGGCTGTTGTCGTGCGAGCGGGATTCCGCACGGAGTCGCTGTCGGGTTCTCCGGTGGCTGGACCGCTCGTGTGCCGGCGGACTCGGCTCGGGTTCCGCGGCGGATGCCGCGGACAGCATCTGGGCCAGCTCTTCGACCGGATCCCACTGCATCTCGATCGTGCTGAACTCAGTGTCACTGAAGATGTCTTCGTTGTGAGTCCTGTCCATCGGGTAAGTCCTATAGCCCCACCATCGCCTGCAGGTACTCGCTTTCCAGCTGGGTCATTCTTCTCAGGAAGTCGTCGAGAAGATCTGAACATCCGTCAATGAACACCTCACCCTCATCGCATTCTGCCTTAAATGTGATGGTCGAGCGAAGCTTCCCGGTGGTGAGTACCTCAGTCCGTGTCACGACCGCCTAACGAGTCCCTCCGGGGGATCGGATGTCGGGCATTCGGGTGTTTTCGTTGCCCGAAAGCAGTATCCGGAGGGGCCGATCGCAGCAATCGGCGAAAATGCGAATAGGCATGAAATTGCATTCCGTGAATATAGAGGAAATGCAGAGGTCAGTCGGCCCTCGCGGGGCCGGGCGGCAGATGGACCGTCATGATCAGATGACAGGTCCCGGTGCCCGCGCCGCGGTAGGCGTGCGGGGCATCGCCGTCGAACGTGGCGGTCTGGCCGGCCTCCAGCGGGTGCTCGGCGCCGTCGACGACCAGGGTCATCCGGCCGGCGGTGACACTGACGGTCTCCACCACCCCGGCCTGGTGGGGGTGGCTCGGGTATTCCTCGTCCGGCTCCAGGCGCCAGCGCCAGACCTCGACCGGCGCCGGGCCCGAGGTCGTCAGCATGAGCCGGGCCTCGCTGCCCCGCTCTCCGGTCCACAGGGGTGCCACGGTGTCGGCGGCCACCACGCGGACGCGGCCTTCGGACGGGCCCTGCATCAGGGCGGACACCGAGATGCCGAGGGTGTCGGCCAACCGGACGAGCGTGGCCAGGTTGGGATTGCCCTGGGCCTTCTCCAGCCCCACCAGGGCACCCTTGCTGACCTGGGCGCGCCGGCTGAGTTCGTCCAGCGACAGGCCCGCGCGGATCCGGGCCGCCCGGACGTTGTGCGCGACCGTCCGCAGGGTGGCGGCTGTCTCGGCCACCTGATCACCATCCTCGCGTCTTGATCAATGGAATGTACTGCCCGGTCGTTTGGTTGACACGTGACGGTCGTTCCGTTGTACGGTGTGGTCGTTCTGCTAATCGTAAGGGAAATGCCGTGATCGCTCTGCTGCTGGCCCTGGGCAGCTCGCTCGCGTACGGGTGCGCCGACTTCCTCGGCGGTCTCGGCGCCCGCAAGGCCCATGTGCTGCGGACCGTGCTGGTCGCGGCCCCGGCCAGTCTCGCGGTCGAGCTGCTGCTGTGGCCGCTGCTCGGTGCCTCGTTCGACGCCGGCGCGCTCGCCTGGGGCGCCGCCTCCGGAGTCGCCTCGGCCGCCGCGTTCGCCCTGCTCTACCGCACCCTGGCGATCGGCCCGATGAACGTGCTGTCGCCCGTGACCGCGCTGGTCTCCGCCGCGCTGCCGGTCGCGGTCGGGCTGCTGCAGGGCGAGCACCTGACCGCCGCCGGGCTGGCCGGGCTGCCGCTCGCGCTGGCGGCGGTGGTGCTGGTCAGCGCCGGACACGGCGCGGGCTCGGCCCGCCCGTCCCGTACGGCGCTGCTGCTGGCCTTCGGCGCGGGCGGCGCCATCGCCCTTCAGCTGGTCTTCCTGCACCAGGCGCCGGCCGGCAGCGGAGTTGCCCCGCTGATCGTCGGCCGGGCCGTCTCCTCGGCCGTGACCCTGGCCGCGGCCGGGCTGATGCGCCGCGGGCTGGGCTCCGAACGGCCCGCGTACGCGATGTCGGCGGCCGCCGGCGTCCTGGACTCCGTGGCGAACCTGCTGTTCCTGCTCGCGGCCCGCGGTGGGGACCTCACCGTCGTCGCCGTGATCACCGCGCTCTATCCGGCCGGCACGGTGCTGCTCGCCCGCGGCGTGCTCGCCGAGCGCATCCACCGCAGCCAGCTCGTCGGCCTGGGCACCGCCGCCGTAGCCGTCAGCCTGCTGGCCCTGACCTGAGGAAACGGATACCCGCCCCATGCTCGCCTTCCGGCTCGCCCCCGCCGTCGCCGACGCCTTCCCCGACACCCTCATCGCCCTGGTCACCGCCGACGGCCTGCGCGGTCGGGAATCCTGGCCGGACACGGCCACCGCCCTGGAGGAACTGGAGCGGCGGCTCGCGGACGGCACCTGGCGGCCCGCCGACGAGACCGACCCCCGCATCGAGGCCTGGCACACCGCCTACCGCTCCTTCGGCACCAACCCCCGCCGCGTCCGCCCGAGCGTCGACGCGCTCGGCCGCCGCCTCGCCAAGAAGGGCACCCTGCCGCGCATCAACCCGGCCGTCGACTCCTACAACGCCGTCTCCGTCCGGCACGGCCTGCCCGCCGGCGCC
Source organism: Streptomyces sp. NPDC052101 (assembly GCF_040680235.1). Lineage (NCBI taxonomy): Bacteria > Bacillati > Actinomycetota > Actinomycetes > Kitasatosporales > Streptomycetaceae > Streptomyces > Streptomyces sp. NPDC052101. Next base: position 89,771 of record NZ_JBFAWH010000023.1, read on the forward strand.
TTCGACCTGGACCGGGTCGACGGCGACGTCGACATCCGGTACGCGGACGGCACCGAGTCCTTCACCCCGCTCGGCGCACCCGACACCGTCGAGACCCCCGGGCCCGGCGAGATCATCTACGCCGATGCCACCGGCGTCCTGACCCGCCACTGGAACCACCGCGACGCCCACCGCACCCGCGTCACCGAGGGCTCCACCCGCGTCGCTTCGTCCTCGAAACCCTCCACGCCACCCGGGACGGCGATCTCCTCAAGGCCGCGGCCGAGGAGCTGCGGGGCCTCCTCGCCCCGCACGCCGAACGCACCGCCGTGCACCGCCTCGGCCCGGAACAGCCCCGGGCGGCGGTCTGATCCGACCACCGCGCCGCGCGCACCGTCTCCCGGTCACGCCCCCTTCACGCCCCTTCACGCCCTTTCACTCCTCTTCGTTGAACAAAACGTACGATCGGTCGTATATCGTCCGGCCGGTATGGCACGATGGCCGGGATGGAAAGCGAACGACGTGGTCCGGAGCGCGGCGCGGGGCGAGGGGTCCTGGGTGCGGAGGGGCCCGAGGTGACCGATCTGCGGCTGGTGCGCGGTGCACGCGCCCGGCAGCGGGTCGCCCGGCACGCCGTGGACATCGCCTCGCTGGAAGGGCTCGACGGGCTCAGCATCGGCCGGCTGGCAGCTGACCTCGGGCTGAGCAAGAGCGGTGTCCAGACGCTGTTCGGGACCAAGGAGAATCTGCAGCTGGCCGCCGCCGAGTGCGCGCACCGGGAGTTCGAGCAGGCCGTCGTGCGGCCCGCGCGGTCCCTGCCCGCGGGCTCCGCCCGGCTGCGGGCGCTGACCGAGCACTGGATCTCGTACGCGCAGACGCCCCTGTTCGCCGGCGGCTGCTTCTGGGCCGCCAACCTTCCCGCCTACGACAGCCGTCCCGGCGCGGTCCGCGACGCCCTGCTTGCCCATCGCGAGGCATGGCTGGAACTGATCGCCGAACAGCTGCGGCGGGCCGTCGGCGCCGATGATCTCGCCGCGCTGGACGTGGAGTTGGCCGCGTTCCAGCTGGACGCCGTCTGCACCGCGGCCAACATCGCCATGCGGCTCGGTGAGGACGGCGCCGCCAGGAAGGTGCGCCGGGTGGTGGAGGGGTTCCTGCGGGGAGCGCGGTGATCCGTGCCGCGCGCGGGGCCACCGGGTTCCGCGAAGCGCGGGGCGTGCCGCTGCCGCAGACCGAACTCGCGTCCTTCCGCCGGGCCCGCCACACGGCGGCGCGTGGCCGGGTCCGGGGTCCGGGCGCTGGCCACCGGCCCGCACGCCACCTTCGACGCCGTCGGCATGGCTGGTACGGCCGTCCTGGCCCACCGCCGTCTGCCGGTCGTCGCCTTCGGCGGCGCCGCACCCCGACCTGGCGCTCCCGTAAGGGAGTTCGTCCCCCGCTACTGGCGACCGCGGACCCTGGGCGAGCTGATGTTCAACTGGTGGGACTGACGCGGCCGGTGGCACCGGGGTCCGCACGGCCGTAGGCCCGCAGGAACGCCGCGACGCCGCCCCTGATCAGCCGGTCCGTCTCCGCCGGTGGGAGGGGATGGACGCCGTAGTTGGTGAACTGGACGATCGTGTGGCTGGTCAGGGCCATGAAATGGGCGGCGGCCATCGCCGCGTCACCGTGCACGTCGAGCAGACCGGCGTCCGCGAGGCCGGTCATGGCCTCGGCGACGGCCCGGCCGACAGGTCCCGGACCGGCCTCGTACCAGGCCTTGAGCACCTCCGGCGGCACATGGTCGGCCTCGGCGTGGATGTGCCGGACGAGGGCGAAGTGGTTCGGGTAGTCGGCCATGAGGCCGACGAACGCGCGGGCCAGGGCGACCAGATCGCGTTCCAGGTCCTCGGGGCGCGGCGGCCGCTCCGGGTCCAGCACGGCGCGCAGCCGGGCCAGTTGGGCATCACGGACCTCGGTGGACGTCCAGTTCACCACCGTCTGGAAGAGCTGTGCCTTGCCGCCGGGGAAGTGGTTGTAGAGCGTGCGCGTGGAGACGCCTGCCTCGGCGGCCAGGGCGTCGACCGAGGCGCGCGCATAGCCCTCGCGGCCGAAGAGCGTGCAGGACGCGCTCGCGATCGCCATCTGCTTCGCCAGCTTGCGCGGTGAGACCTCGCGTTGCGCCTGTGCCCGCCGGGACTCGTTCGTTTCGCCCACACCTGCCTCCTCGTGGCCAGTCACTCTACCCGACCTACAACGGGCGTTGTATTTTTTACAACGACCGTTGTACCTTGCTGTGCGGAAGGCCGCGACGGGCGGCCGACCGCCATGAGAAGGGGGACACCCGTGTCTGTCACCAGCAACGAAGCCGTGCCCGCGGCCGGAGACGAAGCGCCGCTGCGCGTCGCCGTCCTCGTCGGCAGCGTCCGGGAGGGCCGCCAGGGCCGGGCCGTCACCGACTGGTTCTTCGGCGCGGCCGCCGGCGAGACCGGCCTCGCTCTCGACGTCATCGACCTCGCCGAGATCGACCTCCCGCTGGTGCTGCCCGGCTTCGGCGGTACGGCGAGCCCCGCGGCTGTCGCCGCGCTGCGGGACGTCTCGCCGCGGCTCGCCGCCGCCGACGCGTTCGTCGTCGTCACGCCCGAGTACAACCACAGCTTCCCGGCGCCCCTGAAGAACTTCATCGACTGGCACCACGCCCAGTGGCAGGCCAAGCCGGTCGGCTTCGTCTCCTACGGCGGCCTCGGCGGCGGCCTGCGCGCGGTGGAGCAGCTCCGGCTGGTCTTCGCCGAACTGCACGCCACGACCGTGCGCGACTCGGTCAGCCTGCACGGCCCCTGGTCCGGCCTCGGCGAGGACGGCACCCCGCGGGACGCGGCCGTGTGCGCCGGCGCCGTCAAGGGCATGCTCGGTCAACTCACCTGGTGGGGAAGGGCGTTGCGATCCGCCCGGGCCGAGCGCCCGTACGCGGGCTGAGGGCGGGTGGGGGGAGATGCGTACGCCCGCGTCCGCCGCGGCACCGGCCCGGCCGGGACCGAACCCGGCGAAGCAGTCCACGGCCCTGCACCGCACCTTGGCCGTGACCGTCATCGGCTCCGTGATGGCGGTGCTCGACATGACGATCGTCAACGTCGCGATGCGCCGGCTCTCGCAGTCCTTCGGCGCCTCGCTGGAGACCATCCAGTGGACCGCCACCGCGTACACGCTCGCGCTGGCCGCCGTCATCCCGACCGCCGCCTGGGCCATGGCCCGGCTCGGCGCCAAGCGCACCTATCTGACCGCGCTCGTCCTGTTCACCCTCGGCTCGCTGCTCGCCGCGTGCGCCTGGGACGCGGGCAGCCTCATCGCCTTCCGGGCGGTGCAGGGGCTCGGCGGCGGGCTGCTGCAGCCGGTCGGCATGACGATGGTGATGGGCGCCGCCGACCGCAGCCGGCTCGGCCGCGCGATGGCCGTGGGCGGGCTGCCCATCCTGATCGGGCCGGTGGCCGGGCCGGTGCTCGGCGGCTGGCTGGTCGACGCCGCGTCCTGGCACTGGATCTTCCTGGTCAACGTGCCCGTCGGCGCCCTGGCCCTGACGCTCGGACTGCGGCTGCTGCCGCCGGACGCGCAGAAGGCCGGGACCGGGCGGAGTGCCGCCCGCCTGGACCTGCCCGGCCTGCTGATGCTCTCGCCCGGCCTCGCCCTGCTCCTGTACGGCCTGGCCCGCGGCGGCGAGCGCGGGGACTTCACCGCACCCGGCGCCCTCCTGCCGACGCTCGCCGGCGCGGCCCTCGCGGCGGCCTTCGTACGCCGGGCGCTCACCGCGTCCGCGCCCCTGCTGGACCTGCGGCTGCTGCGCGACCGCACCTTTGCCGCCGGCGCCGGCACGCTCGCCCTGTTCACCTGCGGCTATTTCGGCGCGATGCTGCTCGGCCCGCTGTACTGGCAGCAGGAGCGCGGACTGAGCGCCACGGCGACCGGGCTGCTGGGTGCGCCGACCGGTCTGGTCGCCGGTACGGCCATGCAGATCGCGGCGCGCCGGATCGACAAGGTGGCACCGCGCCGGCTGATCCCGGCCGGGATCGTGCTGGCCGCCCTCGGGATGGCGCTGCTGGCCTGGCAGACCGGGGTGCCCGGGGTCGCGCCCTGGCGGATGGTCGCGTCGGCGATGGTGATGGGCATCGGCACCGCCATGGTGCTGATGCCGACGATGACCACCGCGAGCCGGGGACTGCCCGCCGACCGGCTGGCCGCGGCGAGCACCGCGCTGAGCATCAACTCCCAGCTGGGCGCGTCCGTCGGCACGGCCGTGCTGTCGGTGGTGCTGGGTTCGGCGGGCATGGCCCCGGCCGGTTTCCGGACCGCGTACACCGTCGCGGCGGCCCTGCTGGCCCTGGCGGCACTGCCGGCCCTGCGGCTGCCGGGCCGCCGGGACCCCGGCTGACCGCCAGCCGCCGTCCCGCCGTCCCGCGGTCCGCTCCGTCAGCCCGCGTTCAGTTCCGTGAGTTCGGCCAGCGGCAGGGTGTGGCGGGTCTGCAGGACCTTCGCGCGCAGGTAGCGGACGTTGTGGGCCGTGGTGAAGACACCGGTCGGCACCCGGTCCCGTACGACGGCACCCAGCGTGCGCAACTGCTCGGCCTTGTCGGGGTTGTTGGAGAGCAGGTCCAGCTCCTCGATGCCGAGGGCGGCGAGCATCTGCGCGGCGGCCGTGTAGTCGCGGGCGTCCTCCGGCAGGCCGAGCGCGGCGTTCGCCTCGTAGGTGTCGAGGCCCTGGTCCTGGAGGGCGTACGCGTCGAGCTTGTTGTAGAGGCCGATGCCGCGGCCCTCCTGGCGGAGGTAGAGCAGAACGCCCCCGCGGTCGGCGATGCGCTCGACCGCCTCGCGCAGCTGGGGACCGCAGTCGCAGCGGGCCGAGCCGAAGACATCGCCGGTCAGGCACTCGGAGTGCAGGCGCACCAGGGGGACCGGGCCGGGGTCGCCGAGGACGACGGCGATGTGCTCCTGGCCGTCGGTCAGACCGTGGAAGGTGACGAGGTCGGCGTCGACGCTGTAGCCGTCGTGGAAGCGCAGCGGTACCCGGACGCGGGCACGCGGCGTGGCGGCGGGGGTGTCGGGCATGCGGATCCCTCCGGGAGCGGGCAGCTGTTTCAGATTTGAATCAGCGGTTCGAAGGGGACCCTACCCCATGCTTCAAACTTAAAGCAATTGTTTTCCGGGTGCGGGATGTGACCCAGGAGCGGAGAGCGTGGCTCAGGAGCAGGACGACCGGCGCCGCCAGGGCACGTCGTCCGCCGCCCCGGCCTCGGCGTCATCGCCCTGCAGCCCGCGCGCGACCCCCGTGAAGATCTCCTCCAGCTGCCGCACCTGCTCCGGGGTGAGCCGGTCGAACAACGTGGCGCGCACGGTCTCGACATGCCCGGGCGCCGTACGCTCCAGTACGGCCATCCCCTCGTCCGTCAGTACGGCGATACTGCTGCGCTTGTCCCAGCGGCAGTCCTCCCGGCGCACCAGCCCGTCGCGCTCCAGGCGGGTCACCGCATAGGTCAGCCGACTGCGCGTGATCTTCAGCGTCTCGGCGAGATCGGTCATGCGCAGCCGTCGGTCGGGCGCGTCGGAGAGGTTGGCCAGCACGGAGTAGAACAGGTGCGGCATGCCGGCGTCCTGCTGGAGCTGTCGGTCGATCGCGTCCTCCAGGAGGTGCGTCGCGGCGAGGTACGCGCGCCAGGCGCGCTGCTCCTCGGGGGTGAGCCAGCGGGTCGTCATGCTGCCAGTGTAGGTTTGTTTAAAACTTGAACCAAGAGTGACTTCTGAAACTCGCAGGGAGAGCGCGCCCATGTCGTATCCGTACGTGCTGCTGTCCGCCGCCGTCTCCCTCGACGGCCACCTGGACGACACCGGCCCCGACCGGCTGCTGCTGTCCAGCCCGGCCGACTTCGACCGGGTCGACGCGGTACGGGCCTCCGTCGACGCCATCCTGATCGGCGCCGGCACGATCCGCGCCGACAACCCGCGGCTGCTGGTCAACTCCGCCGAGCGCCGCGCGGCCCGGGTGCGGGAGGGCCGGCCGGAGTACCCGCTGAAGGTGACCGTCACCGCCACCGGCGACCTCGACCCCGGCGCCCGCTTCTGGCACACCGGCGGCGCCAAGCTCGTCTACACGACCGACCGGGGCGCCGAGCTGGCCGCCCGCCGCCTCGGCGGCGCCGCCGACATCGTCCCGCTCGGCCCCGGCCTCGACTGGCGGGCCCTGCTGTCCCACCTGCACGACGTGCGCGGCGTACGGCGGCTGATGGTCGAGGGCGGCGGCACGGTCCACACCCAGCTGCTGCAGCAGGGCCTCGCCGACGAGCTGCAGCTGGTCCTTGCCCCGCTGTTCGTCGGCGACCCGGCCGCGCCCCGCCTGTTCGGCCCGGGCACCTACCAGGCCGGCCGGCTGCGGCTGACCGAGACCCGCCGTATCGAGGACGTGGTCCTCATGCGCTACGAGCCCACGGCCCCCGGCACCGGCCCGCTCCCCACCGCCGCCGACCGGCACTGGCTGCGCACCGCCTGCGAACTCGCCGCGCTGTGCCCGCCCTCGCGGACGGCGTTCAGCGTCGGCGCGGTCGTGGTCGCCGCGGACGGCAGCGAGCTGGCGCGCGGCCACTCCCGGGAGGGCGAGGACCCCGTGGTCCACGCGGAGGAGGCGGCGCTCGCGAAGATCGACCCGGCGGATCCGCGGCTGGCCGCCGCCACCGTGTACAGCAGCCTGGAGCCGTGCGCCCGGCGGGCCTCCCGGCCGGCGCCGTGCTCCGAGCTGATCCTTGGGGCGGGGGTGCGGCGCGTGGTCACGGCGTGGCGGGAGCCGGACACGTTCGTGGACGCGGCCGACGGGACCGGGGTGCTGGCGAAGGGCGGTGTCGAGGTGGTCGTACTGCCGGAGTACGAGGAGCAGGCCAAGGCGCCGAACCGGCACCTGGTGGGTTGAGTCCACCCGGAACACGCTCAGGTCAAACACTCAGGGCCCGGAAACCATTGGTTTCCGGGCCCTGAGTCTTCAGTAGCGGGGACAGGATTTGAACCTGCGACCTCTGGGTTATGAGCCCAGCGAGCTACCGAGCTGCTCCACCCCGCGTCGTTGTGTCACCAGTGTACGTCATCCGTGGGGTGCGATGCACATCGGTTCAGAGTGGGCGGGAGTATCAAGATCATCGTTACCGGCCGTGACCGGACGAGCGCCCTCCGCATGACATCGAGTCACCATCAAAAGCGTCGACGCTCCTTAGTGGCAGTCAACTCGCCCGGTTTGCGCCACTCCTGGCCGGTAAGTCCGCGGCGGAAAACGTTAATGATCAAGACGAACGGCTTGGAAAGTGACTCTGAGGTCTATTAACGTTCGATAACGCAGCGCGGTCGTCCCAGCCGTCACAAGAGGCGGCTCCGTGCGCACGCGCCGAATCCCGCGAGGGAACCGGGGAACCACCACCTTGGGGTGAATCACGCGAATGCCGGTGTGAACTCGCAGAGTCCACGCCCGGTATACGCGCGTAGGAGACCTTCCTGCTCCGAACCCGTCAGCTAACCCGGTAGGCGGAGGAAGGAAAGGAGTGCGCCCGAGTGGCGTCCAACCATCCTGCCCCAGAAGCCCCGTTCATGCCCGCGGAGGCGGAGCCCGACACCTTCGGCTACGGCGGCTACCGCGCCGAGGAGGGCCCCTGGGAGGAGTGGAACCCCACCGAGGACTCCCTCGCCCCGGTCCGTGGCCGGCACCGCGTCGCCAAGCAGCGCGGCGGATTCGCGCGCAGCTCCACCGTCCTCGGCGTCGGTGTGATGGCCGCCGTCGGCGCGGGCGGCATGGCCAGCGCCAACACCGGCAAGCCGCCGGTCTCCATATCCCTGCCAGACTCGGTCGAGCATCTCTTCGGTACAGACTCCGCCGCCAAGCCGGAGGCCGCCACCGCGCTCAGCAGGGCCGGCATGGCCTCCGACAGCGCGGACAGCGGCAACGCCGGCGAGGCCCTGCGCAACCGGATCATGGCCCAGGCCGAGCAGCAGCAGAGCAAGGCCGAGAGCAAGGCCACCACCGCCGCGCTCGCCGCCACCGAGAAGGAGACCGCCGACGCGGCCGCCAAGGCGGAGCAGGCCGCCGCCGCCAAGGCCGCCGACGCCAAACAGCAGGCGGAGGCCGACGCCAAGAAGGCGGCCGAGGCCAAGCGACTGGCCGAGCTGGCCAAGCAGTACACACTGCCGGTCGTCTCGTACACGATCACCGGCACCTTCGGCCAGCCCGGCGCGATGTGGTCCTCCGGCTACCACACCGGCCTCGACTTCGCCGCCCCCACCGGCACCCTCATCAAGGCCGTCCACAGCGGCACGGTCACCGAGGCGGGCTGGGCCGGCGCCTACGGCTACCGCACCGTCCTGACCCTGGACGACGGCACCGAGCTGTGGTTCTGCCACCAGTCCTCGATCAACGTCTCGGTCGGCCAGAAGGTCTCCACCGGCGATGTCATCGGCCGGATCGGCGCCACCGGCAACGTCACCGGCCCGCACCTCCACCTGGAGGTCCACCCGAACGGCCAGGCCAGTGCCATCGACCCGGCGCCTTGGCTGCGGGACAAGGGCCTCACCCCCTGACCGTGACATCCGTGTGAACCCGGCGCCGGTGGCGGAACGAGATCATCCACCGCCGGCGCCGATCGTCTACGACCGATACGGGTTGTACGCGGAATACGGTGCCGTCGGATACCCGTACGCCGGCCCGGACGCCGAGGGCATCTGCGCCGCCGGATATCCGTACCCCGGCCATGCCATCGCCGCCGGCGCCGCGTACACCGGCCAAGCCGGCGCAGCCGCCCGCGCCGCGTACTCCAGGGCCGGCCGAGCCAGTTCCCTCCGCTTCCACAGCTCGTCCAGCAGCTCCCGCTCCCGTACGACGAAGTCGGCCCCGGCCTTCCCCTGGCGCCCCCGGTGCCGCAGAAACGCGAGCGAGGTGGCGTACGCCTCGTACTGCGCCACCGTCCGCGCCGCCGGCCGGCCATGGTGGTGCCGGGCGTAGTCACGGGCCGTCCGCCGCGCCCCCATCGACGCCAGCGCGAACGGCTCGGCCGGCCCCAGCCACCCGGCCAGCACATACGCCGGCAGTTCCTCCCGTACGGTCCGCAGCTCCCGCTGCCGCGTCCAGATCGCGAGCCAGGTCAGCAGGCCGAACGCGGGCACCATGAAGGCGCCGTAGACGGCGAAGAAACCGAACTCGCCGAAGGTGGAGGAGCCGTTCCAGAAGGCGTGCATGCTCATCGCGAGCAGCAGGCCGCAGACCGGCAGCAGCACCCGCCGGCCGCGCTGCCGCTCGGCGGAGAGCGCGGCGATGCCGAAGCCGAGACCGGTGAGGGTGGTGAACAGGGGGTGCGCGAACGGGGACATCACGATGCGCACGAAGAAGGTGGCGGCGGTGACGGAGGCGATGCCCCGGTCGCCGGTGAGCTGGTCGGTCCCGAAGGCCGTACCCAGATAGAGGATGTTCTCGGTGAACGCGAACCCGGTGGCGGTGATGCCCGCTATCACCACCCCGTCCACGATCCCGGTGAAGTCACGCCTGCGGAAGAGAAAGACGAGCAGGACGGAGGCGGCCTTGGCGGATTCCTCCACGACGGGCGCTATCACGGTGGCGCCGAGGGTGTTCGCGCCGGCCGGGTCGGCGGTGGCGGTGGCTATCCACTTGGTCGCGAAGCTGTTGGCGATGATGGCTATCAGCGCCGCCGCGCACGCGCCCCAGGCGAAGGCGAAGATCAGGTTCCGCCAGGGGCCCGGCTCCACCCGGTCCAGCCACCGGAAGGCGGCTATGAGCCACGGCACGGGCAGCATGGCCAGCAGGAGCCCGACGACGAACCCCTCGGTGCCGGTCTGCCGGCGCACCAGCGCAAGGATGACCAGACCGGACAGCGCCAGCAGCGTGATCAGTGCCCCGTACCGCACCCACCTGCGCTGCCACCAGTGCGGATGACGGAGAACAAGGCCGTCGGGGCCCGGGGGATACGTCGGAAACGGAGGACTGGTGGCCACGGCATCGACCCTAACGGTGACGGGACGAGGGGCTGGAGCGGTTTATCGGCCCTGGTGAGATTCGGGTGATCGGTCCTGGTGCGGTACGCGGCGGAACAGCAGATCGTTCACCACATGTCCCTTGTCCAGTCCCTGTCCCTCGAAACGGGTCAGCGGACGGAACTCGGGGCGCGGGGCGAAACAGCCGTCTTCCTGCGTGTTCTCGAAGTCGGGATGCGCGCCGAGCACCTCCAGCATCTGCTCGGCGTACGGCTCCCAGTCGGTCGCGCAGTGCACCAGCGCACCGGGCCTGAGCCGGGTCGCGGCGAGCGACAGGAACTCGGGCTGGATCAGCCGACGCTTGTGATGGCGCTTCTTGGGCCAGGGGTCCGGGAAGTACACGCGCAGCCCGTCGAGCGAGTCGGGGGTGAGCATCTCCCTGAGCAGGATGATCGCGTCGCCGTTCGCGACCCGGACGTTGGCCAGCCCGTTCTGGTCGGCAAGACCCAGCAGATTGCCCTGGCCCGGGGTGTGCACATCGACGGCGAGGACGTTGGTGTCCGGGTCGGCGGCCGCCATCTGCGCGGTGGCCTCGCCCATCCCGAACCCGATCTCCAGCACGACGGGCTTGTCGTTCCCGAACAGCTCGCCGAGGTCGATGACCCGCTGCCCGTCGATGTCGAGGCCCCACTTGGGCCACAGCCGCTGCAGGGCGTCCGCCTGCCCGGCGGTCACCCGGCTGCGCCGGGGCTGAAAACTCCGGATCCGCCGCTCGAAGTGCGACCCGGCGGGATCCGCCTTGGGCCCGTCCGGGAACCGCGGCTCCCCCTTGGCCCGGGTATGCCGGACGGACACGCCGGGGGTGTGGGGAACCGGCGAGGGGGCTTCTGGGGCGTTCAGCGAGTCAGACACAGTGCTTCCGATTTTACGGCGCCCTACGAGGACGCCCTCTCCAGCATGTCCAGCACCCGACGCCCGACCTCCCGCCCGATCGGCAGCGAAGCAGTGGCCGCCGGAGACGGTGCGTTCAGCACATGCACCGCCCGGCTCCCCTCCCGTATGAGGAAGTCGTCCACCAGCGTCCCGTCCCGCAACACCGCCTGCGCCCGCACCCCGGCGGGGGCCCGCACCAGGTCGTCCGGCTCCACCCCGGGCAGCAGCCTCCGCACGGCCTCCAGAAACGCCCCCTTCGACAGCGAGCGGTGCAGCTCCCCCACCCCGTATCTCCAGTGCCGCCGGGCGATCTCCCACGACCCCGGCCATGCCACGGTCCCGGCCAGCTCCCGGGGGCGTACGACCCCCCAGCCGTACCCCTCCCGGGCCAGCGCCGGCACCGCGTTGGGTCCGATGTGCACGCCCCCGTCGATGCCCCGGGTCAGATGGACCCCGAGGAACGGGAAGGCCGGGTCCGGCACCGGATAGACCAGACCCCGCACCAGCTCGGGCCGCGCCAGCTCGTAGTACTCGCCGCGGAACGGCACGATCCGCACCTCGGGCTCGTCCCCGGTCAGCCGCGCCACCTCGTCGCAGTACAGCCCGGCGCAGTTGACCAGCACCCGCCCCCGCACCACGTCCCCGGCCGAGGTGAGCACGGCCACACCGCGATCGGGGCGCCGGTCGATCCGTACGACCCGGGCGCCGTACCGGATCTCGGCTCCCGACGCCGCCGCGAGCTGCCGGGCGACCCCCACGAAGTCGCACACGCCGGTCGTACCGACGTGTATGGCGGCGAGGCCGCGGACCTCCGGCTCGTACTCGCCGATCTGGGTGGGGCCCAGCTCCCGCACCGGAATGCCGTTCTCCCGGCCGCGCTGCACGAGCGCGTGCAGGCGCGGCAGCTCGTCCCGCTCGGTGGCGACGATCAGCTTGCCGGTGACGGCGTGCGCGATGCCGTACTCGGCGCAGAACTTCACCATCTCGGCGGCGCCCCGCACCCCGTACCGCGCCTTGAGCGAGCCCGGCCGGTAGTAGATGCCGCTGTGGATGACCCCGCTGTTGCGCCCCGTCTGGTGCCGGGCCGGACCCGGCTCCTTCTCCAGGACGGTGACCCGCGTACCCGGCTTGGCCCGCGTGATCGCATACGCCGTGGACAGCCCGACGATCCCCCCGCCCACGACGAGCACATCACAGTCGTACGCCCCGACCGGCACCTGCACCACCTCCCACCTCGATAGTGCACTGCGCCACTGACAATGCCTTTGTGCACTGCACCACTGACAATGCCTTCAAACGCAGGTGGCGAGGGTTCTCAGGCCGGAGCCATCAGCAGCGGCCGGGCCCGCTCCCGCAGCTCCACCACCCGCGGCTCGTCGCCGTACGGCTCCAGTCGGTGCAGCAGATCCTTCACGTACTCGGTGGTCCGGGCCGAGGAGATCCGCCCGGCCACCTCCACGGCCCGTACGCCCTGCTCGCACGCGGCGTCCAGGTTGCCGGACTCCAGCTCGGCGACGGCCGACACCACCAGCCGCAGCCCGTGCGAGCGCACGAACTCCTCCGTCGGCTTCGACAGCGCCTGCTCGGTGAAGCGCCGCACCTGCCGGGGTGCCTTCAGGTCCCGGTAGCATTCGGCAGCATCGGCGGCAAACCGGTCATACCCATAAAAACCAAGCCAAGAAGGATCGTTGTCCCCCTCCCGGGATCGTTCGAGCCACCCCTCCGCGGCCTTCAGCGCCGCACCCGCCGCCTGCGCGTCCCCGGCACGCGCGTGCGCCCGCGCCTCCACCAGCCGGAAGAAACTCATCGTGCGGGCGGTCGCCAGCCCCCGGTTCCGCTCCAGCGCGGCCTGCGCCAGGTCGACCCCTTCGTCGCCGAAGCCGCGATAGGTCGCCTGGAGCGACATGGAGGCGAGCACATAGCCGCCGAGCGGCACGTCCGCCGCCGCGCGCGCGAGCCGCAGCGCCTGGATGTAGTACCGCTGCGCCGCCTCCTGCTGGCCGGTGTCGAAGGCCATCCATCCGGCGAGCCGGGTGAGTTCGGCGGACGCCCCGAACAGCGCGCGGCCCACCTCGTCGGAGTAGGAGCCGAGCAGCAGCGGCGCCGCCTCCACCCGCAGGCACTCCGGCACCATCGACGAACGCCAGTCCCCGCCGCCGTACTTGGAGTCCCAGCGCCGCGCGTCCTCGGCGGCCTCCCGCAGCTTGCGTACATCGCTGTGGCCGACTTTGATCGGTGCGCCGGAACCCTCGGTGGAGCCCGTCTCCCGCGCGACCGAGCTGTCGGCGGGGGTTATCAGCCACCGTGAGGCAGGCGTTGCGTATGCGCTCACTGCGAACGATCCGGCGAGGGACTGCCAGATGCCGCCGGAGCCGGCCCGGCGCCCGGCGAGGTCGAGACGGTACAGCTCCGTCGCCGACCGCACCGCCTGCCCGACGTCTCTGGGGAAGGCGAGGCCCACTTCGGGCGCGGGATCCGCGTCCGCCAGGCCGATCTCGTGGAGCGGCACCGGGCGGCCGAGCTTCTGGGCGATGGCGGCGGCGATGAGGTGCGGCGCCGCACCCTGCGGCACCATCCCCTTCGACACCCATCGCGCCACGGAGGTCTTGTCGTAGCGAAGAGTCAACCCGCGTTGTGCGCCAAGGTCGTTGACGCGTCGCGCGAGTCCTGCGTTGCTGATTCCCGCGAGGGCGAGAACGGCGCCGAGCTTTTCGTTCGGCCCGCGTTGCTCCCTGGACATGCGCCACCCCTCGACACAGACGGCTGCCGCGCTGGCATAACCACTCGGCATTCGTAAACCCAGCGTAGTTCGCCGCATCCCAAGCGTTAAGGGGCATTGTTCCGGATGGCGGGATTGTGGTCCGTACGGAAGTGCGGTCATGTACGCACCGTGCACGGCCTGTCGCCGCGTGCCCCCGCATGTGTGGCCGTGCGCCTGTCCGTGCGCTCTTCTCCGGCCACCGGGGGAGCGGTTCCATGGCTCTTGCGTGGGTCGGCCCGCTGTACTGGATCCAGTGGGCTGGGGGACACCGCCACCTTCATCCCCGCGGGTGGCGGACCGGTCCGGGAGGCGATGCCCGCCTCCCGGACTGTGCGCGTGTCCGCGCCGCCGCGCTCTCCGAAGGCCTGTACGGAGCGTGCTCAAATTCTGTGCCGCTTCCTATGTTTGGCCGAAAATCGACCCCGCTCGACAGGGTTGAATTTCCGCTGCGACCATGCAACTTCAGGGCGCTAAGGGCGTCTTGAGGGAGCGCACAGGGGGCGCATTCGCGTCGTACTTCTCGTGAACAGCCGACGTCCGGCAGGGCCCGCGTCCGTCGACTCCTCCTGGTCTCCCCGCACGTTCGGCTCGGGCTTGCCTCGATCGAAGCCGGTGCCGCCGCCCCTCCACAGCGCGTCTTTCATGGCAGCATGAGGATCCAGTTCTCAGGGAGCACTGTTGTCCACAGCCTGTGGAGGCGTCGATGCGGTGGTTGGTGGGTTGGAGCAGCACCGCCGCGGGCGTCGCCGGGATCGGCAGCGCGGGCGCCACCGGTTACGACGGTGAGACCCTGCACCCGGTCGGCTCCCAACTCCTGTGGGGCGACCCGGATCCGCTGTGGGCCGTCGGCGACTGGCGCCCGGACGAGGTCCGCGTGGTGAGGGCCGACGCGGACAACCGCATCGCCGTCCTCGGCATCTGCGGCGCCTCCGACGAGGAGCTGCGGCGCGGCCTGTTCACCGCGCGCGGGGGCGCGCTGCGCCATCTGACCACCTGGCCGGGCAGCTACACGGCCGTCGTCCAGGTCGGCCGCCGCATCACCGTCTGCGGCGATCTCGCCGGCGCCCGCCCGGTGTTCCACACCCCCTGGGCCGGCGGCACGGCCTACGCCACCGCAGCGCTGCCCCTCGCCGACCTCGTCGAGGCCAACCTCGACTTCGGCCACCTGGCCGCCCTGCTCGCCGCCCCCGACGTACCGGCCGCGCTGCGAGACACCACCCCGTACGAGGGCGTACGGCGCGTTCCGCCGGGGCATGCGCTCGTGCTGCGCGCCGGGGCGCGCGAGATCGCCGGGTACGAGCCGGTCGCCTCCCTCGCCGTGGCCGCGCCCCAGGCCGACAGCGACCGCGCCGTGGACGCCGTACGCGACGCCCTGGTCGAGGCAGTCCGCACCCGGCTGTCCGCCCCGCGCCACGTGCCCGACCTCGACCCCGGTCCGGTGCCCGGCATGGGCCCGGCCGAGCGGCGGGCCCGGCGCGGCATGCCCGTGCCCGGCATCGGCGCCGACCTCTCCGGCGGCCCCGCCTCCGGCACCCTCGCGCTGCTCGCCGCGGGGCTGCCCGGCAGACCCGGCACGCTGCTGGGCCACGGCACGGGCGCGGGCGAGCGGCTCCTCGCCGTCACCTTCAACGACCTGGCCGTCGGCGGCCGCGAGGCCGAGGTCGAACGCGCCGGAGCCCTCGCCGCGAACCCGCGCCTGCACCACGTCGTCGTCACCGGCGCCGAGGAGACCCTGCCGTACGCCGACCTCGACGGCCCCCTCACCGACGAACCCGGACCCTCGCTGGTCACGGCCGCCCGGCACCGCGCCCGGCTCGCCGCCGGCAGCGCCGACCACTTCACCGGCCACGGCGCCCGCCAGGTCCTGGACGCCCACCCCGCCCGCCTCGCCGACCTCCTCATGGACCGCAAACGGCGCCATCTGGTCCGCCCGGTCGCGGCCCTCGCCAAGGCCGACGGCTCGGTGATGGTCCCCGCGCGCGTGTACGGCGCCGCCCGCCGGCTCGCCCGCACGCCCTACCGGGGCGGCCTGGAGGCGCTGGCCGAGCGGCTGATGCGGCGCCGCTTCGACGAGCCCAAGGGGGCCGTCGGCGCCTCCCTCGCCGCACTGACCTGGGCCGGACCGGGGCCGGCGGCCCGCTGGCTGACCGGGGAGGCGCTGGCCGAAGTATCGGTTCTGCTCCAGTCGGAGGCGGTCCGCTCGGCAACCGGCGTGCAGCGCCCCGGCGACTACCGCGCGCGTGCCGCCCTCGCCCGCCACGCCGCCGACCTGCGCGTCCTGGAACAGGCCGCCGAGATCCGCTCCCAGCGCCTGCACGCGCCGTTCCTCGACAACCAGGTCGTCCGCGCCTGTCGTGCCCTCCCGGAGGCCCTGCGCGTCCAGCCAGGCGCTCGTTCCTCGATTCTCCGTACGGTCCTGGAGGGCGCCGGCGTCACCGACCTCCCGCCCGGCTGGGGCGCCCCCTCCCACGCCTCCTCGGCGGCAGCCGCACGTGCGGGCCTGCGCGTATCGGCGGACCCCTTGCTGGACCTCTTCTCCACCCCCCTGCTGGCCGACGCCGGCCTGGTGGAGGCCCGTGTCATCCGCGAGGCCCTGAGCGCGGCCGCCGCCGGCGACCCCGTCCCCCTGGACGGCCTCGCCGACCTCATCTCCCTCGAACTGTGGCTCCACCGCCTCCTCTCCCGCCGGGGAACCTGCTGGACGGGGACACCGGCCCGCGCCCGCGCGGTGCCCTCCGGCATCCAGCCGAGGCGGGGAGCCTTGGCCTCCGGCGCCTGAGCGGCCAGGGAACTGCCGCGCCGCCGACTGCCGGGCGCGGCCGTAGCCGCGGGACAGCGCGGGCGAGCGAAGCGGTGAAACCCCGTCGCACCACCCCGCACCCCCCGCGACAATGACCAGGTGCGGTACAGGATCCTGGGCGTGACCCAGGCGGCGGACGACCAGGGCATCCCCATACCCATCGGCGGCCCCCGCCTGCGCACACTGCTCACCGCCCTCGCCCTGCGCCCCTCCCGCACCACCACCCCCGAAACCCTGATCGACGAGATCTGGGCGGACGACCCACCCCACGACGCCCCCGCCGCTCTCCAGGCCCTCGTCGGCCGCCTCCGCCGCACCCTCGGCCGTCACACCATCGCCTTCACCGCGGGCGGCTACCGCCTGGAGGCGACCGAGGACGACGTGGACCTGTACGCCTTCGAACGTCTCGTCCGCACCGGCACCGAGGCCCTCGCCACAGCCGACCCGGCCACCGCCCACCGCACCCTCACCGAGGCCCTCGCCCTCTGGCACGGCCCCGCCCTCGCCGATCTCCCCGACCGCACCGCCGCCACCCGCCCGGAGGCCCTGCGCCTGGCGGCGACCCGCGCCCGGGCCGCCGCCGCCCTCGACCTCGGCCGCGCTCCCGACGTCGTACCGGAGCTGACGGAGCTGACGGCGGCCCACCCGTTGGACGAGCCGCTGCACGCCCTGCTCATCCGCGCCCTGCGCGACACGGGCCGCACCGCCGACGCCCTCGCCGCCTACGAGTCCGCCCGCCGCACCCTCGCCGACACCCTCGGCACCGACCCGGGCCGGGAACTCAAGGCCCTGCACAGGTCGTTGCTCACACAGCGGGAACCACACCCGCGGCCGACTCCACAGCCGAACCCGCACCCACAGCCGGATCCGGAGCCGCCGAAGCCGTCGGCGTCCGCTCAACCCCCCGAGCGCACCGGCAACATCCGCCCCCGCCTGACATCGTTCGTCGGGCGGGAACCAGAACTCGAAGCCATTCGTTCCGACTTGCACAGGGCCCGCCTCGTCACGCTCACCGGACCGGGCGGCTCCGGAAAGACCCGCCTCGCCGAGGAGGCCGCCGCAGCGCTCCCCGCGGCATGGCTGGTCGAGCTGGCCCCGCTCGACCATCCGGAGGCGGTGCCCGGCGCGGTGGTCAGCGCCCTCGGTCTGCGCGAGACCGCACTGCTGACCAACGAGCTGGCGCCCCAGCAGGACGACCCCGTCGCCCAGCTGATCGAGTACTGCGCCCCGCGCAGCCAACTCCTGGTCCTTGACAACTGCGAACATGTCATCGGCGCGGCAGCCGCCCTCGCCGAGACCCTCCTCACCCACTGCCCCGGGCTCACGATCCTCGCGACCAGCCGTGAACCCCTGGGTGTCCCCGGTGAGTCGGTGCGCCCGGTCGAGCCCCTCGTCCCGGAGCAGGCGCACCGGCTGTTCGCCGAGCGCGCGAAGGCCGTCCGTCCCGACGCCGCCGCGGTGCTCGCCGACACCGGGGCCGTGGCGGAGATCTGCCGCCGGCTGGACGGGCTGCCGCTGGCCATCGAGCTGGCCGCCGCCCGGCTCAGGCTGCTGACCCCGCGGCAGATCGCCGACCGGCTCGACGACCGCTTCCGCCTGCTCACCTCCGGAAGCCGCACGGTGCTGCCCCGCCAGCAGACCCTGCGCGCGGTCGTCGACTGGTCCTGGGACCTGCTGGACGAGCGCGAGCGCACGGTGCTGCGCGAGGTGTCGGTGTTCGCCGGCGGCTGGGACCTCGCGGCCGCCGAGGCCGTGTGCACCGGCCCGGCGGCCGACCTGATCGGCGCCCTGGTCGACAAGTCCCTGGTCATCGCCGCTCCGGACGCCTCCGGCGGCGGCATGCGCTACCGCATGCTGGAGACCATCCACGAGTACGCCACCGAGCGCGCGGCCGAGGTCCCCGGGCTGCGCGCCGCCACCGAGCGACGGCACCGCGCGTGGGTGCGGGCGCTGGTCGAGGAGGCCGAGCCGCGTCTGAGGTCGGCGGACCAGCTCCCCTGGATCTCCCGTCTGGAGAGCGAGCTGGACAACATCCGGGCGGCCCTGGACCGGGCCGTGCGCGCCGGCGACGAGCCGGAGGCGGGGGCGATCGTCCTGGCCATCGGCTGGTTCTGGTGGCTGCGCAACCACCGTCAGGAGGCGGTGTCCCGGGTCCGGCTCGTCCTGCGCCTGAGCGCGGCCCTCGACACCCTGGCGACCTCGGACGCACCGCAGGACCCCGCAGCCGGCGGGAGGGCGACGGGGCTGATGGAGCTGGTGGAGTCGGCCGACCCGGTGGGCGCCCTCCTCGCCGCGCCCGACGGCGAGGCCGGGCATCCGCTGCGGGATCTGCGGATGGATCTGCGGATGCTCCACCTGTTCCTGACCTCCGAGACCGGCACCGGGCATCTCGCGGCCGACCCGCGCGCCCCGGAGTACATCGCGCGCGTCCGGGCCGCCTTCGAGCACGGCGGTCCCCGGTCCGCCCGGCTCCCGGGCATCGTCTGGCCGTTGACCTCCTACTACCTGAGCGGCTCCATCGACGTCGGCCCCGACATGGCCGCGGCCGTCGCCAACTGCCGTGCGTACGGCGGCGACTGGGAGATCGGCGTCTCCCTGATGTACCGCACCCACATGACCGTCGACTCCCCGGGCAACCTGCGGGGCGTGGACGAGGATCTCGCCGAGCTGCGGACGCTCAGCCGGCGCGTCGGGGACCGCTGGATGCGCGCCCAGGTGTGCAGCGCGGCCGGCGAGGCAGCCATGGCACGCGGCAGGTTCGGCGAGGCCCGCGGTGAGTACGAGGAGGCGCTCCGCCTCGCCTACGAGGTGGGTGCCTACGCCGAGTCGCCGTTCCTGATGGCCCGGCTCGCCGAGATCGCCTACCGCTCCGGCGACCCGAAGACCGCGCTGGCAGCCCTGGACGAGGCGGCAGCGGCCGCCGACCGGTACGCCGTGCCGGAATCGCGTGACTTCGTGCTGCTGATGCGCGCCCACATCGCCCTGCACGACGGGGACACCGCAGCCGCCCGCGAGCTGTACGAGGCGTCGCGCGTGGTGACGCACCGCGGCACCCCGCCACCGCAGTTCATGGCGGCCCTGCGCACCGTCGAGGCGCTGCTGGCCGCCGCCGAGTCGGGCCCCGCGCACGGTCTGCCGATCGTCGCCGAGGCGCTCCGCGAGGCCGTGGCCCAGCGCTGCGCGGAGTCGATCACGGCGGGACTGGTGGACATCGCGGCCGGTCTGCGCGCCCGGGGCGGCGACCTGGCCGGTGCGGTACGGCTGTTCGCCGCCGCGGACCACTGGCGTGACGGCAATCTCCGTCCCGAGCCGGAGCACAGCGAGGCCACCCAGGCGCAGGCCGAGGCCCGCGCTGCCCTGCCGGCCGAGCGGTACGCGGCCGAGCGCGCCCGGGGCGCGACCCTCGACGCGGCCGATGTACTGCGGGACCTGGGCGCCACGGAGACGACCACCGAGCCCGGCTAGCCACGGCGGCCCCGACCAGCCACGGCGTCCGTGGCTTCACCAGTCTCCCGGCTGCGCCAGCCTCCCGGCTCTACCGGCAGGTGAACCGGGACTCCGCCCAGTCCGCGAGGGCCGCCCGGTCGAGGAAGTTGCTGTGCGGCTGCACGACGAGCCGTACGGTCCTGCGCCCGGACAGGTCCACATGGACGGGCACGACCTGGTCACGTCCCTTGACCATGCCGGACTGCCACAGCCGGACCCCGTCGGCGTAGACGGAGAAGGACACCTTGCCGAGGCCGAGCGTCATGTCGTCCACGCCCGCCAGCGCGTCGTAGGCGGTGCACTGCCGGTTGAGCGCGACGGTCACGGAGGACTCGCCGTGCACGGTCACCCCGCGCGCGTACTGCTTGCCGCCGATCGACATGCCGTAGCGCTGCCACACCCAGCTGCTCTCGCCGAGCTGGATCACGGGCCGGGTGCCGTCGCCGTCGACGTCGTAGCTGAGGTCGCTCACCTCGTAGACGGTGGGCGTCGGCGGCGGAGTGGGCGCCGGGGTCGGTGGCGGCGTCGGTGCGGGGGGCGGCGGCGTGGGGGTGGGGGTGGGAGTCGGCCGGGGCCTGGGCGTCGGCTTGGGCGAAGGTTTCGGCGTGGGCGTCGGTGCCGGGGTGGGGGCCCGCTCCGGGGCGAGCACCACCGGCGCCGGTGAGGGCTTCTTCCGCGACGGGGTCGGCTTCGGCGCCGGGGGCTGCACGACCGGCGCGGACGGCGCGGGCTTCGCCACCTCCTTCGCCGGCGGATGGCTGTCGTTCACCAGCGCCAGGGCCACCGCGGCGGCGGCCACCGCGACCACACCGGCCGCGATCCCCGCCTTCACCGGCGCCCCGAGCCCCTCCGAGGCCGCGGCCCCGCCCGCGCCACCGGCCCCGCCGGACGACCCGGTGGCCGCGGCAGCCGCACCCGCCGCCCCGACCCCGGCGCTGCCGGCGACGATCCCGAGCGCCTTGGCGTACCCGGCGGCCCCGAACCAGCCGATGACCGCGACCGGGACGACACCGGGGATACCGCCGGCGACCTCTTCGATCTGCGCGGCCGCCAGCCGGCACCTGCCGCATTCCTCCAGGTGCTTGCGCAGGCCCCGCTCGGCGCGGACGCGCAGTTTGCGGCGGGCGTAGCCGCCGAGCTGGTCGGCGTAGCGGGCGCACTCCTCGTCACCGGAGAGCGAGGCGCTGACGTGGGCCTGGAGATAGGCCTGCTTCAGGCCCTCGCGCGCGCGGCTGGCGAGGACCCGGGTGCCGTTGGCGTCCAGTCCGAACAGCACGGCCACATCGCTCGGGGACTCGTCCTCGATCTCGGTGTGCCACAGCACGGCCTGCCAGCGTTCGGGCAGCGAGCGGAAGGCCCGCATGGCCATGGACTGCTCGGCCTCGTGCATCGCGCGCACATCGGCGCCGAGGCCCAGTGTGTCGTCGGCGGCGGCCTCCGAGCCCCGGGCGGCCTGCTGGGCGAAGGTGGCGAAGTCGTCGACGAGCTGCTCACGCCGGGCGGACCTGGTCCAGTGCGCGGCGACGCGCCGCACGGACGTCAGCAGATAGGCGCGGACGGCGTGCCGGGGACCGGATCCCCCGCGCACCGCCTGCAGCATCCGGGCGAACACCTCGGCGGTGAGGTCGTCGGCGGTGTGCCCGTCCCGGCAGCAGGTGCGGGCGTACCGCCGTACGGCGTCCGCATGCCGCCGGTACAGCTCCTCGTACGCGGAGTCGTCACCGCCGCGCATCCGCTCGATCAGCTTGCCGTCGTCGGGCGGCCCCTCCCGGGGCGGCGGCAGCGCACTGCCCTCGCGCTGGGCCGGTACGCTCTCGTGGCTCCGCCCGCCGGAGGAAGCCGGACGGCCGCCCTGATGGGGCACCTGACGCGGTACCTGGGGCGAGGTCGGCCCGGTGGCGGACTCCGCGCCCGCGTCGTCACCGCGTGACTCGTCCCACCCGTCAACGCTCATCGCGGAAAGCCCCCGACGCCGGCCCAGCCCAACCCGTCACCGGCTCAGAGTGCCACATTGCCTTTTGTTCAAGGACCCCCTGTTCACCGCATCCACTCATCCGAGGGCCCTGGCCAGCACAGACCTACGACCACTACCCGAACGGGTGAGCCGCAAGACGGGTGAGCTGCGAGACGGAATGCCTCAGACACGGGGACGCCTCTGGCGCAGGCGGCGCGGCAGCTTCCCCGGGGGCGCGGGGAACTGCGCGACCAGCCCCCACGCACCCGCAGTCCGACGACCACATGCACCGCCCACTCCGAACCGACCCCGGCCCCTACATCGGCCGAGACCGAAGCCCCTCCAGCAGAATGTCCAGCAGCCGCGCACTCGCAGCGGCCTGCTGCGTCGGATCCGGCAGGGACGGCGCCGCCGTGGCGATCACCAGCAGCACATCGGACACGGACACATCCGCCCGCAGTTCCCCGGCCGCCCGAGCCCGCTCCACCAGCTGCCCGACCACTTCGAGCAACGCCCTGACCCCGCTGTCATCGGCAGCACCGGAGGCTTCTCCGGGCACCAGCCGAAGCTCACCCGCCCCCGGCTGCACCCGCTGCTGAGGCACCCGGGCCTCTTCAGCGGCGCCCGCCGAAGCACCCGACCCGGCCGAACCCGTGGAGCCGACGAGCACCTGGGGCGGCAGCAACCGCCCCGCCCCCGACGCCACCGAGGTCCGCAGGAACCGCGACAGCGCCGACCACGGCTCGTCCTCCTGCCCGAGCGCGGTCCGCGCCTGCTCGGTCAGCCGTGCCGTCTCCTCCTCGGCTATCCGCCGGACCAGCACGTCCTTGCTGGGAAAGCGCCGGTACACCGTGCCGACCCCGACCCGCGCGCGCCGCGCCACGTCCTCCATCGGCGCGCCGTAGCCCAGCTCGCCGAAGACCTCACGCGCCGCACGCAGCACGTGCTCCAGATTGCGCTGTGCGTCGACCCGCAGCGGCGCCGTACGCGACCCGTCCCCGCGTCCGTTGCCCGCCGCCGGGCTCACCGCCCCGCCTGCGGACGCGATGGCGGCTGCGGATGACCAATGTGTGTCCTGAACATGCATGTGTTCCCCCGGTAATGACGTCTCCCCCCGGAGACTCTCCCCGTCACTGAATCGGGAGTGCGTGGAACTGACCTCGGTCTCGACCGGGTCCGCCCGTCGCGATACCCGTTCGACCACATTCCCTACACCCCGTCGACACACGAACATAGTTGAGAGGAAGTCAATTCAGAAGGGGCAGGTTCCGCACAGTGCGCCCCCCGATCGGAGTACGGGTCTCGTACGTCCCCTTTCCTCACCTTCGCGCCCCATCGCCCGCCCCCGCTGACCTGCCCCCTTTCGTCCCGTCCCGACACCGGCGCCGACCGCGGGCACACCCGGCCGCCAGTCACACAAATTGCCGGGGCTGTGGACAAACAACTGCGCCGGGTGCGTCATGGGATGGTGAAGGAACGTGCGCGCATTCTGGTTGTCGGCGGCGGCTACGTCGGGATGTACACGGCCCTGCGTCTCCAGCGGAAGCTGAAGAGCGAGCTGAAGCGGGGTGAGGTCGAGATCACGGTCGTCACCCCCGACCCCTACATGACGTACCAG
This sequence comes from Streptomyces sp. NPDC052101, assembly GCF_040680235.1. NCBI lineage: Bacteria > Bacillati > Actinomycetota > Actinomycetes > Kitasatosporales > Streptomycetaceae > Streptomyces > Streptomyces sp. NPDC052101. Next base: position 113,280 of record NZ_JBFAWH010000023.1, read on the forward strand.
CCGTTCCTTCCCGAAGCGGCCGCGGGTTCGATTTCCCCTCGTCATGTCGTCGTACCGCTGCGCCGCCTCCTGGACCAGTGCCACGTCGTCATCGGAGAGGTCACCGCCATCGACCACGCGGTGCGCACCGCCGCCGTCTCCACGCTCGCCACCGCCGAGGAGGGCAGAGCGGCCGAACTCCTCGGCTACGACGAACTGGTGCTCGCCCCCGGCTCGATCTCCCGCACGCTGCCCATCCCGGGCCTCGCCGAGTACGCCATCGGCTTCAAGACCGTCGAAGAGGCCATCGGCCTGCGCAACCACGTCATCGAGCAGATGGACATCGCCTCCTCCACCCGCGACCCCGCGATCCGCGACGCCGCCCTCACCTTCGTCTTCGTGGGCGGCGGCTACGCGGGCGTGGAGGCACTCGCGGAACTGGAGGACATGGCCCGCTACACCGCGCGCTACTACCACAATGTCCGCCCCGAGGACATGAAATGGATCCTGGTGGAGGCCTCCGACCGCATCCTGCCCGAGGTCGGCGAGGAGATGGGCCGCTACACCGTCACCGAGCTGCGCCGCCGCAACATCCAGGTCCTCCTCGGCACCCGCCTGGACTCCTGCGCCGGCCGTGTCGCCGTCCTCAGCGACGGCCAGCGCTTCCCGACCCGTACGGTCGTGTGGACCGCCGGCGTCAAACCGCACCCGCTGCTCGCCGCCACCGATCTGCCGCTCACCGACCGCGGCCGGCTCAAATGCACCGCCCAGCTGACCGTCGACGGCACGGAACACGCCTGGGGGGCCGGAGACGCGGCGGCCGTACCCGACGTCACCGCCGCCGAGCCGGGCACCGAGACCGCCCCCAACGCCCAGCACGCCGTACGCCAGGCCCGCACCCTCGGCGACAACATCGCCCACGCGCTGCGCGGCGAACCCCTGCAGACGTACGCCCACAAGTACGTCGGCTCGGTCGCCTCCCTCGGCCTGCACAAGGGCGTCGCCCAGGTCTACGGCCGCAAGCTGAAGGGCTACCCTGCCTGGTTCATGCACCGCGTCTACCACCTCAGCAGGGTGCCCACCGTCAACCGGAAAGCCCGGGTCCTGGCGGAATGGACCCTTGCCGGACTCTTCAAGAGGGAGATCGTCTCGCTCGGTTCACTCGAACATCCGCGAGCGGAGTTCGAACTCGCGGCCGGTGGAAAGCCTCCTCACAGCCCCTCGGACGACCCGAAGGGGTCGTCCTGACCGGACCCAGGAACTCCCCGGCTCGCCCAGGCGTCTGACGGATGTCGCCGCGGCGCGCCCCCTGCCAGACTGCCCCACGTCCGCGGACGGACCACCCACCCGTCCTGAGCACCCACGAGGCTTCTTCCCAAGTGAACTTCACGCGCTGGAGCGCCCGGCTCCCCGGAACGCAGCGCCGCGCCGCCGCGCGGACCGAGACCCCGGTCTCCCCGGACCGGCGGGGGGAAGGCTCCGTGCCCGCGGCCCGCGCCGAACAGCCGGCCGGCGAGACACCCCCGGTGCCCGCCGTCGACGAGCTGCCCGCGCGCGACGTCCTGGACCGCGTCCCCGCCCTGGTCGCGCTCGTGTACGGCCCGGACCACCGCATCGCCTATGTCAACGACGCCTACACGACGGCCTTCGGCGCCCGCCCCACCGGCTCCCCCGCCCGCGAGGCGCTGCCCGAACTCTCCGAACTGGGCCTGCTCCCGCTCCTCGACCAGGTGCTGCGCAGCGGCAAGCCCCGCACCCTGAAGTCCCGCAAGGCCGTCGACGGCCGCTCCTACACCTTCACCTGCACCCCTGTCGCCGAGGACGGCGACCGCGACGGCGGCGTCCTCGTCTTCGCCACCGACGTCACCGACCACGCCGAGGCCGCCGAACGGCTGCGCGCCAGCGAGCGCCGCCAGCGCGAGACAGCGGTCACCCTCCAGCACTCCCTCCTGCCCCAGGAACTGGAACAACCCGACGACCTGCGCATCGCCGCCACCTACCATCCGGGCGGCACGGAAGCGGCCGTCGGCGGCGACTGGTACGACGTCATCACCCTGGGCGGCGGCCGTACGGCGCTGGTCATCGGCGACGTGATGGGCCGGGGCGTCCGCGCGGCCGCGGTCATGGGCCAGCTCCGCACGGCCGTCCGCGCCTACGCCCGCCTCGACCTGCCCCCGCACGAGGTGCTCCAGCTCCTCGACGGCCTCGCCACCGAGATCGACGCCAACCAGATCGCCACCTGTGTCTACGCCGTCCACGACCCCAACGAGGGCCGACTGGTGTACGCCTCCGCCGGGCACCTGCCGATCCTGGTCCGCGACGAGAACGGCACGGTCTCCCGCGCCGACGAACCCACCGGCCCACCACTCGGCACCGGCGGCTGGATGCACGCGTCGGGTTCGATCGCGCTGGGCCCCGGGTCGACCGCGGTCCTCTACACGGACGGCCTGGTCGAACGCCGCGACGAGGACCTGGACGAGGGAATCGCCTCCCTGGAACACGCCCTGGCCGGCGCGACCGGCACCCCGCAGGTCGTCTGCGACCGCCTGGTCCGCTCGGCCGGCGTCACCGCCGACCACGACGACGACGTCGCCGTCCTCGTCCTCCAGCACCCGGCGCGTACGGGCCCCGACGGTGACCTCTTCCGCAACGCGGCGCTGGAACTCCTCGGCGGCATCGAAGCGGCTCCCCGCGCCCGTGCGTTCGCCTCCGGCGTGCTGACGAGCTGGCGCTTCCCGGTCGAGTTGCACGACCTCGGCGTCCTCGCCGCGAGCGAGCTGGTCGCCAACTCCCTCCAACACGGCACCCCACCCATGCGGCTCCGGCTCCGCCGCACCGACCGCCGCCTGATCATCGAGGTCACGGACGGCGACGACCACCTGCCGCGCCGCCGCCGCGCAGAGCCGGGCGACGAGTCGGGCCGCGGCATCGCCATCGTCGCGACGATCGCATCCCACTGGGGCTGCCGCAGAACGCCTGGCGGCGGCAAGGCCGTGTGGTGCGAGTTCGTACTGCCGAAGGGCTAGGCGCCGTGAGGGTGCGGGGCCGCCGTGTTCGGGGCGCAGCGGCACCTCACAGCGAGCAGCGCCCCGGACGTGCCCCGCACCAGCACCGGGTGCCTTACGCCTCCGCGGTCACCGGCTCGGCAGGCGCACCGCCGCGCGTGACCACCCGAGTCCCGCGCGCCAGCCAAGGCCGGTCCTGCACATCCGTAAGCCGCCGCCCCAGCCGCAGCGCCAGCACCGTGATCCCCAGCGAGAACAGCAGGAACGTCACGATGTACGGCGCGTGCAGCGAGGCCCCCAGCGGCCCGCCCACGGCCGGCCCAACGGCCAACGCCAGCTGCTTGACCAGCGCAAACGCCGAGTTGTACTGACCGGCCATCCCCTCCGGCGCCAGATCGGCCACCAGCGGAGCAACCGTCGGCGACAGCATCGCCTCACCCAGCCCGAACAGCGCGTACGTCGACACGAACGCGGCCGTCGCCATCTCCTGGCTGCCGTGGCCCAGCCCCGCGTACCCCGCGGCCAGCCAGGCGACGGCCCAGATCAGCCCGACACCGGCGATCACCCGGGACCGCCGATGCCGCTCCACGAACCTCAGCACGGCGAACTGGGCCACCACGATCATCAGCGTGTTCGCGGCCAGGGCCGTCCCCAGCGCGGACGTGGATATCCCGGCGGCCTCGACGCCGTACGCGCTCAGCCCGGACTCGAACTGGCCGTAGCAGGCGAAGAACAGCACGAAGCCCAGCACACACAGCTGCACCATCGCCCGGTTCCCGAGCAGCCGCTTCCAGCTGCCCTTCGCCGACTGCGCCGGCGCGTCCTCCAGCTTCGGCGAGTGCGGCATCCGCACGGTCGCCATCACCACGACCAGCAGCAGGAACATCGCCGCCTCGATCGCGAACAGCAGCGTGAACGACGACACGCGCGTGGTGTCGACGAGGTGACCGCCAATGAGCCCACCGACACCGAGCCCCAGGTTCTGCAGGAAGAACTGCATCGCGAACGCCCGCGACCGCGTGTCGGCCGACGAGCAGTCCACGATCATCGTCGCCAGCGCCGGCTGCATCACGGCCTGCCCGGCACCGAGCGCCGAGGCCGACAGCAGTACGGCGGCGGCGCTGCCCGCGAGGCCCAGGCTCAGCGCGCCGAGCGCGGCGGTGACCAGGGCGGCGAGCAGGACCGGCAGAGGGCCGCGCCGCACGATCGCCCGGCCGGCGAACGGCAGCACGATCAGCGCGGCCACGGCGAAGACGGCGAGCACGAGTCCCGCCGTCATGGCGCCCAGACCCCGCACCTGCGCCACATAGACGTACAGGTACGGGACCGTGAAGCCGAGCCCGAAGGCGCTGAGTGCGTTGCCCACGTGGATCCGGCGCATCGCTGCGCCCATCGCCCTGGTCACGTTCACCTCTCTCACTAGTTAGATCTGAAGACTTCAAAGCTAAAGTTCGAAGCTAAAGACTACACAGTGAAGGACTTCAAGGCAAAGGGGCTGCGTGCCATACTGCGCCCATGGCCGACACCGCCCCCGACGTCACAGAGCCGACCCTCGAAGAGCAGATCGCCGCCTACCAGCGCGAGTTCCAGGCGCTGGACCCCCAGGTGGAGAAGATCGTGTCGGCGCTGTCCCGGCTCAACCGCCGGATGAACGTCGCCTACGGCCGCCAGACCTCTGCCCTCGGCATCAGCAACGCCGAGTGGGAGGTCCTCAAGGCGCTGGTCCTCTCCGGTGCCCCCTACCGCTTGGGCCCCAGCGACCTCGCCAAGCGCCTCGGCCTCACACCGGCCGCGATGACCCACCGGATCGACCGCATGGTCACCGAGGGGCTCGTCACCCGGGAGCGTGACGAGTCCAACCGCGTTCGGGTGATTGTCGAGCTGACCCCCGAGGGCCGTGAGAAGTGGCTGGAGGCGATGCGCCTGGCGACCGTCTTCGAGGAGGACCTCCTCCAGGACCTCACCCCGGCGGAGCGCGCGGTGCTCGGAGAGGTCCTGACCAGGCTCCTGCGCAGGGTCGAGCACGCCCAGCCGGACGCCGGCGGTCGCCTCAGCGACCTCGACTGAGGTTGTTGGAAAAGATCTTGACGGGAGAGGGTTGACGCGCTCCTGCCCGTTCCGTAAAGTTCTCCGGGTTGCCACGGGGCCGTAACGGTTCTTCGGCAGCACCTCCGCCGCCTCGAGCGGCACTCCTCAGATCATCAGCACGATCTCCCGTACGGGTTGATTTCGGCGTGCCCGAATTCAATTCGAATGGAAGCCCGGCGGCCCGATTGGGAATCGCCGAGCGGATCCGCTAAGGTTTGAGACGTCGGAACGGCCCAACGGCCGGGAAGACAAGCCCCCCTGACTGGGAGTCAGACGCCGAAAGGATCTGATAGAGTCGGAACCGCCGGAAAGGGAAACGCCGAGCGAAAGCTAAGCGAGAACCTGGAAAGCACCGAGGAAATCGGATCGAGAAAAGATCTGATAGAGTCGGAAACGCAAGAACGAAGGGAAGCCCGGAGGAAAGCCC